>NZ_UETR01000013.1:0-115752 GCF_900491745.1 Candidatus Amarolinea aalborgensis | reverse complement strand
ACGATGGAATTTCTGTGATCACGATGCGCCCGGCCACGTTGAGCCAGCAGAAGAGCACGCGCGGCGTTTGACCCAGCAGTCGCTCCACGGCCGCCGCATAGCGGCCAGCCTGTTCCAGGTAACCGCTGTGCTGCAGGTGCGCAGCCACAGCCGTCGCATTTGACACAGCATCCGTCTTGAACTCCACGATCGTCCACTGCTCGCCCTGCCGAAACAAGGCATCTATGACGCCCTCGTCCGCGCGCCCATCCACGATCATGCTGTAGGGCGCCTCGTGCAGGCGCTGCGTCGCGCGATCCATTTCTTGATACAGCGGATGCGCCGCAAATCGGTGCAGCAGGCGTACGCTCTCGCTGATGGCGTGTTCTACCTGGCGACCGGCAGTCAGGCCGTAGCTGCGGCTGCGGGCGGCCGCCCAGCGCGGGAAATCAGCGTCAGGGAAACGCCACGCGGCCAGGGCTTCGTGCACGAGCGAGCCGATGACCCACGCGGGCGCATACGGACGCGCGGCCGGCGGCGCGACGCGCCACACGCGACGCGCCGTGTCTGGTTCCCAGCCGGCGACCCGCGGCAGCGGCGCCAACAAAAGGGGCGCGGCCAGGTCAGTCGCAGTCGGCAGAGTCTCGGCCGCAGGCGCAGCAAGGGGTTGGCGCGGCGCGTACAATGGTTCGTACACCACGCACGCCACAGGCGTCGCCGCCCCCACGCGCAACGGCAGCTCGTGGCGCCGGTCGCCTGTCTCTTGGTGCATAAGGCGCTGATTCGCCAGGTTGGTCGCGGCTGGCCCGGCGATGAGCTTCAGCCAGCCGTTGACCCATCCCAGGGTCTGATCCTTCTTCAAGCGCACGCAGCCGCTGATGATCAGCTTTTCCTGCGCCCGCGTGGCCGCCACGTACAGCAGCCGCGCCGACTCAGCCTCGTCCTGATCAGCTTCCCAGGCCGCGGCCGCCGCATGGATGGCCGGTTCGACCCCCTGCGCATCCGCGATCGGCAGCGCGAGGCCCAACGTGGGATGCAGAAGCAGGCGATCATGGCTGCGTGAGGCGTAGTTGATATCGCCGATGACCACCACCGGGAACTCCAAGCCCTTGGCCGCGTGTACACTCATGATTTGAACCGCGCCTTCGCTGACGGTGCGCGCCTCGCCCTCGCGCACCCCGCTGTCCTTCAACAGGTTAACGGTGTCCAGAAAATCGCTAATGCTCACCAGGCCGCTCGCCTGCGCATCAGCCAACAGCTTGGAGACGTTGCGCGCGCCCCGTGCATCGCCGGCCAGGCGCAGCGCGGCGCGGTAGTCCGTAGCATCGAGCAGGGCTTTGAGCAAATCCGCAACAGTCACGCGGCCAACCTGGTCGTGCAGATCGCGAATCAGGCGCACGATGCGGGGCACGCGCGCGCCATCGGCGCCCGACAGGATGGCGCCATGCTGCTGCAGACGCAGCCACCAATTCTCCGCGGGCGCCTCGCTCAGACGATACAGCGCGGCGTCTGTGAGGCCTGCGATGGGCGAGCGCAGGAGGCCAACCAGGGCCAGGTCATCCGTTGGATCAGCCAGCGCGGCCAGCGCGTTGAGTAGATCGCGAATTTCGGGCCGATCATAGAAGCCGCCCCCGGCGACGGTGACGTAGGGAATGCCGGCGCGCGCCAGGGCTTCTTCATAGGCCGCAAACGAATTGGAAGCGCGACAGAGGATGGCGATATCGCCGTAGGTCAGCGGCGTGACCTGCGCCTCACGTTCGTTGTGGATGCTGCATGCCGCCACCAACTCGCGCAGATAGGCTGCCAGGGCGTCGGCCGCGCGGCCAAGCGCATCCTGTTTCGTACCGACGGTGAGATGCAGCTCGATGTAGGGCGGCTGAAAGCCAGGGCCAGGCTGCGCGCGCGCCGGCGCGATGGCCTCGAACGGCTCAACCCAGGGCCGCGACGCAGCCGCCTGCACGCCGAGCACAGGGCGCAGCAGGTCATTCAGGCCGGTCACCAGGTCGGCGTGCGCCCGATACGAAGTGCGCAGGCTGAAAGCCAGGCCGTCCTGGGCAATCTGCTGGCGCTCGGCGCGAAAGACCGTCACGTCTGCGCCGCGAAAGCGGTAAATAGACTGCTTGGCGTCGCCCACGATGAAGAGCTTGCCGCCTGGTTCGTTGAGCAGGCGGAGCAGCGCGCGCTGCCGCGCGTTGGTGTCCTGGAACTCGTCCACCAACAGCGCCTGGATGTCGGCCTGCCAACGGGCGCGCACGGATGGATGCGCGGTGAGCAGCGCCAGCGCGCCCGCTTCCAGATCATCGAAGTCAAGCACGTTTTGCGCCTGCTTGCGCGCGGCATAGCGGGCGGAGGCCCAGGCGAACAGCCGCTGCAGCGCCATCGCCACGGGCGCCAGCGCCGCGTCCGCCGTGGTCAGCTCAGGGCCTGTGTCGCGCCAATGCGCCAGGATGTCCGCAGGCAGGCGCGCAAACACGGTTTCTGTGTCAAGACGGCGGCCGAGCAGATCGCTGAGCGCCGCGCGCAATGATCGCTCGCCCAGGGTGACGAACAAGGCGCTGGCGGACGGCTCGTCGGCGGCCCAGGCCAGGGTTTCATCGAGAACCTGGGCGCGCAAGAGCGCGGCGCGCCCTTCGTCCAGCACAGTAATACGCGGGTCAACCTGGGCTTCGGCGGGATGCGCGGCCAGGATGTCGGCGCACAGGCTGTGGATCGTGCTGATGCGCGCGGCGTCCAGTTCACTGTAGAGCGCCTGCCAACGCTCACGCTCCACCTCGGGCAAATCAGGCTGTTCCAGGTAGCGGCGCATCTCATTGCGCACCCGATTGCGCATCTCGCGCGCGGCTTTGACCGTGAAGGTGATGGCGATCACCGCGCGCAGGTTGACGCCGGCCGCCAGCAAGGCCAGGTAGCGCCCGACGAGCGTGCGGGTCTTCCCCGCGCCCGCGCCGGCGGTTACAACCACGTCTGCGCCAGAGGCGAAGATGGGCGGTTCTTGCTCCGCGCTTGGGTGCATCTGCGCGACAATGGGATGGGGCAACAGGGTCGTTGTCATGGCTTTTGGCCCACGTAACGCGGCCGATAGCGCCAGCAGAAAGCTGCGGCCGGGCAATAGTCGGGGCAACCGTCTGCTGGCGGGGTGGGCGCGAAGCGGCCGGCGCGAATTCCCTGCACGGCCTCCCAGGCGAAAGCGGCCGCACGCTGCATCGCGGCGGCGGGGCCGCCTGTGCTGCCTTGCAGCGTGAAATCGCTCGGCTGCGCCTGGCGCACATGCCAGTAGAAGCCGTCCGCCGGCTGCCCCAAATGCAATGCGTCGCGCGCCGCCAAGGCGTAGAGCGGCAGCTGCAGTTTTTTGCCCGCCTCCACGGCCTGGCGTTTGAAGCTGCTCGGCCCGCCCGTTTTGTAATCAATCACGCGCAGGCGGCCGTCGGGTGCGCGGTCAATCCGGTCAATGACGCCGTGCAACCGGAAGCTGTCGCCGGCGACTGTGACTTCCAGGGTTTGCGCGTCGAAGAAGCGCTGCTCGAAAGCGATGGGCTGCCAGTCCCCGCGCAGCTCGGCCAGGCCCAGCAGAGAACGACGCACATCCTCCTCGATTTCGGCCCGCGTCTGCGCCCACCACGCCGTCACCCGGAAACCCTCACGGCCAGGGGCGGCGTCAAGCACCGGGCGGGCTACCCCTGGCAAGGCCGCCAGCGCCGATACGTGATCGCCAGGGTCGCTGGCGGCCTGATACACCAGTTCGAAGATGCGATGGTAGATGTTGCCCAGCTGTGAGGTGTCTGGGCCAGCGACCGGTTGGCGGCGCGGCTCCAGACGCAGGACGCTGGCGAAGAAAAAGAAGAGTGGGCAGCTGCGGTAGGTTTCCAGGCGGCTCGCGCTCCAAGTGAAAGTCGGGCCGAAGCGTTGCGCGCACGCAGCTGCCGCGGCGGACAGGTCGCCATCATACAGATGCTGGCCGTCGCCGCTGCGCGCCTGGAAGACCTCAGCGGCTGTGGTCAGCGCCAGCCAGCGTGCGGGGTCAGCCTGCTGCGCCCACGCGCGCGCCGTGGTCAGGCCGGGTTGTGCGGCCAGGGTTTCAATCAACTCCGGCCAAGATGCAGCTTCCGTCGGCGAAGGCAGGCTTTCGCTGGTCAAGCCGACGGGCGTCACCGGTACAAGCCGCCTCAGCTCCTCCCAGAAAGGCGATGCCTGCCAAAGCGCGCCATTGTCGGCCAGGCGCGGGCGCGTGAGGAGCAGCTGCGCGGTCGGCCGCGTGATGGTCTCGTAGAAGAACTCGACTTCTGCGCTGTCCAGGGTTGAAGGCAGCGACAAGCCGACGGCTCGACTGAGCTCGCCGAAGTCCTGGCGGAGGCGCGCACGATCGGTTTCGCGCAGAAAGGCGTCTTCATGCAGGCTGGCCGGAAACTCGCCTTCGGCCAGTCCCAGCACCGCGACGGCATGGAAGGAGAGGCCGCGCGCCTGGATGACATTGGCGACGATGATGTCATGGCCGGGGGCCGCTTGGGGTGGATGATAGGCCGCGGCTTCGATGGCGCCGCTCAGGTCGGCCACAAAGTCCTCGAAGTCCACGGGTGGACTGGCGACCGCTTCCTCGGCCCATACCAACCCACGCAAGACATCCTTGAGGCACACCAGGGCCGCCACGTCTTGCCCGGCGATGGACGGCGGCGCACGACGCGCCTGGGCCGCCATCTGCAAGGAATCGGGCTGCCCTGGCTGGCTGGCGTCGCCATCGGGCGCCGGCTGGGGATCGTCGCCAATCAAACTTTCCAACCAGCCGACAAAGACGCGCCGCGGCTGTTCCCCGGCGGGCGGCGTCAGGAAATCAACGAAGCGCCGAAAAAGAGCATGCAGCCTGCGCGCGGCCTCAGCCGCGGGTGCGGCCGCCGGCTGGGGCGTCTCGTCCACATCGAAGCTGGCAGATTGCCGGGTGGAGAACGTAGAGTCGGCCTCAGCCGCGCCAGCGGCGCGCGTGCATAAAAGCGCCAACGCCTCTTCCCACTGGGCCAGGCCAGAGATGACGCGTCCCTGGCGCGCAGCCGCATCCAGGCGGTCAGCGTCCGTGGGGCCGATGCCCTCCGGCGCCAGCACGCGCCAATCGAAATACGGGCTGCGCCAGGCCTCGATCACCAGGCGCCGCGGCAGGGCTGGCCGTTGATCCGGGCCGGGCAGGGCAAGGCGCAGCAGGTCGAGCAGGGCCGCAATCAACGGGTTCAACACGAGGGGCAGGCCATCCACGAGGCGGAGCGGCAGGCCAAATTCAGCGGCAACCTGCTCGATCGCTGCGCGGTAGGGCGTTACGTTGCGCATGAGCAGCGCCAGTTCGCCTGGCTGGCGACCATCCAGCAGCAGGCGCGCCTTCAGCCAGCGCAGCGCCGCGCGCACTTCGGCCGTGCGGTCGGGCGCCTCGATCAGCGTGAGGTCGGCGGCGGCCAAGAACGGGCCAACGCCAGCATGATCCACCGGGGGCGCGGCCGGCGGCGCGCTGACCTGGCCCCGCCAGAGGTTCGCTTCCAGGTAGGCCAGGCGTGGGGCCGCTCGGTGGACTGCCGTGGGCATGGCCGTGGCCTGCACGCCCAACGCGGCGCTGAGGATCTGCCGCGTGCGCGCAAAGCGGCGATGAACCAGCGGGCGACGGTTGCCGTCCACGCTGCCGGTGAGCGTGATCAGCATCTCGCCTACGCGTGCGGCCAGCAGCTCGAGCAAGGCAGCCTGGATGGGGGTGAAATCGTCGAAACCGTCCACCGCCAGCAGCGGCCAGTCGCGGCCGACGTGGGGCGCGCGCTGCGCCAATGCTTCCACGCTCAACCACCCCAAGCCGGCGCGGTCCGCCCAGCCGTTGTCTTGCAGGCGCTGCTGATAGGCCAGGTAGATGGCTGCCAGTTCCTGCAGCCTCGCCTCATCGCCCATCTGCTGCACGCTGGCGGCAAAATGCTCGGGGTAGATCTGCGCGGCCTTCAATTCACCGATCAGGCGCTGCAAAGCCTGGATGAAACCAGGGCGGCCGGTCAACGACGCGTAGTGACGCAGCGATAACGAATCCACAATGGCGCGCAGCAGGCGATACTGCACTGGTTCGCTCAGCTCGGTGTAGACCTCGCCGGCCGCAGCGAGACACTCGGTGTAGAGGTCGTCGAAGGTCAAAATCCGCACACCCAGCGCGCCGCCCGCCGCGGCCAGCCGCTGGTGCGCGGCGGCCGCTTGCAGGCGCGTGGCAACCACCACGCGCGGGACACCCGCCAGGCCCTGCGCAGCCTGGCGGGCAAGGTTCAGCGCATACGTCGTCTTGCCAGCCGCGGCCGGCGCAAGGTTCAAGATCGTGGGCATGACAGTTTCGACCGGTCTAGTCGGTCCTGTTGATGCGTTTTGGGGTCAAGGCGCGCCCAGGGTGAGTTCATCGAAGGTGAAGCCGGCCGGAGCCTCCTCATCGTAATTATCGGCAATCAGCCCAAAGGAGCCGCCTTGATAACGGTCGTCGTTGAAGCTGGCCACTTGTCGGCCATTGATGTACAGGCGATACGCGCCGCCATCGCCGGCCACGGTCAGCGTGTTGATGGCCTTTTCGGCTGTCATGATCAAATCCGACGGCGTCCAGTCTATCAAGGTGGTCACGGTTTCCGCGTCATCAATACGATCCACGCCAAAGAAGCCATCGCCCGAGATCTGGAAGCTGTAGAACTGCTCGCTGTCAGTGACCTGGAAGATCAGGCCATAGCCGTTGTTCTCCGCGCCGCTGAAGCTGGTCGCGGCTTGGAGCACGAAGCGGGCGGGTAGGCTTTCGTCGGCATAGTAGTCATACAGCGGGCCGCCGTAGGGGTTCAAGCTGACGGCATATTGACCCGCCGCCGAATAGCCGGCCGCGCCCCAATCGCCGCTGTCCTCGGTGAGGCCGCTGTCATCCGCGTTGAAAGTGTCTTGCCACAGGACGCGCTGGATGTTGGGCGCAGGCGATCCCAGCGGCTCCTTGTTGAGGCCTGTCAGCATGATGTCGAAGCTGGCAAGCAGGGGCTGGAAGGTGGTCTGCATGGTCGGGAAATCGGTCGCCGCGCTCAGCAAAAGAACGGTGAAGGTGGCATTGCGCGTCGGCGACGAGACCACCGCCAGCGCCTGCAGCGGCTCGCCATCCAGGGTGAACGTGACGCCGCGCTGCATGGCCGGGTACGCGCCCAGCAGCACCGATTCTGCTTGCGGCGCGACAACCACGTTCTTCAGTTCGCTGTCGGCCGTGAACAAAGCCAGCGCGTCGGTCAGCCCCTGGGCGTTGGCGGCGTCTGCGCTGTCGGCGTCGGGGTAGCTGTCGCGCACGACGAGCACCAACGCGCCGTTCTTGTCGTCGGTAAACGACACCATGTCGTTGGCCGCGTCCTCTTCCACACTCCAGGCGGCGGGGTAGAGCAGGGCGATGGCAAGGGCGGAGTTGGTGTAGGGTTTGAAACCATTCACGGCCACGGCCTGCGCATTTTCCACAAAGACGGTATCAAACTGTGCGCTGCGTTGACCATCCAGGTCGTCGGCAATCACGCCAATGACATAACTGCCCGCCGCCGCGGGCCTTTCGACGACTGTCCAGGCTGTGTCGCCAAAGGTGAGGGTGCCCCCTTCACGCGTGAAGGCAGCGCCCTGCTCGCTGACGGCATCGAGCGGATCCATGGCCGCGCTGCCCACCTTGCGCATTTGCTGCAGCACGGTGAACGTATCGCCAGGCGCGGGGGTGATAGCGCGCGGCGCGCCCAGGTTGCTCAGCCGCGGATAGCCGAGCACCTGCGTCAGGCGTCCGTCGCGAAAAGAAATGCGCGCGAAACGCTCTGAGCTGCCATCGGCAAAGCGGTAGATGCCTTCCACGGTGTAGGTCGGGGTATCGCCATAGGCTGCTGGCATCAAGAGCGCCGGCGTTGTGGTGACGCCATCGCTGATACTGAACAGCGTCGGTTCCCAGTCCAGGTCCACCGCCACATCCTCTGCCGGCCAGGCTGGATAGGCAACGCCGTCAATCTCCTGCGTATCATCAGCCATGACATAGTCCATGTCTTCGATCAGAATGGCTTGCTCCTCCGGCAGCGTGCGACCGATGAAGTGGTAGACAAAGCCCAGGTTCCGGCCGCTGATCGTCGTTTGTAGATTGACGGGCCGGCCGGCGGCGGCCGTGGTGGCGGACAAACGCAGAGGTTCGATCTGGATCGGCTTGCTCAGCGTCGCGAACCGGGTGACGGTGCGCTTGGGCGCGGCATCGCTGCGCCGGCTGCCATAATGCGCAGCCAGGAAATCGTCCCAACCAGAAACCTGCGCAAAACGGCTGGCAATGCGCGTGTACTGCCAATTGTCTTGGGTGCGGAAGAGCGTGCGGCTGGGGAAATAGATCGAGATGCCAGTCGCGCCGGGGCGCTCTGGCCCGTGGCGTTGGGCGACAACGACTTGCCCCATCGCGGCCAGCACGGCGTCCGCCGCCTGCTTGACCGCTGCGCTGCCGCTCTGCGAGCGCAGCAATTTCACGAAGTGTCCCAGGTCAATGTACGGAGACGAGGCGCTATCGTCAAAAGCGTTCTCAAAGCTCTGCGCGTTGGCGCGGGCGCCGGTGATCTT
The DNA here is from genome assembly GCF_900491745.1 of Candidatus Amarolinea aalborgensis. Lineage (NCBI taxonomy): Bacteria > Bacillati > Chloroflexota > Caldilineae > Caldilineales > Candidatus Amarolineaceae > Candidatus Amarolinea > Candidatus Amarolinea aalborgensis. Next base: position 107,193 of record NZ_UETR01000013.1, on the reverse strand, counting down.
GCTGCGCTCCAGGCCCGCCAGCTGCGTGCTGAGGCGATTCACGGCTTGGTTCAGCGTAGGGACGGCGTTCAGGTCAACCGCGGCCAGGGTGACATCCACGCTGAACTCTTTGACCACGCTGGGCGAATCCAGGCTCTCGTCCATGTCATTTTCTTTGAGCAGCTGGCGTCGCGCGGTGGCATCAAGGATTCGTTGATCCTGCGCGATGTAGCTGTTGACGATGGCGCGCCCCAAGTCTGCGCCATTCATCGCCGGGTTGGCGCTCAACTGGCTGAGAAAGCCGGCGTACGCCCACCCCAACGCCGGTTCCACTTCCTCCGAAGCCACGGCATAGCGGGCATGGGGAGTCAGCGTGGTGTAGACCTCCAACATGCCCATCAGGCAGGCGTCGAATCCGATCAATTCGAATTTGTCCAGGCCGGTTTTCTGGCGCGCAGCGCCAAGCGCCGTGTCCAGCTCCATCAGCCACAGATTGTCATCCATCTCTTCTGCCAGCGCCAACTTGTCCCGCCCCTGGCCGCCCGGCGCCGGATCGCTGAAACCGCCCGGCCAACCCGAGCCATGGTCGGACAGGATCAACGCGTGTTTGCGCGCCGGGTAGTTGACCACGGCCCAGGTGATGAAGTCGCTGAGCGTCTGGCCGTCCGCCATATTCAGTTCCCCCAGGTCGGCCAGTTCTGGCGAACTGAGCTTGCCCAGGTCGTCGTCTTTGGTGATGTAGAAGCGCTTGGTGGACGTCCAGTTGCCCATGCCGCTGAACGCCCCCTTGTAGCGATCCACCTGGGCCACAATGTGCACCTGGTCGCTGGAACCAACGCGTTCGACCTCGTTGAGATCAACCATCATGTCGCGTTCGAGGATGTTGTCATCGGCGTCCACGTAGAGCATGATGAGCCATTCGGCCTCCGCGCTGCGATCCGTTGGCGGTTTGCTGACAGGGTTCGCGGGATCCACGGCAACGCCGCTGATGCGCAGGGTCTGCAGCATCGCCGTGAAAATACTGACGTCGCTGGGGTAGACAGCCTGCGGCGCCTCGAAGTTCAGAAGGTAGGTGTGGCCTTCAGCGGTCGTCACGGCAATAAAGACGCCCTGCTGCGGCGTCTTATTGCGGGCGACGTAGCTGTAGTCCAGCCGCAGGCCATCGAGGCCGCCGGCGCGATAGACGGTGGGCTCATTCTGATACACAACCTGGCTGATGCCTGGTCGTGAGTTCACGCCTTTGAGATAAGCGATGCCGGCGCGATTGGCCGCGTCGGCGGCGCCGCCGAATTCCTGGCGCTGCACCCACAGCGAGGTCTCGCGGTCGCCCACGTAGAAGAGCACACCATCGCTGCTGGCGTTTTTGTCGGACACGCGCCAATCGCTTGGATAATCCAGACTAAAGGCCAGGTCAGGACTGGAATAGCTGGGTTTGACCGGCGGCAGGGGTGTCTTCGTGCCCGGCCGCGCCCGCGCGGTGGGCGACGGCGTGACGGCAGCAGTCGGCGTGTCAGGCGGCTCCTCATTGCACGCGGCCAGCAGTGGAAGCAACATGAGAATCAACAGGATGAGTGCGCTGTGGCGAATTCGATAGTTGGACATAATGTGCCCTTCGGCGAAAGATAACTTCGGTCTGTCGTAACTATTCAGGCATCCTGCGCCGACTGCAGCCGCCGAATGAATTCGGGCCGCAAGGGCGTGCCGCCGCCAGGTCGGCCGGAGCCGACCGGCGCCGCGTCCACTCAGGTGGACGCCTGGCGGAACGCCCATCAGGCGCGATTTCAATCGCTCGCTTGCCACGGCGCGCCGCCTGAATAGTTACCTGGAATCAACGATCGGCATGGTTCACAAAATCCGATCAGTGAGTTTGACATCAGCAGTCTGGAGTGAAACAGGCCAGCAAGCGAGAGGGGCCTTGAACCATCCGGCTTTTGGAGTTGTCATTGTACCAGGGTTGCAGGAGATCAACAAGTCTCTCGCGCAGAATTCCAGAGCCATTCAACTCTCCACGGGGCCAAGCAGCAGCCGGTCAATCAGATAGCGCTGCGCGCCGAGGAAAATGACGACGACCGGCAGGCTCATCATGAGCGCCAACGCCGCCAGGTTGGCCCACGAATCGAGGTAAGACGACTGGATCATGCCGGAGATCGCCATTGCCAACGTCACATTTTGCGCTTTGTCCACGAAGAGCCAGCCCATGGCGAACTCCGAATAGCCAATCAGGAAGGCGATCAGCCCGGCAACCGCGATGGCCGGCAAGGCCAACGGCAGGGTGATGCGCCAGAACGCAGTCCACGGCGAGGCGCCGTCCAGGAAAGCCGATTCCTCCAGCTCGAGCGCGACCGCCTGAAACGCGGCGCGCATGTTCCAGATACAAAACGGCATGGCGAACGAGGTGTAGACCACGGTCAGCCCGAAGAGGGTCGTGCGGATGCCCATGGCGGAGAGCAGCAGGTAGAGCGGCACCATCAGGGCCACCGGAGGCAGCAGCACACCGAGCAGCAGCCCGAACAGCCCCCAGCGCCGGCCAGGGAAGCGATAGCGGGCGAACGCATATGCCATGCTGGCGCCCAGGGCAACCGATGCCAGCGCCGCGCCGGCCGACACGATCAGGCTGTTGCGCAGCAGCGCCAGGAAGGGCATGCCCTGCGCCGGCTTCTCCCACATCCGTGCAAACACGGCCAGGGTGAATTGCTCCGGCCAAACCCGGAACGTCGTGGGCCAGCCTTTGACTCCGCCGTCGAACGCCAGGTAGACGATGCCCCACAGCGGGATCAGCACGAACAGGGCAATCAGGGTCAGTCCGGCCTGATATCGCGTCTGCTGCCACCTGGTCAACCTATGCATAAGTCACCTCCTCCGTCGCTTCGCCGCGCGTCAGTCGGGCCAGCCACAGGATCAGCCCCAGCAGCACCAGCACCGTGAAAATGTTGATCGCCGCCGAGACGGCAAACTGGCCGCCGAAGTAGCCGGTGGGCGTGAACAAGTAGTACGACGCCGTCGCCAGCGTGATGGTGGGCGGCTCCACGCGCATCGTGTAGAACAGGTAGAACTGGTTGAAGGCGAAAATGCCGCGCACGAAGAGCGCAGGCGCCAGGAGCGGCAGCATCAGCGGCCACGTAATCCAACGGAAGCGCTGCCAGCCGACGGCGCCGTCCATCGCGGCCGCATCGTAGACCTCGTCTGGCGTCAGTTTCAAGGAAGCCGTAGCGGCCAGCATGATCAGGGGGAAGCCGTACCAGGTGGCAGCCACGAGCAGCTGCACCAGGGTCGCGTTCGGGCCGGCGACCGCTTGCGCACGCAGTGCATCCGCGGGAATGCCCTGCGCCAACGCCAGCCAGCCGAAGCCCGGCTCAAGAATGCGCAGCCAGATCAGCGCGCCGACAAATTCCGGGATGGCCCAGGGCAGGATGAAGATCGTCCGCCAGACATTGCGCCCACGCACGCCGCGCCGATGAAGCATCAACGCCGCGGCCACCCCCAACACGGCCTGCAGCGACACGGAGAGGGCCGCCCACAGGAGGTTGAAGGCCAGCAGGTCTGGCTCAGCGCCTCCCAGAAGTTGAATAAGCACGCTGGGTCCGGCCCAATGCACCTCCTTGGTCCGCGTCACGCTCTCGAAGATGCCCACCGCCACCGGCTGCGCCTGCCCTGTCAGTCCCTGCCACACCGCACGCCACACGCCGCCCTGAATCCCGTCCCGGATCGAGATGGCGTTGAAGTCGGTCAGCGCCACGGCCGCCTGGTAGATGAGAGGAAATAGCGCAAGCAGGCTCAGCGCGATGATCCCCGGCGTGAGCCAGGGTATGGCGCGCCTGGCATCGCGGCGGGCCACGCGCTGGGCTGCCGCCGCGTGCCGCGCCGCGGCAGCCGTCCTGCCATCCGCCCGGCGGCGCTGCACTGAACGGAGCAGCGGCTCCCAGAGTGCGGCCCGAAAACCCAGTCCAGCCGCCAACGAGAGCGGCGCAGTGATCGTCAGGATGTACTGCGGCCACTTCGTGGGCCAGACCAGCAGAAACCCCAGCCCGATCGCCAGCCACAACGCGCAGACCCGGTATTCCCGCCACAGCCGGCCCAGCCCCAGGCCGGCCAGGACCGTGATGAAGGTGTCGAGCATGACGACGAAGACGCCTGGGTGCCAGGGCACCGGTCCGAGCAGGTAGACCAACGGCTGCCAGAAGGGGAAGTTGTACTGCTGCACGTGGGCGCTTTGCGCGTACTCGCCGTGGTAGCGCAGCGATTGCGCCAGGCGGCCGAATGGGTCCGACCACAGGCGTGGGTTGGCCGCAAAGAAGATGGCGAGCGCAATCAAGCCCCACAGGAGCAGCTCGAAGATGGCGGCGCGCAGTGGGTGATCCAATGCACCTGCATCGTCACGCAGCGTCCTGGCAGCGGCATCGTCACGCAGCGATCTGGCAGCGAGCGCCAGCCAAACGGCATCGGCCGCGATCGCCAGCGCCACGATGCAGTAGGTGTACTTCGACGCGGCCGTCAAGCCCAACGCCACAGCGGAGAGGATGGACCAGCCTGTCGCCGCCCGGATTCTACCAGAGCTGCGGCTGCGACGGGAGTTGATATAGAACAGCACGGTCAGCAGGCTGGTCAGCGATGGCAGCGGTTCCAGCATCACCTGGCTGGTGTACTTGATCGTCCAGGTATGGACAGCAAGCAGCAGCCCGGCCAACGGCTGCAGTATCGTCAGCGCCAGCACCTCCAGCGCGCCCAGCACGGCCGACACCGTGCGGGCGATGCGAAAATGGGGCTGCGGCAGCGACTTGGCGGGCGGGTCGGTCGAGGGCCGCTCAGGCAAGAGCGGCGCCGGCGGCAGCGGCAGAATCGCCGCGCCGTACAGCAGTTTGGTCAGCGGGGGATGTTCGTAGTTGTAGGCATAGTCCACCAGACCCCGCACATCGCCCGCGGCCAAGAACTGGGCATAGCGCTGGGCCGCGCCGAGGTAGTCATCCTCGTCATAGTCAATCGGAAGCAGTTGCGTTGCGCGCAGCCGCAGCCCAAGCGCCGCGGCGCTGATCAGCAGCACGACCAGGATGGTCGCAAGTCGGCGCCAGGTAGTCAGCGATGGTCGGTTCATCATATCCTCTTAATATCAATCCATTACTTCGGCAACGATTCGAGCACCAGCCATAGTCCGATGTGATCGGACGCCCAGATGCGACCCGCGGGGGTGAGTTGGGGCGCGGTGAAGAGGCGTTGGCTGGCGCGCACGCGCCAGGCGGAGGCTGGCCCCGGCGATAGAAAGAGGTAATCAATGCGCTCCTCCAACGGTTCGTCCGGCGGCGCGGTCAGGTCATCCACGCAGCAGGTCAAGCCGGGGTCGTCGGGCCGCACCGCGGCGAAGCTGTCCACCCAGGCAGGCTGCAGAGCGCGAATCGCGGCGCTGTCCGCGGCGGCGTTGAAGTCGCCGCTAATGATGGTCGGCCCTGGCTGGGCGGCGACAAACTGCGCCAGGCTGGCTGCCTGCGCCTGGTTGACCGTTGGGTTCTGATTGGCCAGGTGCGCGCTGACGACGCGCAGCGGCCCCAACGCCGTGTCCACGACCGCGCTCACGGCCACGCGGTGCTGGAAAGGCGCTTCGCGTGGCCGCAGTTCCGTGAACCTCACGTCGCGCAGGGGAAATCGGCTGAGAATGGCCTCGCCTTCTTCGAAGAGAATGGCCCAGCGGTTGCCGTTGGCGCGTAGAAAACCATAGTTCAGCCCGGTGGCCCGGCCCAGGTAGGCCGCGCCCGACCCCACGCGCCACGTCCACGGCGCTTCCTGCAGCAGCACGATGTCGGCATCCAGGCGTCGGATTTCGGCCGCGATCAGATCGAGGCGCTGCGGCAAGTAGGCAAAGCGCGGAAAGTCATGCAGCACGTTCAGCGAAACGATGCGCACGCTGCCATCGTCCGGCCGCGCGGCGTTGGCGCAGGCCGCCAGGCAGCCCTCGACCGCGGCGCCGGGCTGACTGGCGTTCAGCATCCACAGCGTCAGCACAGCCAGCGCCATCAGCAGCCAGGCCAGGCGGCGTCGCTTGAATCCCATCGGCTCATCCTTTCAGTATTTGCTATGATGATTTCCTGTATGGCATAATCGGCTCATCGTACGGAATAGCCCATATGAAAGGTAATTGTCGCACAGGGATTACAGTTGGTCGAATGACAGCGCCGCGGTGGACAAGGACCTGGGGCGAACGCTGGACAGCGAAACGAAGGTCGTGCTTGGCGAGCGTCGGCAGGATCTTGTCACGGATAGAAATCACGTGGCAGGGCAAATAGCGCCGATCGAAGAGCATCTGCGGGCTTGAGGCGCTGGTACAAAGACCGGGTTTGCTTCAGGCGGCGTCGAACTCGTCTCGATCAATACCCAACTGTTTCAGGACTGCGTTGAGCGTCCCCTTGGGGATATCCCCGGGATGGTGAGGAATGACGGCTGAAAGATTTTTGTGCGGATTGGCCCAGATTTCGTGACTGCCCTTGCTCTGACGTTTGAACTCGCAGCCGAGGGTTTGCAGCTTGCGAACCAACTCCCGGTATGTCATGCCGGCACGGCGATTGGAACACGCAGCGGCGTAAAAAGGGCAACGAGCTGCGTCGGCAGCGGTTGACCCATTTCCTGCATGACCTGGATCAAGTCGGCGGCGATATCTGGCGCCAGGCGTATGACTTCTTCTGCTGTCTCGGCCTGCACAATCAGGCCCGGTAGATCGGGGCTTGTCCCCAAATACGGCCCTTCGGGCAAATGCTCGATCTCCAGCGTGATTCTGTACGTTGCCATTGGATGCCTCCGGGGCGTATTATAGCACAGGGGTCCGGATCAGGAAATAGACGCCAAAAGAGCGTCACCGGCTGGCAGCGCAGGCGCCTATTACCCTGCTATCAACCGAGCGCGCCGCCGCTTGATTGACGCTCTCCGTGAACTGTGATATGCTATTCACTGATCTGTCAGCAAAGGAGCGACCCGTGACCACACGATATCACCCGGCCGCCATGCGGGAACTGGTCGTCGCGGCCCTTACCGAGGATGAGTTCAATATCCTGGTCTATGATTACTTCCGGCCGGTCGCCAACCAGTTTGCCGCCGGCCAGACGCGCAGCCAGCGTGTGCAGCTTCTGCTCGAGCACGCCGAGCGCAGCGGACAGATGGCGCGGTTGGCCGCGCTGATCCAGGCCATCAACCCGGCGCGCTACCGTGAGTATGCCGACCGGCTGCAGGCGCCGGACGCCGACGCGACCGACGCCGCGCATTTTCTGCTGGTTGAGGTCTATCGCACGGCCGACGCGCCGGCGCGCCACAAGGAAACCGCGCACTATGCCGCCTGGCGCGACGCCGTGGCGCCGATGATGGCCGCGCCGCGCAGCAGCGTCAAGTACAATAACGTGTTTCCCGACGATGGCGGCTGGTAGGCCCATGCGCTTTGAATTTACCACCGCCACGCGCATCATCTTTGGCGCAGGAACTCTGCGCCAGCTTGGCCCGCTCGCCGCGGCGATGGGACGCCGCGCGCTGCTCGTGACGCGGTAGGCATCCGGCGCGCGCCGCCGAGTTGATCGAACAGCTGACCGCGGCGGGAATCACGGTCAGCCCCTTTGTCGTGACCGGCCAGCATGAAGGGCAACCCCGTATCGCTGCACGGGGACGAACTGTGGCAAATTGTAGAACTTGCGCTATAACCCTGGCATACCAGAGGAGGATTTGACTCATGCCCGATGTTTACTCGAAGGAAGTTAGGCCAAACAATGACCCCTTGCGCGATCTGCTCAATGCAGTGCTGAGCGACGATGCACTGACCGTACTTTGCTCCAATCACTTCCGCCCAGTTTATGAAAAATTCAACGCCCGCATGGCGCGTACGACCAAGGTTCAACGTCTGCTCGACTATGTTCGCCAGCAGGACCAGGTGCAAAGCCTGCTTGCGCGGCTCGAGGAGATCAACCCAGTGGAAGTGGCGCGCTACCGCGCACAGCAGACGGGTCGCGCTGGGGCGTAGCTGCGGCGGAACGGCGTCATCCAAGATGCATTGACATGGGGGTGTGGTCTCATGAGACTTGTGGGTAATCACCAGGCGCCGCTCGATTGACGCTCCCCCTGAACTGTGAATGCTATTTATTGATCTGTCAGCAAAGGAGCGACCCGTGACCACACGCTACAACACCGCTGCGCTGCGTGACCTGATCAGCGCGGCCCTCACCGAAGATGAGTTCACAGCCCTGGCGTTCGATTACTTCCGGCCGGTCGCCAACCAGTTTGCCGCCGGCCAGACGCGCAGCCAACGTGTGCAGCTTCTGATCGAGTACGCCGAGCGCAGCGGACAGATGGCGCGGTTGGCCGCGCTGATCCAGGCCATCAACCCGGCGCGCTACCGTGAATATGCCGACCGGCTGCTGGCGCCGGACGCGGGCGCTGCACCAGCCGCGTCGCCCCCACGGGACGCCGTCGTGTCGTACCAGGCGACTCTCACCGGCTCCGGCGCGATCGCCCAGGGGACCGGCGCGCTGGCCGGCAGCGAGGGCAGCATCGTCGTGGGCGGCCGCGACCATGTGGTGCAGCAGGGGAAGTACAACATTCACATCGGCCGCGCGCAAGGCGTCGTGATCGGCGACCAGGCGCAGGTCACGAACGTGTTTAGCGATTCGCCGGCCGCGCCGCCCGTCCCCAGCGGCCCGTCCGCCCAACGCCATCTGCGTCAGCAGTTGGTCGAACTGCAGAGCCGCTACGAGGCTCTCTCGAAGCGCATCGCCGCGCTGGACAAGGACCTGGGGCGAACGCTGGACAGCGAGCACCGCTTGGCGCTTGATGAGCGTCGGCAGGAGCTGGTTGCGGAGAGGGAGCAGGTGGCCGAGCAAATGGCGCAGATCGAAGAGCAACTGCAGACTTGATGGCTGGTGCAGAGATCGGGTTTGCTTCAGGCGGCGTCGAACTCATACCAACCAATTGCGGCCCAGAATCAACTGTGCAGGATACGTCGTTTTGTGATATACTTAGGGCAATTGACCTATAGGTCAATTGCCCTAAACAATGACGGAGTGACGCGCATGACCACCTCCTTTTATCCACCGCACCTGCGAGCTCTCTTCACCGACCGCGAGCGTGAGCTGGCGCTGCTCGAACAAGCCACTACCAGCCTGGCCGACGGCCGGCCGCGGCACCTGGCGCTGTTCGGCCTCCGGCGCATCGGCAAGACACTGCTGCTGTTAGAGCACGTAGCGCGTCTGATCGAAAAAGGGCCACATAGCCCCGTCCGTCCGGCCTACATTGACATGGAAGAATTGGTGACGTCGCCAGAACTGTTCAGCCGGCGCTATATCGGGCTGGTAGCCTTTTGGGCGCTGACCGCAGGGCAAGGTGAGCGAGAGAGCTTTCTGACGACATCAGGACTGCTCAGCGGCCCAGCCGGCGGCCTGCGCTGCGTCGCGCAGACTCTAGGCGCATTGGATCGCGCCCACGACGATCCTGCGCTGCAAATCAGCACAGCCCTCGACTTTCCTGAGAAGCTGGCCGAGGAGCTGGACTGTCGCATTCTTCTGCTGCTGGACGAGTTTACCGAGCTGGCGGTGCTTGGCAACTATCCCGCAGTGCGTCGGCCCATGCCCTTGTTTCGGTCGGCCATGCAGCGCCAGGGACGCTTGGGGTACATTGTGGCGGCCTCGGCTGTCAGCGCCATGCAGCATCTGGTTCAGGGAGGCCAGTCGCCGCTATTTCTGCAGTTCGAGGCGCTGGAGGTGGCCAGGTTTCCGCTCGACGCCAGCCTGGCGCTCGTCGAGCGCGTGTTAGGAGCCACTCCCCCGCCGGGCGTAGGCCGGCGGCTCCATGAGCTCACCGGCGGTCATCCGTTCTACATCTACGCCGCAGCATTGCGGCTGACTGGCCTGGTCGCTACAGCCGAAACCATGACCGGCCAGGACGCGGAACAGGCTTTCATCCTGGAGGTGCTGAGCCGCAATGGACAGATCTACAACTACTGCCGTTACCTTTACGACATCTCGTTGAGCCGGGCGCGAGGCTACGGGATTCTCAAGGCTATCCTTCAGGCGCTGGCGGGGGAGGAGGGGTTGACGCTGAGCGAGGTGGCCCGACGGGTTCGCAAAGGGGCGCCAAGCACGCGTAGCTACTTGCGGGCGCTGCAGGAAGTGGATCTGGTAATAGAAGAAAGTGGAGAATACTTCTACTGCGATCCGGTGTTGCGCTATTGGGTGGCGGCAATGACGCGCAGCATCGAGGTGGATCCGATGGCGAGCCGGGCTGCGCTGGCGCCTCTCCTGGCAGACCTGGAAGCGAAACAGGCGCGGTTGTCGGCTGAACTGGGGCGGGCACGCGAGAGCCAATTGCGCGAACTGTTACGCGTCTTCGCCGGCCAGGAAGTGGACGGCGCCTGGTTCGGCGCAAGCGGCCGCATCCAGTTGCCAACCTTCAGCAAGGTAGGCCCCTATCGTTCAGCGGACGGTCAGGTGGAAGCCGATGCACTGGCTGAGACCGAAGACGGCCAGCGCTGGGTGGTGGAGGTCAAGTGGCAGAACAAAGCTGTGGGTGAAAAGGAGTTGGCGAATCTGGCGAGAAAGGCAGATAGGCTGCAGGCGCGGCCCTGGTGCGTCAGCCGCAGCGGTTTTACGGCCGCGGCGCGCGAGGTTGCCACAGTGCAAGACATCCTGATCTCCTCCCGCTCCGACTTGGAGAAACTGGAAAAGACGCTTAAACCCAGGTAAGTACGGTGGACCAGAGATGAAGTCCTTTGGAATGGCCCGCTGTTGCCTCGGCGCAAGAGGCTTGACGAGATCATCATGATATTCAGTCCAGCGCCAGGCGCCGCCCATCAACTCGAATACTTCCGCCTGGCCATCGCCCAGGACGACGATGGTGGCACGCACCGCTGGGCCGACCGCTTCGTGCATGCCTGGATGGACAACGCAGTCGCTGAATGCCGGCTGCTACTGACCGGCATCAAGGGCAGCGGCGTCCAGCTTTCGCCGCACAGCCAGGCCGTCGCGCTGCGCTGCCAGTCGCTGCTGGAGCTGCTCCTAGAAGACTACGACCGCAGCGAGGCTGACTTCCTGCGCAGCCTGGCGCTCCTCGACGAGACCGGCGACGACTTCAATGCCAGCAGGGTGCTCAACGACCTGGGCACCCTGCACCAGGCACGCGGCGAGCTGCCCTCAGCCGTCGCTCGCTATCGGCAGGCGCTGGCGCGCCTCTTGCTGGGCTGGACCGGCACTAGCGAAGAGGCGATGATACGCAACAATCTCGGCCTGGCGCTGATCAGCTCAGGCGACGATACGGCCGGTGCGGCTGAGTTGGAGCAGGCCAGGGCGCTCTACGACCAACTGGGCCAGCCGCAAGGCGTAGCGCGGGCGCAGATCAACCTGGGGCAGGTCTATCGCCGGCGCGGCGAGCTGGCGCGGGCGTCGGCAGCCTACGAGGAGGCTCTGCAGGTGCTGCGTCGCCATGGCGAACAGCGGGCCGTCATTGACGTGCTCAACAACTTGGGCATTTTGGCGCGGCACCAGGGCCTACTCGATCAGGCAATGACGTACTACACCGACAGTTTGGTGCTGGCGCAGCAGGTTGGCGATTTAGGCGGCCAGGCGCAGGCGCTCGGCAACCTGGGCGCCATCTATCACGAACAGGGACTGCTCGAGCGGGCGCGGCCGTGTTATCGCGAGGCGCTGGCGCACTACGAATCGCTGGGCGACCTGCGCGGCCAGGGGCTCATGTGGGGCAACCTGGGGCAGTTGGAAGGCTTGGAGGACCGGCCCGAGGACGCGCTGGCCGCGCATCAACGCAGCCTGGATCTCTACCGCCAGGCGGGCGCGAACCTGGACGCCGGGATCGCGCAGGTCAACCTGGCCGGTGCGCTGCGGGCGCTGGATCGTCAAGATGAGGCTGAGGGTCTCTATCTTTCAGCCGCCGAGACCGGCCGTCGGTTGGACGACCTCCGGCTGCAAGATCGTGCCTTGGGCGGTCTGGGCATTCTGCGCTCCATGCAAGGCCGCTTCGACGAGGCGCGGGCGCTGCTGGAGCAGACGCTGGATCTGGAGCGGCAGCGCAGGGACATCCCCGCCCAGATCGAGACCCTCTACAAGTTCGGCGTGGTGGCGCGCGACGAGGGGCAGAAGGAGGCGCAGCTCGCCGAGATCCTGCGACCGGCCTGGGACCTGGCGCAGGAACACGACGCTGGCCGCTGGCTGGTGGTCATCGCCTGGCTCCTGGGCGACGCCGCGGTGGACGAACGGCTGCCCCAGGCGTACAATTACTACGCCACAGCCGCTGCGATTGCTCGCCAGCACGGCGACGAGCGCCGCTACCGCGTCAGCATGGACGCGATCCGGCGCAACGTGGAGGAGTTGATCGAGCACGGCCGAGCGGAGGATGCAGCGTTTGTGTGCCGGTATGTGGTCGAGTTTTGGGAGCAGATGGAGCTGGCGAGGTGGGTGGAGGATGCAGTAGCAGAGGTGAAAAGCTGGACTCAAACACCTGCGCCTCCACGTCCTCGCCGATGAATCCGCCGGCCCGGACGAATCGGAGGTGGCGATGGCCGAGTCCCGCGACGCGTATCTGCTGGATAACTGCTAAGGGTGTAGGACTTGAGATATGGTTACCAGTGCCTCCTACTTGGTTGAGTACCTGACAACGCTGTTGCGCGTCGAGATGCCTGGCGCCACTGCGGAATGGAAGCGGGCTTTCGACAGGGCAATCACCGCGCACGATTTCAGATTATGCGACACACTGTTGCGTGAGGTAAAACGCTTTCGGTTAGCTCTGCCTGACTTGGCCCAGGTCCGCCGCCAGGAAGGGCGTTTTCGCCACCTCAGACACGAATGGGAGAACGCTATCAGATCAGGAGGAGAGCGATGCCAACACCTGAGTTCGTCGTTGGCCGGCAGGCCGAGGTTGCCCTGTTCGACGATTTATTGGCCGGCCGCACAGCGTACCGTCTGCTGGAGATCTACGGCCCCGGCGGCATCGGCAAGACCGTGGTGGGCGGCAAGCTGCTGGGCCATGCGCAGGCGCTCGGCATCCCGATGGCGGCCGTGGATGGCATCCAACCCGACCTGACGCCGGACCGTATCCTCGGCCTGTTCATGACGGGATTGATCGCCAGCCCGGCCGGCGAGAAGCTGGCAGACGGATTCCGCGAGTTCGACCGCCAGTTCCATGACTACCTGATCGTCAACCAGGTGCTGCAGCAGGGCGGCGGGATCTCGGCGCTCTTCGATGTGGTGGGCAACGTCAAGGACCCCGCCGGACTGGGCGGCATCCTGGGCGGCCTGGGGAGCACGGTCACTGAAGCGGTCAAGCGCACGGTCAGCAACCGCTTTGCCATGGAGCGCTACCTGCGCGGCGCCGAGCGGGCGTTGACGAGCAGCTTTATGGAGGGGCTGGCCGCTGGTCTGGCCGAGCTGCGCCGGCCGGTTGCGCTGCTGATTGACACCTACGAGGAGATGGAGGGGCTGGACGACTGGGTCTGCCGGACGCTGACCCCCGGCCTGCCGCCCGCGGCGCGGCTCGTGATCCTCGGCCGCAACGAGCTGCACCGGGTCAACTTCGACTGGAGCGAACACGGCGACAAGGTCAGCAGTCAGCCTCTGCGCGAGCTGGATGAGGTGGACGCAAAGGCGTACCTGCGTCATTACGGTCTGAGCGCCCCCGTCGTGCTCGACCAGGTCTACCGCTTCACCGGCGGCTATCCGCTGTTGCTGGTACTGGTGCGCCACCTGGCCAAGGAAGCCGGCGGCTGGGAGCAGGTTGGCGCGTTGGAGAGCAGCGCCGACCGCGATCGGATCGCTTCGGAACTTCTGGAACGGATTCTGCGCCGTGGGCGGGTGGCGGAAGTGCAGGCGTTCCTGGAAAAGGGCGTGGTGGCCCGCTGGTTCGATCCGGAGACCGTATCGGTCATTCTGGAAGTAGATGTCAAAGATGCGCGCAAGATCTACGATAAGCTTCAGCGGCATTCCTTCATCGAGCGCCACCCCTACGGCCTCAAGTTCCACGACAAGATCCGAGAGCTGCTGTTGGAGCGGCTCAAGTTCACCAGCTCCAGCGAGTACGACCGGCTGACTCGGCGACTGATGGCGTACTACGCAGAGAAGGCAGGGATCAAGGAGCCGGAGGAGGCAGGGCAGGCAACCAAGCCGTCTGAGACCCAGGCTGCCGCCAAATACGAGATTCACATTCATGGGCCGGCCCAGGGGGTGATCATCGGGGACAGCGCGCAGGCGCAGCAGCATTTCACGGAACATGAGCCAGAAGCCTCGCAACCAGAGCCATGAAGCCGACTACGAGATCGAGCTGATTGCGGCCGGGTTGGACGCGCAGGCGCCGGGCGCGTTGGCGCGCTGGCAGGCGGCGTTTATCGCGGCGCGCGATGGGTGGCAGCTCGACCGGGCGGCGGTTCTGCTGTGGATGCTCAAAGGTCGCTCCCTGGGCGAGAACGAGCAGGGTGTGGTTCGCTATCTGGAAGGCACGCTGCTGGTCCAGCGAGGGGATTGGGCGGGCGCCGCCGCAGCTTATCAACGCTCGCTGGCTCTGCACCGCGCGGCCGTCTCCCTTTCCGGGCAGGTCGCGGCGCTCAACGGCCTGGCCAACGTGCTGCGCCGGCTCGACCAGCCGTTGGACGAGGTCGCCGCACTGTACCAACAGGCGCTGGCGCTGGCCGAGCAGTTGCCTGACGCGTCAACGCGCGCCGGCATTCTGAACGGCCTGGGCCTGGCCCTGTACGGTCAGGGCCAGCTCGATGCGGCCGATGCACGCTTTTCGGAAGCACTGAGTATCGCTCGCGCGACAGGCGACCGGGAAACCGAGGCTGCGGTGCTGCACAACCGCGGTTCGGTGGCCTGGACGCGCGGGCAACTGGCCGATGCTGCCGAGTTCTTTGCGGCTGCCGCCGCCATCCAGGAAGCACTGGGCGACAGCCACGGGCTGGCAGAAACGGTGAACAGCCTGGGCTTGGTCGCCGAGGCGCGCGGCGAGTGGACGAACGCTGCCGAGCATTACGAGCGCAGTCTGGCAGCCTTCCAGGGGACTGGCGATCTCTACGGACAGGTGCAGGCATTGACCAACCTGGGCAACGTCGCCTGGCTGTTGGGGAACCACCAGCAGGGTCGAGGTTACCATGAGGAAGCGCTGGCGCTGGTCCGCGACCTGGGCGATGCGCACCTGGAGGGCCAGGTGCTGACCGGCCTTGGCGATACCTATCTGTCGTTGGGTCAGTACCGTGAGGCCGAAGGCGCTTTTCTGGATGCTCTGGCGCGTAAACACGCGGTCGGCGACCGGCGCAGCCTAAAGCACACCTGGTTCAACCTGGCCGGCCTCTACTTGACGCTGCGGCGCGACGCCGACGCTGAACGAGCTTACCGTGAGGCGTTGGCGTTGGCACGTGAGCAAGGGGACGCCCGGATCGAGGCGTTCATCTGGCTCGGCCTAGCCAAGCTGGCCGCGCTGCGAGAGGATTGGGAACAGGCGAGAACGCATCTCGATGCCGCCTGGGCGATTGCTGAGCGCGCAGGGTACGCCGACTGCCAGGCCTGGATCTGTCAACTGCGCGGCGACCTGGAACGCCTGGCAGCCCAACCGAACAGCGAGCTGGTGCTGCGCCACTATGCCGAGGCCTGCGCCTATGCCGCTTCCTTCAATGAGCGCACCCTGGCGCAGGTGCTCGACTACCTGGTCGCTGTCTGGTCAGCACACGCTGAAGATGGTCATGCGGACGAAACCATCTGGTTCTGCGACAGCATGATCGCCATTTGGGAAGAACTGGAGTACGCGGAGCCAGTCCCTGCGCTGCCTGTGGCCTTCGACCAACTACGGGCGCGTTGCATTGCGCCGCGCGATGAGAGCAGCGCTGAATGACATGATTTGCGAAAGCATGTCAGGTGTTTAGCGATTCGCCGGCTGGACAGCGAGCACCGCTTGGCGCTTGATGAGCGTCGGCAGGAGCTGATTGCGGAGGGGAGCAGGTGGCAGAACAGATGGCGCAGATCGAAGAGCGCCTTGTCTCTTGATCTGTTCTCGAACTAGAAGTCTATGGGGAGGCTACCATGATTTTTCCCGAACGAGATTGGAAACACCTTTCCCGCCTCAAGCAGTTGGCGCTGGAACGGCTGTGCCAGCGCATCCTGGACGAGGCGCAGAGCCTGATCGCTGCAGCTGAAGAGGGAGGCTGCCACTCCACCTACCTGGCGTTGTACCGCCATATCCAGGAACGGGATCAACTGGTGGCCGACAGCTTCAACCGGTGGAGTCGTTCGTATGCCCTGACCCACCTGATCTTGTGGCGTCAACACAACCTCATCACCGACGAAGAGTTCGCCGCTTTTAGTCCGGAAACCCGTGCGGCTGTGGATGCCTGGTTTTAGGGGATGGTGTGAAGGCAGGTTATGCCGGCGCCGTAATCGGCACGCGCAGCGGCCCAAAAAGAGCGACGAGCCGCCTCGCAAGCGACTGACCGGTTTCCTGCATGACCTGCATCCAGTCGGGCGACCTACGCCTCCGTATACGCAATCTCGTTATGCTCCAGCCAGCTCCGGGCGATCACGGCCAGGGCCTCATCGTGGAAGCGGCGCCAATCCGCTTCGATGCCGCGACGACGGATCGTATCCTTGAAGCGCTGGAATGCGCCCTTGCGGTGAATGGCGTCAAGCAGTTCGTTGCGCAGCCGCTCATCGTCCACGGCGTCTGAGAAGTTTGGCATCATCAATGGTTTCTCCGACCGTGAAATGCGCCCGTATCGTAGCGCAGGCACAGCGTGTTGTCAACCACCCCAGGGCAACCATAGCAGAGCCAAACGTAGCACACATTCGGCCACAAAGAGCACACAGAACACAGTGACACGACAGATCAGGCGCACAAGTGGCAGGGCTTCTTTGCGTTCTTTGCGATCTCTGTGGTCAACAACCTGAGCGCATTTGGACCTTCAGAGGCGACAAAAACACCGGACTTTCGATCCTGATGAGAATCGAAAGCCCGGTGCTTTGTGGTTATTCTAGCGATTGAAATCGCACCTAACGGGCGTACCGCCGGGCGTTCACCTGCCCTTCGACTTTGCTCAGGGCAAGCGTGGAGGCGCTAGCGGTCGGCGCAGGCTGACGGCTCGACTGAGACTTCGGCGAGCCTTCGGCGTGAGCGCTCAGTCGAACCGCTCAGTCGAGCCGCTCGCCGAAGTCCTAGCGGCGGAACGCCCTTTCGGCCCGAATTCATTCGGCGCTTCAGGGCGCCTGGTAGACCAGCTTGAGCTGCGGTCGTGCAAACGGCACGACGTACTCGGACGCGGTGAACTCCAGTTCGGAGTTGGTCGCGCCGCTGCCCATGATGACGATACCGTTATTGCTGCTGGGATCCATGACCCACATTTGGGCCAGGTGGGTCACGTCGAACCAAACCCAACGGCCGCCGCCGCCAAAGGAGACGCGATCGCTGAACCGCGCCGCATGATCGCTGGGACCCATGGCGCCCGGCATCTCCCACGGCATTCCGGCGGCAGCATCCATCCAACTGGCGCTGTCTTCGGCCCACGGCTTGGTCACCTGGTAGGCTTCCATCGTGACGGGATTGCCGCTGCCGTAGGTGACGTACAGGCCAATCTGGGCCTGGCTGACCTGCGCCATCGCGGTGACGCTCGACAGGTCGAACTTGACCAGCCCGGTCTTCACGCCCGGCTGGCGGATGTAGAAGTTACTCTCCATGCCGTGGGCCATCATCGGCATCCAGGCATTGAGGAAGGTGTCATCGGCGCCGCTGTAACCATTGGCGCCGTTCTGGAAGGTCATCTCATACGCGTTGAGCGCCGGCACGCTGAGCGTGGCCGTGGCCGTGGCCATTTCGGTGTTCATCACGTAGGATTTCACGGTGAGGTTGACACCGGCGCCCGCGGCGCCAGGCAGCACCTTGAGCTGGAAGTCAAACGCCACAGTCTGATCAGGTGCCTGATTGCCAACCCAGGCCACGGCGACCGCGCCGCTGGTCTCAGGCGCAGCCGCCTTGAGGGCCGCCACGCCGCCGTTCTGCAGCAGGTTCATCGCCACATTCATCGGTACGCGCACCGGGAAGGCGCCGTTCGTGGCGCTGCCTTCCACATACTCAACCTGGTTCGCGTCGAAGGGAACGATGTGCATGATGCCATTCACGCCGCCCGTGTTGCTGGCGCTCACGCTGACGGTGGCCGTCTGGCCCACCATCGCCGTGGTGGGGGCGACCTGGATGGAATCGGTGACCGTGACGCGCGTGATGCGTCCTTCGATCACGGGCGTAATCGGCGACATGACGGTGACGTAGTCCATCACGGCATCTTCCAACCCCGGCCCGAAGTCGTAGGGATTGATGGCGTTGGTCAGGAAGACGCTGTAGCCGTCGCCGCCCAGGCGCATGAAGTTGTTACTCGCGACCTTGTAGACGCGGTCCATTTCAAGAGGCTCGTAGCTCGTGCCGTTGAAGACTTCAACGTCGCTCACACGTGAGCCAACCGGGAACTTCAGATTGAACTTGAAGCGCAGGCCGCTGACCTGCGGGAAGCGACCGTTGCTGCCCAGGCCCACACGGCTGACGCCGTTTTCCAGGGCCGTGATGACATCCGCGCCGCGCAAGCCAAAGGTGGCAATGGTGTTGCCGAAGGGCAGCACTTCGAAGACTTCGCCAATGCTGATCGGCCCGACGTCAATCGGTGCACGCAGACCGCCGCCGTTGGTGATGGCAAAGTCATAGTGCACGTTCGGATCAATCATGTTGACGCGCCGGAGCATGGCGTCAGCCACCAGGTTGCCCATGAGACACTCACCGGCGCGGCAGATCTGCTGACCGCCGACGATAATCGGCAGCGGCACGGTCGTCTCGCCAATGAAGGTGTTGCGCAGACGGTCCACTTCCGCGCGGTAGGAGTCTACCAGGGCCTGGACGGTCGGATCTTTGGCGACGGCGGGGCCCATGTAGATAGGATCGCCGGACCAGGAGCTCGGCACGCCGTTGCTGTCAAAAGTCACGTCGAGATGACCGAGGTAGCGGCTCCACTGGAAAGCATGCACCACCAGAACGGGGTTGCCGTCGGTGCCCGTGGCTACCGTAGGATACGGGCCAGCCGGAATGTCGCCGTTGACAGGCGCGGTGTCCGGCGTGTAGAGGAAGGTGTGGCTGTGACCGCCGACGATGATGTCCACACCGTGCACGGCCTGCGCCAGCGCGACGTCTTCAACGTAGCCGATGTGCGTCAGCGCCACAACCTTGTTGATGCCCTGGGCCGTGAACTGATCCACAGCCGCCTGCACGGCCGCCACTTCGTCTGTAAAATGGACGTTGGGGCCGGGGCTGGAGAGAATCGGTGTTTCCTGCGTGGTCACACCCACGACGCCAATTTGCTCGCCGTTGATCGTGACAACGGCGGAGGGTGCAATGAGTCCAGCCAGGAGCGGCTCTGCGCTGGCGTCAATGTTGGCGCTGACCACGGGGAAGTTGACGCCGGTAATCAGGCGGGCCAACTCACCGGGGCCATCGTCGAACTCGTGATTGCCGATGGTCATCGCATCGTAACCAAGCATATTCATGGTTTGGGTGATGATATCGGCTTTGAACAAACGATAGAACAACGTACCCTGGAACTGGTCGCCAGCATCTACCAACATCACATTGTTGTTGGCGGCGCGGAACTGGTTGATCGTGGTGGCCAAACGGGCCGAGCCGCCGATTCCGTCTTGCCCGTCCACGCGCGCGTGGGTGTCATCGGTGTGCAGTAGGGTGAGGCTGAAGGTGTCTGCAGGGCCTTCAGTCTTGGATGCGGTGCTCGGATTGGCCAGCGCGGCAGAGCCGAGTAACGCGGCCAACAGGACAAGTACCGCAACGACGGTGAGAACACGTAATTGCTTCATCAAATCCTCCTTGTTTGAATCGAAACGGTGCATTGAGAACAAGAGGCACATGGGGTTCATATTGTAACCCAAAACGTCGCCAAACGGCAAATGGGCGGTCAACCTTGATATAGGATCTAGCGCCCGTTGAAGTGTGCCTGACGCCGCTGTAGAAACGAAAGCACGCCTTCTTGGGCGTCCTCGGTCTTGATCAGCGCCTGCAAGGTCGGCAACAAACTGGCGGCTGCGGCCGTCGGACCTTCAGCCAACGCCTGTCGCGCCGACGCCAGCGTACCCTGCACGCCCAGCGGCGCCTGTTGCGCGACCGTCTCGGCGAGGGCCACCGCGCGCGCCAGTTCTTCGCCCGGCTCAACCACTTCTTGCACCAGGCCCAGGCGATAGGCTTCTTCGGCGTTGAACTCGTCGCCTGTCAGCAGGTAGCGCATGGCGTTGCCCCAGCCGGCCACCTGCGGCATGCGAATCGTCGCGCCGCCAAAGGGCAAGATGCCGCGCTTGATTTCAATTTGCGCAAAAACCGCATCGCGCGCCGCCACGCGAATGTCGCATGCCAGCATCAACTCGATGCCGGCCGTCAGACAGCGTCCGTGCACAGCGCACACCATCGGCTTGGTGACGGGCGGCCCCATGACGCCCCAGGGGTCAATGCTGCCCGCCGGCGCGATGCTTTCACCCCGCGCCAGGAGGGGCATCATGGCGGCCAGGTCCAGACCGGCGGTGAACGCACGGCCGTGCGCAAAGAGCACTCCACACCAGAGGTCATGGTTCTGCTCGTACGCCGTGTACGCTGCCGCCAGCTCGCGCAGCATCTGCGCGTCGAAGGCATTGAGTTTGTCTGGCCGGTTGAGTCCGATCAGGAAAACATGCCCGCGCGCCTCCGTCGTAATCCGCTCATACCCCACCGTTGTTTCCATTGGCTGTCTTGATTGACTCCTTTTTTACCGTGGCTTTTCGTCGAGACTCAAAGTTTTCCCCGACGCCACACGCTGCGCTTGCCCATGGCGGTACAACGTCACGCTGCCCTGACCGTAGACGGTCCACGTACCCTCAGGCCCATCGTTGATCAGCCCCGTGCGTTCATCTATGCCAATCAGCACAGCCTGCGGAAGCAGGCTGCTCAGGCGCGGCGCCCAACGCTGACCAAAGGTGTCATGATGGGGCAGCACGCACGCGTTGGGCGCCAGGGCGAGGCCCTGCTCGACAACGCCGCGCTGAGGATCGTAGTAGAACTGGCACATGACCATCGCGCCCGCGCTGCTGCCGGCAATGACCGCGCCGGCGGCATGGGCTTCCAGCGCGGCCTGCCAGGCCAGGCTGCCCTGCAAGGTTTGCCCCAGGTAATGCGTAAAGCCGCCGAGCAGATAGATCAATCGCGCCGCGGCCAGCATCGCCGCCACGCCCGGCTCGTTGGCCGAGGCGCGGTCAAGCAGCGGGGCGATGTGCACCTGGCGCGCGCCCAGGCTGGCAAACCAGCGCCGCCCGTTTTGCCCGGCTCGTTCATGATTGTGATCTGGCGCCGCGGCCGTGGGGATGATGACGATGGACGCCTCTGGCCCGCCCGCCAACGCCAGCGCGCGGCGGTCCGGCTCAGCCATGCGCCCGCCAAACTCAGCGCCGCCTTCTAGCAGCAAGTATCCCACGCAAAAGCTCCTTACAACTCACACATCAGCAGCGGAATCTCCATCTCCGCCGGCGTCAGGCCGCCGTGATGGCCCCAGAATTTCTGCTCGAAGCGGTCCTTCTCGTACCAAAAAACAGCTTCGCCCGCGAACGGCAGGATGACCAGGTTGCCCACGCGCGCCAGAAAGACGGGCGAGGGGGACAGCGGGCCGAAGTAACCGGCCGCGATCAGATCGGCGGTTTTGTGAACTTCGGCGCGGCCCGCCAGGCGCGCGGCGAGAAACGCCTGCGCCTCATCCAGCCGCTCATCGTGGATCGCCAGGAAGAGGTCGCGCGCCGACCCAGCCGGCGCCAAAGGCCAGTTTTGGCGGTTGTGCTTGAGAAACCGATCAAGGCCGGCAAACTCCCGGCGCTGGTTGAGATAGATCGTCTTGTCGGGGTTGACGTCCACCTGACCATGATCGGCGGTCAGCATGAGCAGAGTGCGCCCCTGGCGTCCACGTACGCGGCGAAAGAACTGGCGTTCGAGGACGGACAGAAAGGTGTCAATCTCCGCCTCGGTCTGCGCTGCCGTTGGGCCATGCCGATGACAGATCGCATCAATTTCATCATAATAGAGGAAAATGTAGGTCGGTCCCTGGCGGTCGGCCAGCGCCTGCGTCAGGTTGACCATCCCCTGCGTGATCGTCTTGAACGGCTGCGCAGAAGCGCCGGCCAGCATATGGTTTGAGTAGGTTGACGGCGTGATGGAGACGTGCTGAAAAACCAGCGACTTGACTCCAGCCGCGGCCAGGGCCTGGTAGACGGTGCGCGTCGGAAACAACTGCGCGGCCGTGATCCCTGTTTTCTGCAGGGTATTCGGCGCCTCATCGCCAGCAAAGGAAAAGAGCAGGGGCGCGATGATCGTGTCCAGCAGTGGTTCATAGTAGAACCATTCGTAGACCCCGCTGACCGCGACGGGGAGGCCGCTGTGAATGGTGGTGACGTGCGCGGCTGTCGTGGACGGGAACTGCGACGTAATCTTGGCGACGCGACCTTGCTGCACAAAGCGCTGCAAGGCCGGATAGTCTGAAGCTGTCTTTTCGAAAAAGCGCCAACCGAAGCTATCCACGAACAAGAAGATGATGGTATCGTAGCGATCGGCCAGCCCATCGAGTAGGTCGGACGCCAGGGCCGCCTGACCATCGCCAGTCAGCAGGCGGTGCAGGGTGGATGGCAGATCCGCAAAGCAGCGGCCGCCATACTGTGGTTTGATGAAGGGCGATGCGGTGCTCATGGTCATTGATCTCCGTGCATCTCAAACCAGGGATTGACAGAGGCCTGCACGAACCCGACTTGGCTAGTTTTCTGCAGGCGACTGACCCGAAAATAGCCCTGTGGCGCAATTCGCCGGATTGCAGCGCCCCGCGCCACAAAGGCAAGCCAGCGGCTTGCGCTACATTATATTCTGTGGCGCAATCCGCCGGATTGCAGCGCCCTGCGCATGGGCGACTGATATGAAAGGTCGCTACTTGAGCGCAATCTGCGCGGCTTCGTGGGGAAACTTGCCGACGGCAGAAGCAAAGAATGAGCGAATGGAAACCATATCAGCCTCCAAGTCGCCGGTGGGCGTCACCACTGGCCCAAAGCCAACGACTTTGCGCCCATAATCCATGGCAACCAATGCCATCGGCACCTGCGCGCCCCTGGCGATGTGGTAAAATCCGCTCTTCCACGTCTTCAACTTCTTACGTGAGCCTTCCGGCGGGACAACCAGGACCAGCTTTTCGTGAGCATGAAAAACATCCACCAACTGATCCACCAGCCCATTAGCCTGTCTGCGGTCTACCGGGATGCCGCCCAACCAGCGAAACAGGCCGCCCAGGGGCGGCTTGAACAGGGTGTGCTTGCCGAGCCAGAACATCTCGATCCCGACCGTCAAGACAACGCCCAGCATGACCAGGAAATCCCAATTGGAGGTGTGGGGCGCGCCCACAATCACGTACTTGGGCAACGCGGGCGGCTGTCCTTCGATCCGCCAGCCGGCCCGGCGCATCATAAAGGTGGCCGGGCGGCTCAGCACGCCCATCAAAAAACGGTTTTCAAACAAGGTTCGCTGCATGGAAGAGATTCCTTCTTATGTAATGAGTCAGTATAGCACGCGCCGTGTCACCCCACAAATCCGTCACTCGAAGTCACAAAACCACCAAGCCACGAAGTTGAATCAGCGAGGGGTAAGATATCCGTTCCTGTTGCATTCAGCATTGAATTATGTTACACTAGGCCAGCCATGTCCCCACACGTGGTGTCGCTGTTTCTGGTCTTGCCTTTGTAGGGAAGATCGCACTGTCAGCAGGAGGTTTCAGATGCTTCAGCTTGCTTGTCGTGATTTGGGAATGGATTGTGATCATGTCGTACATGGCGAATCTGCGTCAGAAGTAAAACAGAAAGCCATGGTGCATGCCGCCGAAGTGCATGCGGAGGTACTCAAGACGATGTCGTCGCCGGAGCAGCTTGCCGCTATGGACCAGCTCATCGAAGCGAAGATTAGATAACATCCCGGCAAGTTTGAGAATAACAGAAGAGGCGGCCCTGGGGCTGCCTCTTCTGTTGTCGAAAGTGGGCCTGCATCACCCAAACTGTCGTGACGCCAGGTTTTTTGACGCCAGTCGCGGAAGGCGCTACCATGAGGCAGGCGTATCGCCTCGCGGCGAACCACATCTTTTGCACGCCGAGCATTGTATGACAAGTAGACTCTTGCAGGCCATTGCCCTGAACACCTTGCTTGCGATTTTATTCTCCGCAGCTCTACCCCAGGCTGATCTAGCCCCGATCGCGCCGGCTAGTTCTGGCGCGTGGCAATGCTGGCCCCCCAGCCAGGCCAATCCGTGCCGCCACCACTTGGCCGGTGTCACCCTGCTGTCGGCGAACGACGGTTGGGCGGTCGGAGGCATGACGGGCCACGGCGCGATTCTCCATTGGAACGGCATCGCCTGGAGCGACGTGCCGAACCCTGCCAATGGCAGCCTGACTGCCGTGGACATGCTTTCACCCCACGATGCGTGGGCTGTGGGCGACCAGGGCGATATGCTGCACTGGGACGGGCAAACCTGGACGCAGCACCCTCCCGCGAACACGCTGCGCCTGGCCTCGGTCAGCATGATCGCGAGCGACGACGTGTGGGCCGTTGGTTATGTGTTTTGGCAACGCTATTGGGCGGTGGTGGTGCACTGGGATGGCGCGTCGTGGACCGACAGCACGGTGGCCGGGGTCAATCAAAAGCTGACGGCAGTGGATATGCTTTCCGCCGCCAACGGTTGGGCGGTTGGCAACCAGGGCACGATCCTGCGCTGGGACGGCAATAAGTGGACGCCCGTTGCCAGCCCCCTGGCCGCTTCGCTCAAGGCCGTGGATATGCTTTCGCCAACCGACGGTTGGGCCGTGGGCGCGGAAGGCGCGATCTTGCACTGGAACGGCGTGCTGTGGACGCAGGCAAGCAGTCCGACGAATGCAGATTTGACCTCGCTCTCGATGCTGAGTGCGGCTGACGGCTGGGCCGCGGGCAGCGGCGGCGTGCTGCTCCATTGGGACGGCGCGGCCTGGCTGGTCGCACCAAGCCCAACCACAGGGGGACTGCTCGGGATTGACGTTCTGCCGGGGGGCAGCGGTTGGGCGGTCGGCAGCGGCGGCACGCGGCTCCAGTGGAACGGCCGCGCGTGGACAGCGCCGGCCGGCGAGGCGGCGGTGGATAATCTGCGCGCGGTGGACATGCTGACGGTCAATGACGGCTGGGCCGTGGGCGATGCCGGCGCCATCCTGCACTGGAATGGGCTGGACTGGGCGCGCGTCGCCGGGCCAGCAACGGCGGCCCTGCGCGGCGTCCACATGCTGGCAGCCAATGACGGCTGGGCGGTGGGCGACGCAGGCGCCACCCTGCACTGGGATGGCGCGTCCTGGGCGCAGATCCCCACGCCGACCACCAAGCAATTGAACGCCGTCGCCATGCTGTCCGCCAGCGATGGGTGGGCGGTGGGTCAAGAGGGGGTCATCCTGCATTGGGATGGCCAGGCCTGGGCCGTGGTGGCAGGCCCCACTACTCGCCATTTGTTTGCCATTGACATGGTTACGCCAATCGCGGGCTGGGCAGTCGGCGCGCAGAGCACGGCGTTGCAGTGGGATGGTAGCGCCTGGCGCGAGCTGCTCCCGCCTGCAGAGGACGACCTGCGCGCCCTGGACATGCTGTCCGCGTTCGACGGCTGGAGCGTTGGACGCCGCTTTACCATCGCCCATTGGGATGCGCACCGTTGGACTCAGGTGGTCAACCCCAGCAATCTCGACCTGGTTGGCGTGCGCATGTTATCGCCCAGCGATGGCTGGGCGGTCGGCAACTGGGTTGGCGCCAACCATTTCTTCCACTGGAATGGCAGCGGCTGGAACGAAGCGCCCATCCCGCCCAGCTGGACTGTCGCGGCGCTAGATATGGTCTCAGCCACAGACGGATGGGCTGTGGGCGACAACGGCGCCTTGCTGCGCTACATCACACCGCCCGCGTCTGTTTCTTTTTTGCCTGTCATCCGGCGTTAGCCGAACAGCGGCCTCACGGGCGCAGGCTGGCGCTCAGGCGCATCGGAAAACGGAGCAAGTCCAGCCCGTCGTGCGCATGACGCACGACGATTGTTGCGGCAGCCAACGCATCCGGCGCCAGGCCCTCATCGCCCAGCACGGCGATGCCCAGGCGCGCGGCGCGCAGCATGGCGGCGTCATTGGTGCCGTTGCCCATGGCCACGACCTGGGATGCCCCCAAGGCCTGCACAAAGTCCGCCTTCTGCGGGCCGCCTGGCCCAGCGGCCAGTACATGCAGCTCCACGTCCAGTTTCTGCGCCGCCTGCTGCGCGCTGCCGTGCGTATCCGCGGTGAGAAGATGAATCGTCAGCTGGGATTTCAGGGCCGCGATGCGTTTGGCGATGCCTGAGAGCAAGACGCCATCACAGGCCAGGGTGCCATTGAGATCAAGCACCAGATGCGCCAACTGCCACGGCTCGCCGCCAGGGATTTTGACTTCGATCATAACCAACCTCCTATCGAGAATGACTCTGCTCGCCAGGCGCGTCTAACGCGCCAGGCGCGTCTAACGCGCCAGGCGCGTCTAACGCGCCTGGCGCGTCTAACGCGCCAGGCGCGGCGGAACGAGTGGATGCCTGGGTCGCATGTGGACGCGTCCGGCCTGCCAGAGGCCGACGGCCGCGGTGCTGCCAAACGCCAACGCGTACAAGGCCAGGAAGGGCGCCGCGCCCAGGCTGTGACGCCAAACAGCCACAACCACCGCTGTCAGCGCGTACAGGGCTAACACGATCTCGCCGGCGGTCGTCCAGTCGAGACCCAGCGCGTACGGGCTGTTTGCCCAGGCATCGGCCTGCTGCTTGACATGGAATTTGGGGGTGCGGCGGAATGCGCCCCCGCGACCGATCAGCCCTTCGATGACCGCCTGCGTACCATTGAGCGCGAGGCCGATGCCCAACAGCATGAGGCCGGGGAAATAGGCGAAGCGGCGTAACCACCCGCCCGGCTGATCGGCGTAGAGATGGCGCTGCGCAAGGGCAAAGAGCAGCGGCGGCCCCAGGCTGGCCCATCCAAACAGCCCCACCGATGGCTGCGTCGCTGGGCCTAACCACAGCATCGGCAGGGACAAGAGCAGCACCAGCACCAGCAGTGGATGCACCGCGTAGCCGCTCAAATGGAGCAGGCCCAAAATCCGTGTCCTCAAGGGCGACCGTGTCGGCTGCCCGTGTGGGGTGGATGGTCTCGAACCCCATGCGACCCGCTTCCACAACTTGCGCAGGGTCTGCACGGAGCCTTTGGCCCAGCGAAACTGCTGGCGCTTGAAGGCCAGCAGCTGCGGAGGCAGTTCCGCGGGCACGCCAATCTCAGGCCGATAGATGCCGCGCCAGCCGAGCAGTTGGGCGCGGTAGCTCAGGTCCAAGTCTTCACACAGGGTGTCGGCCTGCCAACCGCCGGCGGCCTCGATGCAGGCGCGCCGCCAGATGCCGGCCGTGCCGTTGAAGCTGATGAACGCGCCCAGCTGCTGCCGTGCGGTTTGCTCAATGACGAAGTGACCGTCCAGCGCCAACGCCTGCGCGCCCGTGAGGCCTGAATAGGTGGCATTCAGGTGCGCCCAGCGCGCCTGCACGAAGCCGGCGTTGGGATCAGCCAGCAAGTGAGGCAGCGCCCGTTTGAGAAAATCGGGCGGCGGCACAAAATCGGCGTCGAAGATCGCGACGAAATGAGCCCCGGTCTGCGCCAGGCCGGCCGCCAGCGCGCCAGCCTTGTAGCCGCGACGGTCGTCGCGGTGCAGATACGTCACTTGAAACCCACGCGCCTGTAAGCGCCGCACCTCAGCCTTCAGCAGGACGGTCGTTTCGTCAGTCGAGTCGTCAAGCACCTGGATATGCAGCGCCTGGCGTGGATAGTTCAGCGCGGCGACGGCCGCCAGCAGTCGGCGACCAACATGCAATTCATTGAAAATCGGGAGCTGCACCGTGACCATCGGCCACGAAGGCGGGGCCGCGGGGGCCGGCTGCACCTGCGCACGGCGCCAAAAAACCAGGCTGAAGAACAGCGCCTGTACGCTGTAGAGCAAAAGCCACGCCACGGCAACCGTGTACAACACCGTGAGTCCGCGAACAAGAAAAACAGTCATGATGTAAGTTAATCGAACCTCGAACAAGAATAAGTGCGACGCACAAGTCATGCGTCGCACCCGGATGCAATTTTTCGATTCAGATGGCAGACATCACTCGGTGCGCGATGCCCCTGTGGACGTTACACGAGGCGCGACCGGTTCCACCAGGCAAACAGCGTACGCCACCCGACGAGTAGAACTGCCACGACCCCGAACGTGACCAGGGCAAAGGTGAGAATGATCTCCCGCTGCAGCCAGGCCGAGCGGATGAAGAGGCCTAGCACGCAGGCCGCAATCCAGGCAATCAGCGACTGTGCAGCCATGGGCAGCGGTTGCGTCAACAGCGCGGGCCGATACGCGCCCAGCACTGGGGCCACCGCCAACCAGGCGAGCAAGAAGGGCGCGGCCGTCTGTGCGATACCCAACAGGGGCAGCGATTCCGCGTGACTGGCGCGCCCCACGGTGGCAAAGAGCAAGAAAACAAGCACATCCACCACAACCAGGACGACCAACTTGCGCCCCACCGGCGCGGCGGTGGTTGGCGTTGACTTTGCTTTTTGTTTGACAGAAGCCTGTTTCACACGATCTCCTATCCTCAAGCGGCGTGGATGGCGCTGCCATGTCTCCCATGGCTGCCATGTTCCCTGCCCGATCTATCGCATCGGTGTAGAAAGCGCCGCCGAATGTTCCCTGTGATGTTACCACACGGGCGGTCAAAATTCAAACCGGTGCAGGCTGGCGCAGCAGTTCCGCGCGCATAACCCGTTGGGGACCAGGAGGTTGGCTCATGTACAAGGGCTCGCCCAGGATCACGAGTTCGTAGCGACCAGGTTGATTGGGTGCGGTGATCTCGGTGGGCAGGGAGAACGCCTCAGCGGGCAGGGGTTGCTTCTATTGGGGCAGCGCGGGGCGGCGCTGCCTCCAGAAAGGTGAATGACCTTTGGACAGCCTGCCAGATTGCATCAATATCGGGTCGCGTGGCGACGAGGACATCCTCCATCGGATACAGCGTGAAGCGATAGATATGATCGGCGTGAACTACAAAAACTTCCCACACCAACCCTGCTTCACCGAACACGTTCTTAACCATCTCAGCGGGTTCTCCGCCAATGGTGGTGGCCTCACGGACGATTGGCGGCGATGACTGGCCCGCTGACTTTAGGAACTCATCCACTACTTGCGTCACCGTGCGTCCCAGCGCCAAGCCTGGCTCCATCAGCGAGAGTGCGCCGCCCGGCGAGTCGGCTGTAGGCGGCCCGTAAAAAGCCACATGGTAACCCGGCTGGACATCACCAACCGTGAAACGGGCCGGGTACAACAGGCAGTATTGAGCGACCGGATCGAAATACACTTTGAGTGTTACGTCACCGGACGCGCACCCGAGGGCTGGCTTGCGCGTGGATACTGCGGCCAGTGTTGCGCCAGTTGCGACCGGTGCGGTCGGCGCAGACTGGGTTGCGGTTGACACCGTATGCGTCGCGGTCTCGTGCGGCACGGTACCAGATGGAGTCCCAGTACACGCCGCCAACAGAACGATCGCCAGCAGGCTTATTGCAGCTTTGAGCGGTATGCGCATCGTCAGTCTCCTACCAAAGAAAGGTTGCAGGAGCGTGCCGAATATTTCCAATGCCATTCTCGGCACTCGCCGCGCCTCTGTGGTGAAAATGGGTGTTCAGCACACGCTTGGGAATGAGAATTTTCTAACTCTCCAGTTCCGGGCGAATTCTGAGCATATAGACAGCACCAAAGCGAACACTTACATAATTCTCATTCCTTAGTATCGAGGGTGCCTCGTTTGACCCCTCACCGACCCATCGTGCCACAGACTACGCCGTTGGAGTTCAGGTTGGCGCTGGGATAATAGCCGTTGGGCACGAAACCCACCATCCCAGTCAGATCAACGGGAGTTGATGGGCTGTCAACGTACTGGCCTATCTGAACATGAAAATGCAAGTGAGGCCCAGTCGTGGTACCGGTGTTGCCTGAGTTGCCAACATAAGCTCCGAGAACGATCCCAGCCCCCACATATGCTAGCCCGCTTATCGCGGATAGGTGGGCATAGTAGGAGCTTAAGTTATCAGACCGGATGAGCTTGACAAGAAAACCGAAGCCAGAGTTGTCCCAGCCAGAGATCGCCACCGTGCCAGCCGCGGCAGCGTAAACCCCTGAACCAACGGTCATCGGGATATCGAGAGCGTCGTATTCCCCCTGATGCAGGGAATGAACAAGCTTATCGCACCTGGCGGAGCGCGGACTGCCGTTCAATTTGAGTACCGGTGACCACCAGTTCGTTCCAAGCGCTAAAGGACGAAAGACCATTAACGCCATTCCAGGCACTTTGGAGACGCTGCTCCCGCTGGCCGCACCAGGTTCCTGCTGTTCTGGCGGAGGGAGCGTGCCGGGCTGGAATTTCTCGCCGTAAATCTCGCGCAGCGCACGGGGCGCTTTACCGCCAAACTTCAGCGACGACACCATATGACCATAAATCATGGCCTCATGCAGTGTCGCTGAATCGCCGAAGTTGGCCCACACAAACCACACTAAGTTCCCCTGACGGATGTTGGTATACTGGTATTCAGTGAGTGGTGATGTGCCACGCACATAGAACGCGTCAGATGCGCTGACCTTCAAGTTCTTTTTCGCAGACGTCTTGATCTTGTCTGTTGAGAACTGTGTGGGGTAGCGATCCGTCCACTCCGTAAGACTGGCTTCGGTCTCGATCTCATAAAGGTATTGCCCGATCACAATTTGATGATATTGTGTACCGGTTTCATTCGGGGTCCCGTTGGAAAAGATCAGGGCTTCGCTGATTACATCAGGCCTATCGGTTCTCGGTTGGACGACCCAATCGGCAGGATAGTGGATTGTGAAGTCAAAGCGCGCATCGGTGTAGGTCTTCCACTGCGTGGCATCGATGATACTCGAATCAACAGACGTGGGATCGGGGAGATTGGTTCCCGGCCCCCCCTCTGCGGCAAATGTCACACTCGCCGCCTTGAGCAGCACCAGAAAGACCAGGATCAGTGCGATGCCACGAAACCGTCTGTGATACATATCGAGCCTCCGAACTACGATACTCGTCGGATTCTCCGACGGCGCGCACATATCGTATCACAAGGGGGGGGGGGGCATGTCAAATCTAGGTGGCTGCGACAGTGGGGAGCATGATTGTGGGGCGTGGAACGGGCGTGCCACTGCTTGCGCCAGCAAGGGCTGGCCGTGACCGAACCCCAGGTGGAGCAGGCGGTGACGCAAAGTGGTTGGCGGCACTTGCAACAGGCGCCGGCTGCGCGCTACGACCTGAGCGGGCCAACGCTACGCCTGCGGGAGAACTGGCTGGTAGGACAGATATTGGGGCAAGTCCGGGAACTGCTTGGGCGCCTGGAAGCGGGTCATGCGCTGCCGACCTGGTGCAGAATGCCGGCACCGACCCTGCGTCAATTGAAGTACGCGTAGGAGAGAAGACCGTGGCGCACATCCGTAGCCGTGACCAGGCAGACATCCAGAGTCTGCTAGACTCCAAAGTTGCTCTGAATGCGCTGTTCTCGGCCTCGTCTCACAACGGGACCTTGCGGCTCAGCCTTGTGGATCTGGAATCATAGTGATAGTGAGCAGCACAACCACCAAGGCCGAAAATCTGTCGGAGCCACTGATCTTGCACCGTTGTTGAAAGCGTAGAACATTCTCACCGTGCACTCCTTCTCTGGCAAATCGCGCTTTAGCCTGATCGGTCTTACGCTAGATCAAGCAAAAGCGGGCCTGCGCAGATGGTTCTGATTTTGTCTACCAGGCACATCTGTGTTGTGATTTGGTTAATCACCCTATCGGGTGATTGACCAAAAGGAGCATATCGTGAGCGACTGGCGAGCAAGCCCTTCCCTGGAAGTGTTCACCGATTGTGTCTACGAGCTGAACATCCTGGCCCAGGCGGCCGCGGATCTGGAGGACGGCTGGCCGCACCACATTGCGTTGTTGGGAGTTACTGCGCAAGCTGGCCGGACGAACCGTGCCCGGCGCCTACCTGGGCCAGACCGGCCCGATCCCCATGCCGGCCTTCACACGCATCGAGCCGTACCGGTCGCCGGACGGTCAGACCGAGATCGACGCGCTGG
This sequence comes from Candidatus Amarolinea aalborgensis, assembly GCF_900491745.1. Taxonomy (NCBI): domain Bacteria; kingdom Bacillati; phylum Chloroflexota; class Caldilineae; order Caldilineales; family Candidatus Amarolineaceae; genus Candidatus Amarolinea; species Candidatus Amarolinea aalborgensis. Next base: position 74,989 of record NZ_UETR01000013.1, on the reverse strand, counting down.
CCGAAAACGGCGAACGATGGGCGGTCGAAGTCAAGTGGCGGCAGAAGCGGGTCGGTCGCCGTGAGCTCGAGCAACTGCTGGCGGCAGCCGCCGACCTGAACGCGCGTGCCTGGTGTGTCTCGCAGGCTGGCTTCACACCCGACGCTCTGACCTTCGCCGCAGAAAAGGGCGTCCTGATCAGCAATGCCGAGGGTCTGGCGGCGCTGACGAAGCTGATCAGCTAATTCGACGCCCAAAGGCCACACCGCTCCATCTTGGTTTGATCTCTGTCGGCGGGCCGACTTGGGGCGATGAAGACCCCTTTACCGGTTGAAAGGCTCCATCCCGCGCTGCGCGCTGCGGAATGGTCTTGACAGCCAATCCGCTCGCCTCTATAATTTGGTCGAACTGACTACCTCCGATCCCTCGGCTATCATTTCCTCGCGCGGAGTGGTGTCATGTCCGATTTGTTTGCCCCCTTTGCCCTGCCGGTTCGCACCTGGTTTCGTGAGACCTTCCCTGCGCCCACCTCGCCGCAGGCGGCCGCCTGGCCGGTCATCCAACGCGGCGACCATACCCTGATCCTGGCCCCCACCGGTTCGGGCAAGACGCTGGCTGCGTTCCTGTGGGGCATCAACCAGATTGGAACCAGCCTGGCGCCGCCGGCCGCCGGCGACGAGATCAGCCGCCCGCGCCTGCCCGACGGCGTGCAACTGCTCTACATCTCGCCGCTCAAAGCCCTGAACAACGACATCGAGCGCAACCTGCACGCACCCCTGACCGGCATCCGCGCCGCAGCGCAGCGCCTGGGCGCACCCTGGCCCGACATCCGCGTCGCCGTGCGCACCGGCGACACCTCCACCCAGGCCCGCGCCCTGATCGTCAAACGACCGCCGTCCATTCTGATTACCACGCCCGAATCGCTCTACCTGCTGCTAACCAGCCCACGCGCCCGCGACATCTTGCGCACAGTGCGCACGCTGATCGTAGACGAAATCCACACCCTCTGCGGCAACAAACGCGGCGCCCACCTGGCCCTCAGCCTGGAACGGCTGCAGCACCTGGCCGGCCATCCCATCCAGCGCATCGGCCTCTCCGCGACGATCAAGCCGCTCGACGAGGCGGCGCGTTTCCTGGGCGGCCAGGTGGAAACCGCAGACCCAACCGCGCCCGCGCACAGCTACACGCCGCGGCCCGTCACCGTCATTGACACCGGCTATCGCAAAGCCCTCGACCTGGCGGTCATCACCCCGGTCGCCGAGTTTCGCGCCATGCCCGGCGATTCCATCTGGCCGTCGGTCATTCCCCAGGTGCTGCAGGACATTCTGCGCCACCGCAGCACCCTCATCTTCTGCAACAACCGCCGCCTGGCCGAGCGCACCGCCGACCGCCTCAACGCGCAGATCGAAGCCGAGATGGCCGAAGAAATCCCGCCCGGCAGCTCCGAAGCCCTCGCGCCCGGCGGCGTGATGCGCGGCCGCGGCATCTTCGCCATCGGCGCGCAAGGCCCCATCCGCGCGCACCACGGCAGCATGTCCAAAGAAGCGCGCCGTGAGATGGAAGAGGCGCTCAAAGCCGGCCGCCTGCCCGCGTTGGTCGGCACCAGCTCCCTGGAACTGGGCATTGACATCGGCGCCGTGGACCTGGTAGTGCAGTTACAGTCGCCCAAGAGCGTCAGCCAGGCCTTGCAGCGCGTGGGCCGCGCCGGCCACCTGGTCGGCCAAACCAGCAAAGGGCGCATCTACGCCACCTTTCGCGAAGACATCATCGAGGCCGCGGCCGTCGTGCGCGGCATGTTGGATGGCGACGTAGAGCCGACGCACACCCCGTCCAATCCGCTGGATGTGCTGGCGCAGCAGATCGTCGCCCTCGTGGCGCAGGACGACTGGGATGTCAACGCGCTGCTGGCCCTGGTGCGCCGCGCGTATCCGTTTGCGCAGTTGACCCGCCGCGCGTTCGAGGCCGTGCTCGACATGCTCTCCGGCGGCTTCGCGCAGCGCGACGGGCTGACCGTCCTGCGCGCCCGCATCGCCTGGGATCGGATCAATCAGCGCCTGCTGGCCCTGCCCGGCGCCCGGCTGCTGGCGGTGTCCAACGCCGGCACGATCTCCGATCGTGGCGCGTTCAGCGTCTACCTGGCCGATGGCAAGACCCGCATCGGCGAGCTAGACGAGGAGTTCGTCTTCGAGACGCGGCCCGGCGATGCCTTCCTGCTCGGCAGCCAGACCTGGCGCGTGCTGGGCATCGAGGATGATCGCATCGTCGTGGGCGAGGCCGCCGGCGCGCTGCCCCGCATGCCCTTCTGGCGCGGAGATTACCCCTGGCGGCCCTACGAGTTGGGGCTGCGCATCGGCCAACTGCGCCGCGCCATCGCAGAGCGCCTGGCCGCCGACAGCGCGCAGGCCGCGGCCAGCGAGCAGTGGCTGCGCCAGGAATTTCGCCTGGATGCCAACTCCGCGCGCCAACTGCTCGACGGCGTGCGTCGCCAACTGGAGAACGCCGGCGTCATCGCCAGCGATCGCACCGTAGTAGTCGAAACCTTTACCGACGCCATCGGCGACCAGCGCATGGTCATCCAGGCGCCCTTCGGCGGACGCATCAACGGCGCGTGGGCGCTGGCCCTGAGCAGCGCCCTGCGCGAACGGCTGCGCTTTGGCGTGGAGGTGCAGGCCAATGACGACGGCATCCTCTTCCGCTTTCCCTCGACCACCCAGAGCATCCCCGTGGACATCGTGCGCATGCGCGCGGCCGAGGCCCAGCGCCGCATCGTCGCCGAACTGCCTGATTCGGCCGTCTTTGGCGCGCATTTCCGTATGAACGCGGCGCGCGCCATGCTGCTGCCCAAAGCGCAGGGACGCAAGCGCACCCCCTTCTGGCTGCAGCGCCTCAAAGCCCGCGACCTCCTCGCCGCCACGCGCCAACTGTCCGACTTCCCCATCGTCATCGAGACCTACCGCGAGTGCCTGCAAGATGTCTTCGACATGCCGCACCTGGCCGAAGTGCTGACCGCAATCGAGGACGGCCGCATCGAAGTCGTCGCCGTCGAATCCGTCGCGCCTTCGCCCGTCGCCGCCAGCCTGCTCTTCAACTTCATCAGCGTTTACATGTACGAATGGGACGCGCCCAAAGCCGAGCGCCAGTTGCAGGCGTTGGCCTGGCGCAGCGATTTGCTCGATGACCTCCTGCAAAGCAGCGAGATCGCGCGCCTGCTCAAGCCCCAAGCCATCGCCGCGGTCACCGCGCAGGCGCAGCACACCGCGCCCGGCTTTCAGGCGCGCACAGCCGAAGAACTGGCGGTCTATCTGCACGAGGTGGGCGACCTGACCACGGTCGAGGCGTTGGCCCGCGCCACCGGGGATGCCGCGGCCTGGCTGGCGCAGTTGGCCGGCCAGGGCCGCATCGTGGAGATCAACGTGCCCACCGCGCACGGGTCAGAGCCGCGCTGGATTCCGCAGGAACTGGCGGCCGAATACCCAACTGCGCCCGCGCAGCCAGGCAGCGCAGGAGAGGCGGCTGGCTTTCCCGGCGCGTCCACCATCTTGCGCCGCTTTCTGCGTCACAGCGGCCCTGTCAGCCGCGCCGACATCCTGGCCCGCTACGCCTTTGCCGCAGCCTGGCTGGATGACGAGCTCGCGCGCCTGGTCGCCAGCCGCGACGTCGTGCAGGCGAATTTCCGCGCGCCAGACGCTGAAGAGGGCGGATCTGGAGACTTGCAGTTGCTCGACCGCCGCAACCTGGCCTCGATGCACCGGCGCACGTTGACCCTGCTGCGCCGCGAAGTGCAGCCCGTGCCCCTGGCCGCGTACAGCGACTTCCTTCTGCGCTGGCAGCACGTTCACCCCACGGCGCGGCTGGCTGGCGCGGCCGGCCTGCGCACGATCATGCAGCAGTTGCAGGGATGCGAAGCGCCGGCCGTAGCCTGGACGCGCGACCTCCTGCCCGCGCGTGTGGCCGATTTTGACCCGGTGGATCTGGACCGCCTCTGCCAGGCTGGGGAGTGGGCCTGGTTGCTGGCCGGGCAAGAGGCGCGGCGCGCACGCGCGCGCTTCCTGGCGCGCGGCGAGGGGCGGCTTTTCCTGGCCGATGCAGGCAACCCACCCATGAAGGAAGCGAGCGCAGCCGTTTACACCTTCTTGAAGCAAGAAGGCGCCTCCTTCCTGGCCGACATCCAAAGCGGGCTGGGCCTGGCCGCTGCGGCCGTGCACGCTGCTCTGATTGAGCTGGCGTTGGCCGGCCTGGCGACGAATGACACCCTGGCCGCGCTGCAAACGCTGCTGCACACTAATCAGCCGCCTCCAGCAGCGCCGCCGGTCAGCGCGCTGGAAGCGGAATTGGCCGCACGTCGCGGCCCGCGGCCTGTGGCGCCGGGGCAGCGTCCCGCTCGCGCGACCCTGCAGCGGGCGCGGCAGCAGGTAGGGCAGCGCTTGCAGCGCAGCGAAGATGCCACGGCCTGGCCGGGGCGCTGGGTCATCGCCCAGCGCGCCGCGCTCCTCGGCCCGCCGCTGACCGATGAAGCCCGCGCCGACCGCCTTGCGCGCGTCATGTTGGCGCGCGAGGGCGTCATCCTGCGTGAGCGGCTGGACGCGGGCGCCTGGTCGCTCATCTACCCCGTCCTGCAGCGACTGGAGCTGCGCGGCGAGGTGCGCCGCGGCTACTTCGTCAGCGGCTTATCGGGCATCCAATATGCGCAGCCAGAGGCAGTCGAACAATTGCGCGCAGCCGCGACCGCGCCTGACGATGACGCCTTGATCGTCATCAACGCCAGCGATCCGGCCAATGTGTGGAGCGGCGAAACAGGCGATGAGGCGTGGCGGGTGGCGCAGTTGCCATCAACTCACCTGGTGCTCAGCCGCGGGCAACCCGTGCTTGTGGCTGAGGACAACGGCGAACGCCTGCGCACGGCCGCAGACGCCACCCCGGACCAGGTACGCCGCGCGGTTAGCGCGTACCTGACCCGGCCCTTTGCCCTGCGCCGGGTGCAGGTGAACGCCTGGAATGGCGCGCCGATCCTGGGCAGCGCGGGGCAGGTCATCCTGCAGGCGCTTGGATTCCAGCGTCTGCCCGCGGGCATGGAATGGTGGGCCGGTCGTTGATCGGACGCGCGTCGCCTGCACGACAATGTGGTGTTGGGGCATTAACTGGACGAGCCAGAACCGAATGGTTCACGCCAAGGCGCACAGAGCGCCAAGAAGAAAAACCTTTGCGAGCTTTGCGGCTTGGCGTGAGATCTTCTGGCTCTTTGTAAAAGACCCTCACGCGCAAGGCACTCGTGTGAAAGGCGCCCCTTCGGCGCGTTGCAGATAGGATTTGCGGCGGTGTCTCAGGTGGGGTATAATTTCAGTGGTAAGACAAGTGATTAAAGAATGGACTTACATCACCAAGTTAGTGCCCGCAACCTGTCAGAGGTGTCCTTGGCAGGTGCTGATCGCAAGACGACTGAACCATTATGCTCCGGCTCGCTTCGGTGCAATCCCGACGCCGGGGAGTTCTGCATTCGAAAGGAGGTGGGTTCCCGGTTATAATGGCAGGGTCGCCCCTGGCGGGCTTGGACATTCCTCGCAAGCACACGGCAGCCTCTGCCAAGCAGTACACCCCGTTACTCATCTATTTGCTTCGCTCAATTGTATCCAAAGGAGGAGACATTCAATATGCGTACCAAATTTTTCACCGTTCTAAGCGTGCTCGTTCTGTTGAGCATGATCATTAGTGCGTGCGGGGGGGCTACCCCAGCACCCACACCGACGGCCGTTCCGCCCACGCCAACGCCTGCGAAGGTCGAGCAACCGACCCAATCCGTGGCGCCCACCGCGGCTCCGGCGAAGGCATTGAAGATTGGTCTGGTGACAGACACGGGTGGTGTGAACGACAAGTCATTCAACCAGTCGGCGTGGGCCGGCGTGCAGAAAGCCGTGGCTGATCTGGGGGTTGAGGCGAATTTCATCGAGTCCAAGCAAACGACAGACTACGAAAAGAACATCGATGCGTTTGCGACCGAAGGGTACGACATGATCGTGACGGTCGGGTTCTTGATGGGCGATGCGACGGCAAAGAAGGCAAAGGAATATCCGAACATCAAGTTCGCGATCATTGATAATGCCTTCTTCCCGACCAAGGACTCGGCGACCTGCCCGGACACGGTGAAGGACTGCTACGCTGACGGTGGGTTGACCAACGTGACCAGCCTGATGTTCCAGGAGGATGAGGTTGGCTACCTGGCGGGCGTGCTGGCGGCGTGCATGAGCAAGACGGGCGTGATCGGCTCGGTGGCGGGCATGGAAATCCCGCCGGTGGTGCGGTTTGTCGTCGGCTACCAGACCGGCGCCAAGAGCGTCAAGGCTGACATCAAGGCCCTGAACCAGTACATCCCCTCGTTCGTTGATCCGGCCAAGGGCAAGGAAGTCGGCTTGGCCATGATTGCGCAGAAGGCGGACGTGATCTTCGGCGTGGGTGGCAACACTGGCAACGGTGGCCTGACCGCGGCGAAGGAAAAGGGTGCGATGGGCATCGGTGTGGATGTGGATCAGTACCTGACCTTTGCCGATGTCAAGGACATCCTGATCACCAGTGCGGCCAAGAACGTTGACGTGGCGGTTTACGGCGCCATCAAGGAATTGGTCGGCAGCCAGCTCAAGGCGGGCATGGAGACAGCCAATATCAAGAACGGCGGCGTAGGTCTGGCGCCATACCACGACTGGGAGAGCAAGATCTCGCAGGATTGCAAGGACAAGGTGACCGCCGCGACCGACGGCCTCAAGTCCGGCGCCCTCAAGACCGGCTACGGCGAGGCTGCTGCGGCTCCGGCGAAGGCATTGAAGATTGGTCTGGTGACAGACACGGGTGGTGTGAACGACAAGTCATTCAACCAGTCGGCGTGGGCCGGCGTGCAGAAGGCCGTGGCTGATCTGGGGGTTGAGGCGAATTTCATCGAGTCCAAGCAAACGACAGACTACGAAAAGAACATCGATGCGTTTGCGACCGAAGGGTACGACATGATCGTGACGGTCGGGTTCTTGATGGGCGATGCGACGGCAAAGAAGGCAAAGGAATATCCGAACATCAAGTTCGCGATCATTGATAATGCCTTCTTCCCGACCAAGGACTCGGCGACCTGCCCGGACACGGTGAAGGACTGCTACGCTGACGGTGGGTTGACCAACGTGACCAGCCTGATGTTCCAGGAGGATGAGGTTGGCTACCTGGCGGGCGTGCTGGCGGCGTGCATGAGCAAGACGGGCGTGATCGGCTCGGTGGCGGGCATGGAAATCCCGCCGGTGGTGCGGTTTGTCGTCGGCTACCAGACCGGCGCCAAGAGCGTCAAGGCTGACATCAAGGCCCTGAACCAGTACATCCCCTCGTTCGTTGATCCGGCCAAGGGCAAGGAAGTCGGCTTGGCCATGATTGCGCAGAAGGCGGACGTGATCTTCGGCGTGGGTGGCAACACTGGCAACGGTGGCCTGACCGCGGCGAAGGAAAAGGGTGCGATGGGCATCGGTGTGGATGTGGATCAGTACCTGACCTTTGCCGATGTCAAGGACATCCTGATCACCAGTGCGGCCAAGAACGTTGACGTGGCGGTTTACGGCGCCATCAAGGAATTGGTCGGCAGCCAGCTCAAGGCGGGCATGGAGACAGCCAATATCAAGAACGGCGGCGTAGGTCTGGCGCCATACCACGACTGGGAGAGCAAGATCTCGCAGGATTGCAAGGACAAGGTGACCGCCGCGACCGACGGCCTCAAGTCCGGCGCCCTCAAGACCGGCTACCAGCCGTAACAGCGCGACAGGCCTAGGGGCGGAGCGGTTCCTCTATCCGATTCGCGCTAAAGCCTGAAAAAGCCCCGGGGGCGAACTGGTCCGTTACACAACCGGTTCGCCCCCTTTGCTAGCTTCCAGCTTCCTAAGGAGGCGATTATGCCCTTAGCACTTGAGGCACGCAACATCACCAAGCGTTTTCCTGGCGTTCTCGCCAACGACAAGGTCAACTTCCAGCTTGAAAAGGGCGAGATTCACGCCCTGCTGGGGGAAAACGGCGCCGGCAAAACGACCTTGATGAACATCCTCTACGGGCTATACAAGGCCGACGAGGGTGACATCCTGGTAAATGACCAACCGATTGCCATGGGAGACTCCACGGACGCGATCCAACACGGCATTGGCATGGTGCACCAGCACTTCATGCTCGTGCCGGTGATGACGGTCGCCGAAAACGTCATGTTGGGCGCTGAGGAAGCGACTCGACGTACGGCCTGGTTGGGTCCGTTAAGCCACCTCAACATCTCTGCCGTTGAAGAGCGGATTCGGGCGCTCTCAACGCGTTACGGGTTGACTGTGGATCCCTCCGCCTCTGTCCAAATGCTGCCCGTCGGTGTTCAGCAACGGGTTGAGATCATTAAAGTCCTCTATCGGGACGCCCATATCCTGATCCTGGATGAGCCGACCGCCGTGTTGACGCCGCAAGAGGCGCAGGATATGTTCAAGATCATGCGGTCGCTGGTGGATCAGGGTGTTTCGATCATCTTTATCACGCACAAACTCAAAGAAGTACTGGCCATCGCCGACCGGATCACGGTGATGCGCGCTGGCCGCGTTGTAGGCAGCACCACGCCGGCTAAGACGACCGAATCCCAATTGGCAGCCATGATGGTGGGCCGTGAGGTGATTCTCGAGGTCGAGAAGGGCGAGGCGAAGCCCGGCGCGCCCGTTCTGAAGGTGGAACAACTGTCGGTGCTCGATGACCGCAAAACGCAAGCGGTGCGCGGGGTATCATTCGAAGTGCACACCGGCGAGGTGCTGGGCATTGCGGGTGTGCAGGGCAACGGCCAAACCGAACTGGTAGAGGCCATCACCGGTCTGCGTAAGGCTGAGTCAGGCCACATCCACCTCGGAGAGGATGACCAAGTTAATCATTCGCCGCGCCAGATCTTCGAGCATGGTACCGCCCACGTGCCGGAAGACCGCCAAAAACACGGCTTGGTGCTCACCTATTCCGTGCGTGATAACCTGGCCTTGATCAGCTACTATCATGCCCCCTTCTCGAAGAGCGGAATCATTGAGGAAGAGTTTATCGCTCGCAACGCCACCAAGCTCATTGCCGAGTTTGACATCCGCACCCCAAGCCCTGATACGCTCGTGCAGACTCTCTCGGGCGGCAACCAACAGAAAGTAATCGTCGCTCGCGAGTTGAACCGCCCTGTGAAGCTGCTGGTGGCGGCCCAACCAACCCGTGGCCTCGACGTCGGCTCCATCGAGTTCATCCACCACCGTATCATCGAGTCGCGGGATGCCGGCTGCGCCGTTCTGCTGGTGTCGGCCGAGTTGGACGAGGTCCTGGCGCTGTCCGACCGGGTGGCGGTGATGTATAAGGGCGAAATCCTCGACATCCTACCGATCCAGGAAGCCACGCGCGAGCGGGTCGGCCTGCTGATGGCCGGCGTGCATGAGCAGAGGTGAGACGATGACAGCAACTGCAGAAGTACGAGAACGAGAATCTAGCAGGACACAGGCATTGCTCTACCGGTTGGGTGTACCCCTGCTTGCCATCCTTACGGCTCTCCTGCTCGGCGCCCTTGCGATGTGGGCGTCTGGGTCCAACCCACTCGTGGCCTACAAAGGGCTGCTGGACGGCGCCCTATTGAAGCCGCGCGCCTTCGGCGAGACGCTGGTGGCGACCACTCCCTATCTCCTGCTGGCCCTAGGTGTCGGTTTTGGCTTTAAGTGCGGCTTGTTTAACATCGGCGTAGAAGGCCAGTATTACATCGGCCAGATCGCGGCGGTGTGGGTTGCCATCAATGTGCCCGGGCTGCCGTTGTATATCCACTTGCCCTTGACCATCCTCGCCGGCATGTTGGGAGGCGCAATCTGGGCTGGAATCCCAGGTTTCCTGAAAGTGCGTTTCGGCGCCCACGAGGTCATCACGACGATGATGATGAACTACGTGGCATTCAACCTGGCCGATTACCTGGTGGGTCTCAAAGGCCCGATGCGCGATCCCAGGGCCAGCATTCCGCAGAGCCGCCCGATCCGGCCGTCGGCCGAATTGCCGCGCTTCAACGAACTGCCTGCGCTGATGGCCAGTCCCCTGGCCCGGATCGCCACCGCTCTGATCATCGGCATCGGCCTCTATCTGCTGCTGCGCCTGGTGTTGCGCTACGGCTTCGGCGGGCGATTCCGCAAAACCAACCCGTGGATTGTGGCCGGTGTCGGCGTCGTCTCGGCGGTGGGCATGTGGCTGCTGCTGGGTAATCTCGCCGCGTTCGGCGGCGCGTTCGTGGACAAGGGGAGCCGCCTCCACATTGGGTTCATCATCGCGCTCGCGATGTCGGTGTTCATGTGGTGGTTGCTCTACAAGACCACTTTCGGCTTTGAGATCCGAACGGTGGGCGCAAATCGTGATGCAGCCAGTTATGCCGGGATTAACATCACCCGCAACGTGGTGCTGGCCATGGCCATCAGCGGCGCGCTGGCCGGTTTGGCCGGCACCATTGAGATCATCGGCCTGGATCGCGTGCTGAAGTCCTTCTTCTCGGCGGGCTACGGCTTCGACAGCATCGCCATCGCCTTGCTGGCGAACAACCATCCACTCGGGTCGATCCTTTCGGCGCTGTTCTTCGGCGCTTTGCGTAACGGCGCCGATCTCATGGAGTTGCGCTCCGGCGTCTCCAAGCAAATGATCTCCGTGGTCCAGGCGCTGATCCTGATGTTCGTCGCGGCGCCGGCTGTTATCCGCTTCATCTACCGCATCCGCGCCCCACGGGGCGAGAAAAGCGTGACCGTCACCAGCGGTTGGGGCAAGTAGCCCGAAGGAGGATTGTACAATGGACTGGTCTACTCTCCTGAGCCTTGCCCCGAGCATCCTGGCATCAGCACTGCGCACGGCTACACCCATTGCATTGGCGGCCTATTCCGGCATCCTCGCTGAACGGGCCGGCGTCGTCAACATTGCCATCGAGGGCATGATGCTGATGGCAGCCATGGTCGGCGACCTGGCGATGCTCTACTCCGGCAACATCTGGGTTGGCGTGGTCGCGGGCGTGCTCGCGGCCGGCCTGCTGGCGCTGGTGCACGGGGCGCTCAGCATCAGCTTCAAGACGGATCAGATCATCAGCGGCACGGCGATCAATATCTTTGCCATGGGGCTAACCGGCTTCTTTTACAAGCGGTTCCTGGCGACGCCCACCCTGTCGCGTCCATCGCCCAGCACGCTGCAAGCGATCGACATCCCGCTTCTGAAGGATATCCCTATACTCGGTGACGTCTTCTTCAAGAACCGGCCGATCGTCTACACGATGTTGCTCCTCACGTTTGTGATCTACTACGTACTGTTCCACACACCCTGGGGCCTGCGGGTGCGCGCGGTGGGCGAGCACCCCAAGGCGGCTGATACCATGGGCATCAACGTCTTCAAAGTGCGCTACATCAGTATCTTCCTCAGTGGGTTAGTGGCCGGATTGGCCGGTGTATGGTTCGCCCTAGAACAGGTGGGGCACTTCGATATGCTGATGACCAACGGCAAGGGTTTCATCGGCCTGGCAGCGATGATCTTCGGCAAGTGGAACCCATTAGGCGCGCTGGCGGCGGCCGTACTCTTCGGCCTGCCCGAGGCGGTGCAGATCAACCTGGCAATGTCGCTGCCGAACATCCCGTACCAGTTCATGAGCATGATCCCGTACATCCTGACGATCATCGTGCTCACGGGCGTGGTGGGCCGCGCCATTCCCCCAGCCGCCGATGGCAAACCATATGAAAAAGGCTGATGCCCTCTGGAACTGCAAGCATCACGACCATAACAAGAAAGGAGAATGGCTCGAGACAAAATCAAGGTTCATACTATGACGGCCACGAGGGATGTCCATCATGCAGAGTCGTCCTTCCGGTAACTGCCAGTTGCAGAGATATTCAAACAGGAGATTGAAAAATGCGTAAGCGTGTCTTTGCTACGTTTTCGGTGTTAGTCATCGGGGCGATGCTCTTGAGCGCCTGCGGTGGCGGAGCAACACCAACCCAGGCGCCCAAGGCGACCGAAGCACCCAAGGCGACCGAAGCACCCAAGCCGGTCGACATTGGCACCGAAGCCAACCCCATCAAGGTTTACTTCGTTCCGTCGGTGGACGCGAACGTGATCGTGGCCGGCGGTGACATCATGGCGGTTGCGCTGGAAAAGGCGACCGGCCTGAAGTTCAAGGTCTCGGTACCCACTTCCTACGCCGCCACCATCGAAGAGATGTGCGCCTCACCCACGGACAGCATCGGCTTCATCCCTGGCCTGGGCTATGTCCTGGCGAATCAGCGCTGCGGCGTGGACGTCTCGATGAAGGCCGTGCGCCGCGGCCTCGATTGGTACGCCGCGCAGTATATCGTGCAGCGCGACAGCCCCATCAAGACCCTGAAGGACCTGAACGGCAAGAAGTGGGCCTATCCCGATGCCGGTTCCACCTCAGGCTACCTCTACCCGCTGTACCAGATGAAGACCGAGGGTGTCACGCCCGGTGAAAAACTGGCCGCTGGTGGACACCCGCAGGCCGTGCAGGCCGTGTATGACGGCAAGGCCGACTTTGCCACCACCTTCTTCAGCCCGCCGGCCAAGCCCGAAGGCGAAACAGCATGGAAGTGGGGCGACGATCCTGACATCCCGGCCGACAAGATCAAGGACTGCAAGATCAGCGATGACAAGAAGGCGCTGGTTTGCGGCGGCTGGACTGTGCTCGATGCCCGCACCAACGTGCGTGAGCAGGCTCCGGATGTCGTGGCCAAGGTGCGCATCCTGGCCCTGACTGTGCAAATCCCGAATGACACGCTGAGCTTTGGCCCTCAGTTCCCCAAGGAACTGCGCGCTAAGATCGAGCAGGCCATCATGGACTTCTCCAAGACTGAGGATTGGGCGAAGTCCATCGGCGACAGCAAGTTCTACGGTTGGACCAGCGTGACAGCCGCCACGGATAAGGAATATGACCCGATTCGCGGCGCCGTCGAAGCCAGCGGGCTGAAACTGGAAGACCTGGGCAAGAAGTAGACTGCACAGGCGTTCTGCTATAGCAGCGTCATTGGGCAGAGGGAGTTCTCCTTCTGCCCAATTTTGTAGGTAGTCATAACGAATCGTAGCGAGGGGAGTCTCACCGTGCTTGAAGTACGCAACCTCACGAAGGTGTACGACGGCAAAGTCCGCGCCCTGGACAACGTCAGTTTCACCGTCCCGGACGGCCAATTCCTGGTGGTTATCGGCCTGAGCGGGTCGGGCAAATCCACGCTCCTGCGCTGCATCAACCGCCTGGTGGAACCAACCAGCGGGCAGATCATTTGGAACGGCCTTGATGTCACGGCGGCGCCGGCCGAAGACTTACGCCGCATCCGGCGCCGGATTGGCATGGTTTTCCAGCACTTCAACCTGGTCAATCGCTCTAGCGTGCTGACCAACGTGCTGGCCGGACGGCTAGGCTACGTCAACCCTGCCTTCAGTCTCATCAATCGTTTTCCCAAAGAGGATGTGGAAAAGGCATTGCAAAAGCTGGATCGCGTGGGGATTCGTGACAAGGCTGCGGTGCGCGCCGACGAGTTGAGCGGCGGGCAGCAGCAGCGCGTCGGCATTGCGCGCGCGTTGATGCAAGACCCTGAATTGATCCTGGCCGATGAGCCGGTTGCCAGCCTCGACCCCGTGCTGGCGCACAGCATCATGACGCACCTGGAACAGATCAATCAGCAGGATGGCGCCACGGTCATTTGCAGCCTGCATTTTTTAGATCTGGTGCAACGCTACGCCGACCGTGTGATTGCCCTCAACCAGGGCATGCTGGTGTTTGAAGGCAAGGCCAAAGATATTGACGACCAGCGTTTCAAAGAAATCTACGGCCAGGAAGCGGAACGCGTGGGGGATGCCAAGCATTAACGGACGCTCTATCTGAGCTCTGGTAGATAACGCACAGCATTGACCATCTCGTTAGCGGGCATAGGTTTCAGGGAATGTGAGAACGCCATCGTGATCCATGACGGCGCCTGTGTCTGTCACGACCTCTGTGATGCGATTCTGATGAATCTCTGTTTCGATTTCTTGGCGGTGATCAAAATAGTAACTAATAGCATCATAAAGTGCAGCCGGTTCTAGCTGAGGATAGGCTTGCCCTATGTCATCGAGGCTATCACCGGCCTTCCACATGGCAACGATCAGCCAGACCGGGATGTTACTACCGCGTAAGACGGGACGCCCGCCGCGTTGGCCTTCCTGTCGCACCACATAGGGATGATCGGTAGGCTGAATTTGAGCGCGGAGCAACGTTTCGGCGAATTCATTCAGATCGCGCTGGGCCGCGCGTGCATGTTGCGACAAGCGATCGTACATTTGTTGTGATATCGTTAGAACTGTAACCGGCGCCATAGGCCACCTTGTAGAATTGTAGAGTTCGACTACTGGAATCGAGCAACATGTCCGCTTGTCATTATAGGATGGCGATCAAGTCGTGTCAAACCTGCGTCAACCTACACGTCTGTTTTCTGGCAAAATGATGGAGCACGACAGCCAGCAGTGTGTGGTCGAGCGCCCCAAGGAGCGTTGTAGATCATGAAACGTAGTCAAAAATCTATCATGCGTGCACTCTTGACCGCCGTCATCGTTGTGGTCGCCGTCATCATTTACGCCTACGGTTTTCAGGTCACACAGGTCAACTTGGAGGAAACGGCCAAGCCCCAGCGCCAGCAGCAGCTGGTGCGCATCATTCGCGCTATTGTGCAGCCCGATCTGTTGACCTATCCAACCGAGTCTACCAAGACGTTGGCGCCGATTTTGGTGCCTTGTCCGACCAACCTGCCTGCGCCCGCGGCCGCGCCAGCCACGGGGCCTATCTTGACCATCTCCAAACCGTGCGCGGCCGGCGATGAGCGCATCAGCGTGACGGGCGCCAATTTCCCGCACAACGCCGATGTGGCTGTGCGCTTCCGGCCGGAAAGCCAGGCCACTCTGCCTGGCATTTCGATCAAGACCGATGAAAAAGGCGCGTTCACGACCACCTTCACGATTCCACGCAACCGCGAGGCCGCGGTGGCCCAAGCCATCGAAGCCGAATACAAGACCGTCGTCGGGCGACCCTACCTGTCTGACACCACCAAAGAAACCTGGAACAAGATCATTGAAACGATCTTCATGGCGCTGTTGGCGACCACCCTCGGCACCGTGTTGGCTTTCCCCATTGGCTTCCTGGCCGCCGGCAATCTGATGCGCCCCGTCACTTCACCGTTCACGGCCATCATGTTGTCCTTGTTGACCTTGCCGCTGGGCGCTTATGCAGGCTCGCTGGCCGGCGGGCAGTTGGGAAGGCTCGGCGTCACGATGGGGGGCGCCAATGGGCTGCTGGCCACGGGCGCGCTGGCCGTGGTCGGCGTGGTGATGTTCCTGGCGCTGCGTTTTGGAGTCGGCGGGGCCGAGGATGATCGCCCGACGGGCTTGCAACGCGCAGGACGCGCGGGCGGCCTGCTCGTCGCCGGCTTGACCTTGTTCGTCAATCTGGGGTTGGTCGCCCTGTTGAGCCAGCGCCTGGGCGCTTTTCTTTCAACGCGCATCGGTGGCTTAGGCTTCCTCGCCCTCTTCATGGCGAACCTGGCGCACGTGCTGGAACTGCTGCTGCCGCTGCTCGGCGCCGCTGCCGGCATCGCCATCGTCAGCGCCCTGACCAGCCCGCTGGGCGCCAAAATCCTGCCCAGCCTGGCCCATAAGCCGCGCAAGATCATCGCTGTGGTTCTGGCCGCGCTCAACGGCGCGCTCTACGCCGCGTTGATCGGCGCCAGCATCGGTTGGCTCTACCAGTTGGAAAATCGCGTCAATTACCTCCTGATTCCAGCCATCATCGGCGCCGCGATTGGCCTGCTGATTGGGTTGCGCGCCGATGTCGAGTCGCCAACCCCAATCGGCTCTGTGGTCTACCTGCTCACGCGCACGGTGCTCAATGCGCTGCGTGCGATCGAACCGCTCATCATGGTGATCGTTTTTGCAGTTTGGGTCGGCATTGGGCCGTTTGCCGGCGTCCTGGCCTTGTGTCTGCACACCATTGCTTCCCTGGGCAAGCTCTACTCCGAACAGGTCGAGAGCATCCAGGAGGGGCCGCTGGAAGCGGTGACCGCCACGGGAGCGACCCGCCTGCAAACGATCGTCTACGCTGTCATCCCCCAGATCGTGCCGCCCTATATTTCGTTCACCCTGTATCGCTGGGACATCAACGTGCGTATGAGCACGATTATCGGCTTTGCCGGCGGCGGCGGCATTGGCTTCCTGCTGCAGCAAAACATCAACCTGCTGCAGTACCGGCAGGCGAGCGTGCAAATGCTCGCCATTGCGGTCGTGGTCGCTTCCCTCGATTATCTCAGCGCGGCCATTCGTGAGCATTACGTGTGATCCTGCCTGGCTGCGGTCAGCAGGAGCGCGCCTTACCCGCTCGACCCTGGCGTCTTTGCTCTGCCCCGCCATCGGTGCTACAATCCCGCGGTCTTGGATCGAGGCCGTGATGAAGAGGACGCAGCGCTGGCGGCTGGTGGTCGTCCTGAGCGCGCTGGCGGGGCTGCTGGCGAGCGAGCTGCTTCTGCGCCGACGCGATAATCTCGCCCATTGGGCCACGCCAAGCGATCATCTGCTGGCCGCAACCCAGAGCCTGACATGGGACGCCGTCCAGGGACGCCGCCGCGTGGTCGTGCTCGGCGATTCCATTGCCGCCGGGGCGCAGGTGGCGCCGACTGCGGCCTGGCCGGCGCTGGTGCAGCGGCAGCTTGACGATGTCCAACCTGGCGCGTGGGCCATCATCAATGCCAGCGTCCCCGGCGAAACCGCGCTGCAAGGACTGCTGCGGGTTGAGCGCGATGTCCTGCGCTGGCATCCGCACCTGGTGCTGATCGCCTTTGGCCTGAACGATGGTCGCCTGGTGGGAGCAACCCCGGCTGACCTGTGGCGGCGCGAGCTGTTGTGCCGAGGCTACTTGCATCCTGGCCCGGTCTATCTGTTCACCTGGCTGCGCGGGCAGCTGCGCCAAGCGGCCTGCCGCGCTGACCTGACTGCGGATCGGTTCGACCTGCGCCGGTCTCCGCCGGCGGAGTACCGTCAGGCGCTGCGCTTGAGCGTAGAAAAGATGCGACAGGCCGATCCGAAAACCCAGATGATGCTGATCAACTTGACTCCGATTGGCCCGGCCTGCGGCGCCGGGCGCGGGGAGGGCGGACATGCGCAGCAAGTCGCGGCTTATGAGGCGTACCGCGCAGTTGTGCGCGATCTAGTCACGGAGCTGGGCGTTGAGATGATTGATGTGTCGTCTTCCCTGGGGGCGCCTGCGCAGGCGACCGTGCTGCAAGACGACGGCCTGCATCTGACGACGGCCGGTCAAACGATCATGGCTGCCGTCGTAGCCAGGCGCATCTCCGACTTGAAAATAGGACGCGAATGAACACGGATCGCCGCGGATTGTCTGCTGTGATCCACGGTTGTGCGCTCGGCAAATGGGTAATTCGCCTTGAATGAGCAAACAAACAATGCCCAAGAATCCAAAGCCGGGCGTGAATGGCGCCGTCGCCAGGCATGGCCTCCGCGCTGGCCGGAGATCACCGACGAGGCGGTGCGCCAGGTCATCGGCCGTATTCCGCGCGAACGGTTCGTCGCCGAGCCGTACAGCGCCTGGGCGTATGACGACCGACCCTTGCCCATCGGCTTTGGGCAGACCATCTCGCAGCCGTTCATTGTGGCCTTCATGACCCAGGCGCTGCGCCTGCGCCCTGCCGATCGTGTGTTGGAAGTAGGCACTGGCTCTGGCTACCAAACGGCGATCCTGGCGGCGCTGTGCGCGCACGTGGACAGCGTCGAGGTTCAGCCTGAACTGGCTGCCAACGCGCAAAGCCGCCTACACGAACTGGGCTGCCAGAATGTGGATATTCATGTGACCGATGGCTATCAAGGCTGGTTACCCGGCGCGCCCTATGACGCGATCATTGTGACGGCGGCGCCCGAGCAGGTGCCGCCGGCGTTGGAAGAACAACTGGCCTTCGGGGGACGCCTGGTGATTCCAGTCGGCGCGGCGCTCGATGACCAGACCCTCTGGTTGATCGAAAAGCACAATCAACACATCAAACGCAGTCCATTGACGTTGGTACGCTTTGTACCGCTGGTGGCGGGCGCCGCAGACTAGCCACAGGACTATCATCATGAAACTGACATCGCTGCTCATTCCCGAAGGACCGACCGCCCATCCCCGGCGTGTACTGATTACTGGCTGCCTGGGGCAACTGGGCCGTACGTTGCAGCAAACCCTCGCGCGGCACGTGCGCTTGGGCGTTGATCTCCCGGATTGTGATATTACCGATCCGGCTGTGATTCCGTTCATCGAAGCACAGGCGCCCGACGTCGTCATTCACACGGCCGCCTACACCAACGTGGATGGAGCTGAAGCCAACCCGGACCTGGTTTTCCGCATCAATATGTGGGGTACGCACAACCTGGCCCTGGCCTGCCAACGTATCGGCGCGCCGCTGCTCTACATCAGCACGAACGAAGTCTTCGACGGAACCCGCACCAATACCGCGTACTACGAATGGGAGGCCGTCAATCCCCTCAGCGTGTATGCGCGTTCTAAAGCGGCTGGCGAAGCGGCGGTCAGGACGCTTCTGCAGCGCTTCTATATTGTGCGCATCGCCTGGCTCTTTGCGCCGGGGAACAACAATTTTCCGCGCAAAATCATCGAGGCCGCGGATAAGCATGGCGCGCTGCGCGTGGTGAGCGATGAGTTCGGCAATCCGACCTACGCGCCTGACCTGGCTGCGGCTATTGCGCAGTTGATCGAAACCAATCATTTCGGCATCTATCACCTGGTCAATGGCGGCTCCTGCTCGCGGTACGAGTTTGCGCGTGAGATTTTGCGTCAGGCCGGCCGGCCGGATGTCGCGGTGACGCCCATCGCGCACACGGAATGGGTTCGATCCAGCACGCCGCCCTTGCATGCCCTGCTGGCCAACACCAATGCCGCGGCGCTCGGCATCACCCTGCGGCCCTGGCAAGAGGCGCTGGCTGCGTTTTTCCAAACATCATGAGCGACGTACTGGCTTTTCCGCTGGCTTCGATCATCATCCCCACGTTCAATGGCCTGCGCTTTTTGCAGGCCTGCCTGGACGCCCTGCACCGGCAGACCTACACGCGGTATGAAATCATCGTCGTGGATGACGCCTCCACGGATGACACGCTGGCCTATTTGCAGGCCGAGCAGGCGGATGTGCGCGTGGTCACGATGGAAAGCAACCGCGGGCTGGCGGCGGCTTGTAACGCAGGCGCGGCTGCCGCACAGGGCGATATTCTGGTCATGCTCAACAATGACACCGAGGTCGAACGCCCGTGGCTGGCGGAGTTGATCTTACCCTTCGCTCATCCTGAGGTCGGCAGCGCAGCGAGCAAGATGCTGCTTTTCGATCGGCGCACCGTGCTGCACAACACCGGCGACCAGATGGGCGCGGATGGCATCCCGCGCAACCGCGGGGTCTGGGAAGAAGATCGAGGACAGTATGATCAGCAGACGATGGTGTTTGGCGGCTGCGGCGGCGCCGTTGCTTATCGTCGCGCGATGTGGGAAGAGGTGGGCGGCTTCGACGAAGACCTGTTCATGTACCTGGAGGATGTTGACCTGGCCTGGCGGGCGCAGATGGCCGGCTGGACGGCCCGTTTTGCCCCCCGCGCGCGCGTCTACCATCACCTGAGCGCCACGGGCGGCGGCGCCCTTGCCAGTTACTACACCGGACGCAACACCCTTTGGGTTCTCTACAAGAACATGCCCGGCGCGCTCCTCCGCCGCTACTGGCCGCGCATGGTGGCCGCGCAGCTCAAGGTGGCCCGTGAGGCGGCCTGGGCTGGCCTGCGCGGCGGCGAAGCCGCGCGGGCGCGCTTGCGCGGTCAACTAGACGGCCTGCGCACCCTGTCGCACCTAAAGGCCAAGCGGGCCGCGGTTCAGGCTGCGCGCCGCGTCACCGATGAGGAGATAGACAACCTGCTGCTAAAATCGTAATTTGTGCTTTGCACTAACTCGCGTCCCACCAGTCTTCGGTGACAACGGAGGTCGGGATGCGAATCGGTTGGCGGGCTTCGCGGGCTTCCGGCGTGGTGGCCGGATGCACCCAGCCCAGGTGGCGCAAACCGACTTCCACGGCCTGCGCCACGGTGGCGTAATGGTCCAACCGTTTGAGGAGCGCTGGCGGCCCGCCTGGCTGCAGCGTGGCCTCAGCCGGCACCCGCGCCAGCACCACCTTGCAGTTGGCTACGCTGCGCGCGGCCTGCGTGAGTCGCTCGATTTCAGCCCCGGTGACAGGCGTCGAAGTCGCCAGGTCGAGGACCAACCAGCGCGCGCTGGTGTTATCGGCCTGACGCCGCAGCAAACCAGTTAAGGAATCAACGGATGCATCAAAAATACCATCGTTGACTGTCACCACCGTCAAGCCATTCGCGATGGCAGCCGCCACATCCAGCGGCGTGCGCTGCCGTCGTTCTTCTTGCACGAACTGGCGCAGGGCCAGCGCCTGCAGCCAGATGGCGCCAACGGTCAGCGCGACCCAGGGCAACAGGACGACGACGCCTTCTGGCGCCAGACGCCAAGCCAAGAGCGCCGTGGACAGGGCGCCAAGCGTCGCCAAACTGGCAGCCCCCAGCACTCCCACCCCTGAACCAAGCGCTACCGCAGCCACCACTGGCAGGGGCAGAAAAAACGCCAGGAGGACGGGGGCAAAGACCGGGCGTTCGTAGGCGGCGGCCAAGACGACCAGGGCTGTCAAAGCCAGAGTGATCAGAACGGCAGCGGCCGGCTGCCGTTGGCTGAGACGCGGATAATACAACCAGAGGAACGCGGCGTCTGCGGCCAGGATAAGGATGAGCAGCCATCCCCACTGCTGCCAGAGCAGCAGAACGGCAATGAGTAGATTGAAGATCAGTTTAGCCGACTGCAGTACACGCACACGGCGAATCATCTCTTGACGCGAAAAGAGCATGGCAACTCCCTGACTGAGCCTGCTGATGATGTGTGCCAGATTATAACCGACAAACGCCGAGTCGGCAACGCGCCTCATGGGGCGCAAACGCAAATAGTCTATCCAACTTGACATGATTTAATCTCAAAGCCTGAACGAATTGATGCACGAGTAATCCATGAGCCAAGACGCAACTATAACCATGCCGGGTGCTCCCGCGGAGCCGTATGACGTCCGCCAATACCGCCAGGTTTCTGTGACGATAGATGTCATTCTATTTCGATTTGTTGATAACGACCTCAAAGTGCTCCTCATCAAACGCAAAAACTGGCCGTTCGAGGGTCATTGGGCGATTCCTGGCGGGTTCGTTGGCTTCGACGAACCGCTGGAAGAGGCCGCTTTGCGCGAGTTGGCCGAAGAGACCAATGTCCACGATGTGTACCTGGAGCAGCTGTACACTTTCGGCGATCCCGCACGTGATCCGCGCACCCGCGTCATCACCGTAGCCTATTTCGCTCTCCTGAGCGCAGAACAGGCTGCGCACAGCCCGCTGCGCAACAGCGGCGATGCCGCCGACGCCAATTGGTGGTCTATCTACAACCTGCCACAGCTCGCTTTCGATCACGCCAAGATCCTCGAGTATGCCCTGCGCCGTTTACGCTGGAAACTGGAATATACGGCTTTGGGCTTCATGCTGCTGCCCAAAGCCTTTACCCTCAGTGAACTGCAGGCAGCCTACGAAATCATCCTGGGCGAAGCGTTGGACAAGCGCAACTTTCGTCGCAAGATTCTGGCGGCTGAGGTGCTGGAAGAAACCGGCGACACGAGCGAAGGCCCAGGACGCCCCGCGCGCCTATTCCGCTTCAGCGCGCAAGCGATCGAGATGGAACAAGCGCGCCGCCGTTTCCCCTGACGCCCGCCGCCTTCACTCCATCCACATAGGAATCCTGATCGTGCCGCCGTCGGTTTGACAGATTCCTACGCTTGCATTATAATTAGTGTCATAAAGACACAAAGTTTGACCAGCGATGCTGGTTTTTTCTCTCATTCACGTTAGTGTCTTGTTTACACTAAAAAACCGGCGCTCAACGTATCTTTTTCTTGTAACGCATGATGCGCCTGGCCGGTTACCGTGGATTCACAGGAGGTAGTCGTATGTCAGCGACCTCGATTTTGACCATTGTCGTCGCTCTGTTGCTCATTCAACTCGCTCGCCAGCAGCTTCGCTTGTGGGCCGATCGGCAGGTGATTGCGGCCCTGCAAAAACACAAGCTCGAGGCTGACGTGAAATCAAGAAAAACCGCAGTGCCGTTGGCCGACGCCATTGCCTGGGGTATCCTGATCATGGCTGTGGTTTGGGTGTTCCGCGCGTGAAGGCCTGCGTCTGCCTCCGCCGGGCTGCTGCTCTGTCCTGCTTGATGGAACCGTGATTCTCGGCTATAATGCTCCGCGGATCGTGATCCGATAGTCTCATGCCCGGAGGATTCCATGCGCATTCTGGTGGTTGACGATGATCCGCCCAGCGTCAAGATGATTTCATTCTTGCTGCGCGAAGAAGGCTACACCGTGCTCACCGCGTCGAATGGGGCCGATGCCCTGGACATCGTCGAACGCGAAGCGCCGGACCTGGTCATTCTGGATGTCATGATGCCGCACATGGATGGGCTTGAAGTCTGTCGGCGGATTCGGCGGACGATGCAGGTGCCCATTCTGATCCTGTCAGCTAAGGGCGAAACCGCCGACCGCGTCGTTGGGCTTGATGTCGGCGCTGACGACTACCTCTCGAAGCCGTTTGATCCGACGGAGCTGCTGGCGCGCGTGCGCGCGGTGCTGCGCCGGGCGGAGGCTTTCGGCTTCAGCGACAGCGATGCCGGTTTCTTGACGGTGGGCAATTTCCGACTCGACCCCGTGGGCAACAAGGTGTTCATGCCCAGCGGCAAGGTCGCCGAGTTGACTCCTATTGAGTTCCGCCTTCTGCACTACCTGGTGCGCAACGCCGGCCGCATCCTGAGCCACGATCAGGTGCTCGACAACGTCTGGGGCTACGGCTACGATGGTTATGCCAACCAGATTGCGGTCTACATGCGTCGTCTGCGCAACAAACTAGAAACCGACCCGAACAATCCCACCTATCTGCTCACCGTGCGCGGCCTCGGCTACAAATTCGATGCCGACGCTTCCTGACGGCAGCTTCTCCATCTGCAGCTCGAAATTTGAGGTGATCTCATGCAAAACGCGCTCACCGTTACCCAACCGGTTTCGCGCACGGCCCAGTTGAAAACCCTGTGGAAAGTGCTCAAGCTCCTCGCGCGTGACCCACGGCGCCTGGGCAACCTGATTGACTACCGCGCCGAGGAACGCGCCTACGTCAATCAACATTACGGGCTGAACGATGGCCTGCCCACGGTAGATCTGCTCGATCTGCTGCCGGGCTTCGACGAGACGGTGGAGCCGGTCAGCTTCCTGGAGGGCACCTCGCTGGTGACCGACTTGGCCCTACTCAGGGCGCTGGCGCGGCGCTTTCCCCAATGTCGTTACCTGGAAATTGGCACCTGGCGCGGCGAAAGCGTTGCCAACGTGGCGCCGCTGGCGGCCGCATGCGTCTCCATCAGCCTGTCGCCAGACGAAATGCGCCAAAGCGGCTACAACCAGGAGTTGATTGCTGCGCACGGCTTCTACTCGAAGAAATATGCCAACATCACCCACATTGGCCATGATTCGCGCACCTTCGACTACTCCACCCTGTCCGAGAAATTCGACCTGATCTTCGTGGACGGCGATCACACCCATGACAGTGTGCGCATTGATACTCAGAATGCGTTTCAAATGCTGCGCGGCCCAGATTCCATGATCGTCTGGCACGATTACGGCCATACGCGATACTCCATCCAGTGGCATATTTTGGCCGGCATCCTCGACGGCTGCCCGCCGGACAAACGCGCTCATCTGTATCATGTTTCCAACACGTTGTGCGCCATTTACTCGCCGCAGCCCTTGGCCGCCAAAATTGTAGACGCGCCGCAGATTCCTTCCAAGACATTTCGTGTCAGTCTGTCCGCGATCCGCACCTGATGCGAGTCATCTCGGGGGCGTCTGATGCTGCCGCCCTTCTTGCCCGAAGGGGTGACGATTGAGCTGGTGACTCAAGCCATGGCCGGCGTGACCATTTTCAGCGCGGCCTACCTGGCCGAAAACGTGCGCGGCGGTTTGCAAGCGACCCCGCTTTGGCCCATCAGGGTCTGGCAAATCCACCTTCATTCGCACGCTCGACGAAGTTCAAAAAAGCGCCAGGAAGCCACAGTGTTTGGCGTCCTGGCGCTTTAGCCCAAAGGGAGTACGCGACGTCTACGGAGAGACCGTGACGCTCACCTCCGCGCTGCTGATCAAGAGGTTGCCATTGGGGCTGATCAGGTCCGCCCGCAAGCGGTGTTGACCGCGGCTGAGCGGCTTGGGCAAGGCAAGCTGCCACGTTCCTCTGCCATTCGAGGATGTTTCACCAACCACCTGTTGATCCACCAAGACCCGAATCGAGCTGTCGGGCATGGCTGACCCGCTGATCGTCAGGGCTGCGCCCGCGGTCAGCCGCGCGCCAGCCATGGGCGCCATAATCGTGGGCGGCTGCGGCGCCAGGATCGTGACCAGGGCGGGCGCTGAGCGTCCCAGGGGCTGGCGTTGGGCATCTGTCGCCTGAACGCGCAGCAGATGGTCGCCTTCGGTCAGCGGCGCGCGCAGATCAAGCGTCCACTTACCCTGCGCGTCCGCCACGATGTCTCCCAGCCGGCGATTGTTATCAAAAACCACCACGAGGGCGCCCGGCGGCGCGGTCCCTTCGATGCGAGCCAGGGGCGCTGCCATTTGCGACCCATGGCGTGGTTTGACAATGCTCAGCGGCGTCGTCTCAGCCGGCGCAGCGGGCGCGAGCAGCGCAGGAACTTCCGCCGTTGTCTGGGGCTGCGCAGTCTGTGCGGCCGGAGAAACGGTGTTCACCACCTCAGGTGCTGGTGTTGCCAGGGCGAAGCCAGCCGCGCGGCGCTGAATGACATAATTGACCACGCTCAACAACAAAAGCGTCAGCAGAGCGCCTGTGATGAGCAGCACATTGAGGCGATCCAGCGGCCATTCCCAAAATGGTGGGCGTTGAGGTTGCATGAGCTACCCTCCCCGGAGGACTACAGCGGTTTGACGCTGCGACGGCGACCGCTGCCTGTCGTGCGTTCGGCGGCCTCTTGAATCCAGGCCGCATAATCGCCGCCGGGCAACCCGGCGCTTTCGACAATCGCGGCCAGTTCCTGGGGCGAGGCTGCCGCCAGGCTGGCAAAGCTGTAGAAGCCGGCTGCGCGCAGCGCATCAGCGGTCTTCTCGCCCACCTCCGCCAGCAGCGTCAGGTTATCGGGCTGCAATGATCGCATGGCTGGCTGCTGCGCCAGCGCTTCCACCCCGTGTTCTGCGGCAGCCCGCGCCTGCGCGATCCAATCTGCATAGTCCGTCTTACGCCAGGCGGGCGCTTGGATGATGGCGGCCAGCTCGTCCACGGTCATGGCGGCCAGGCCGGCAAAGGTGGTCACGCCCGCGGCGCGCAGGCGCTGGTCGTAGGCAGGGCCGATGCCATCAATCTCGATCAAGGGATCATTCCCGGTTGTGGCTCCTGGCAGCCCTCGCCCCGCTATCTTCACCGCGCCGAGGTCAATCGCAGGCAATTCGACCACGGGAGCTTCCAGCGTCGGCAGTTCAACCGCGCCCAGTTCAACCCTAGGTAACTCGACCGTCGGCGCTTCCAGCGTCGGCAGTTCGACCGCGCCCAACTCGATGGCAGACAGTTCGACCGCGCCCAGTTCAACGGCAGGCAATTCGACCGTTGGCGCTTCCAACGTCGGCAGTTCGACCGCGCCCAACTCGATTGCAGGCAGTTCGACCGTTGGCGCTTCCAGCGTCGGCAGCTCAACGGCCCCAAACTCAACCGCAGGCATTTCGACCGCAGGCGCTTTCAGCGTCGGCAGGCCAAACGCGCTCAGCTCAACCGCAGGCATTTCGATCGCAGGCGCTTCCAGCGTCGGCAGGCCAACCGCGCCCAGCTCAACCGCAGGCATTTCAACTCCGCCCAACTCGATTGCGGGTAATTCAACCGCGGGCGCTTGCAGCGTCGGCAGCTCAACGGCCCCAAACTCAACCGCAAGCGCTTCGACCGCTGGCGCTTGCAACGTCGGCATTTCAACTCCGCCCAACTCGATGGCAGACAGTTCGACCGCGCCCAGTTCAACGGCAGGCAGTTCGACCGTTGGCGCTTCCAGCGTCGGCAGTTCGACCGCGCCCAGCTCAACCGCAGGCATTTCAACTCCGCCCAACTCGATGGCAGGCAGCTCGACCGCGTCCAGGTCAACGGCAGGCAGTTCGACCGTTGGCGCTTCCAGCGTCGGCAGGCCAACCGCGCCCAGCTCAACCGCAGGCATTTCAACTCCGCCCAACTCGATGGCAGGCAGCTCGACCGCGCGCGGCTCAACCGCAGGCAGTTCGACCGTTGGCGCTTCGATGGTCGGCATTTCGACCGCGCCCAGCTCAACCGCAGGCATTTCGACCGTTGACGCTTCCAGCGTCGGCAGGCCGACCGCGCCCATCTCAACGGCAGGCAATTCGACCGTTGGCGCTTCCAGCGTCGGCAGTTCGACCGCGGGCGTTTCCAGCGTAGGCAGTTCGACCGCGGACGCTTCGATGGTCGGCAGTTCGACCGCGGGCGTTTCCAGCGTCGGCATTTCGACCGCCCCCAGCTCAACGGCAGGCAATTTGACCGCAGGCGCTTCGATGGTCGGCAGTTCGATCGCAGGCTCTTCCAGCGTAGGCATTTCGACCGTCGGCGCTTCCAACGTCGGTAGGCCAACCGCGCCCAACTCGATGGCCGGCAGTTCGATCGCAGGCGCTTCCAGCGTCGGCAGGCCAACCGCGCCCAGCTCAACCGCAGGCAATTCGACCGTTGGCGCTTCCAACGTCGGCAGTTCGACCGCGCCCATCTCAACGGCAGGCAATTCGACCGTTGGCGCTTCCAGCGTCGGCAGTTCGACCGCGCCCAGTTCAACCGCAGGCAATTCGACCGCAGGCGCTTCCAACGTCGGCAGTTCGACCGCGCCCAGGTCAACGGCAGGCAGTTCGACCGCATGCGCTTCGATGGTTGGCATTTCGACCGCAGGCGCTTTCAGCGTAGGCAGTTCGACCGCGCCCATCTCAACGGCAGGCAATTCGACCGTTGGCGCTTCCAGCGTCGGCAGTTCGACCGCGCCCAGTTCAACCGCAGGCATTTCGACCGCAGGCGCTTCCAGCGTCGGCAGTTCGACTGCGCCCATCTCAACCGCAGGCGCTTCGACCGCGGGCGTTTCCAGCGTCGGCAGTTCGACCGCGCCCAACTCGATGGCAGGCAATTCGACCGCAGGCGCTTCCAACGTCGGCAGTTCGACCGCGCCCAACTCGATGGCCGGGAGGTCAGGCGTCGGCGCGTCGAAGGCTGGCGGTTCACGGGCGAGCATCTCGGGCGTTGGCTCCTGCGCGGGGGGCGTTTCGAGTTCAACCGCCTCCGGCGCCTCCGCATCGTGGACGACGGCCGCCAGCCGCGCCAAACGCTCGGCCTGCATTCGTTCTACTTCCTGGGTGCGCTGAGCCACTTCGCCTTGGAGCGCGTTCATGCGCACCTGTGCGCGTTCCAAACGGCCATCCAAGTCACTGATACGGCTTTCCTTGGCCCTCACGGCCGTCTGCAGCTCCTCTATCCGTTCATCACGCACCGTCTGGCGCCAGCGCCGGAAATACCAAATCTCCAGCAGCCATTCTAGCCCCAGGCCCACAATGAATCCAACAATGCCAGCGACGAGCAAATTAAGTCCGTTTGCCATGCCCTTCCCCCTCTCCGTGCTCCGCCGCCCTGGCGGTCGCGATCTTTGCGGTGACATAGAATTCTCCAAAGGTTCGTGTCGTGAAGGTCTCATTGACGTACATTATAAGGCTGATTCAAATGGGCGTCAATCAATCCCGCGGGTTCTCGAGGTTCCTGCCGCGTCAAGCGACAGTTAGACATCCCCGCATCAGAATGGTAGAATAAAGTCCGTTGCGTGTTCAATCTGACCCTTGCGAGGATCTCCATGCCCTACACGGCGCCTACTGGCACCAAGGATATTTTGCCTGAAGAATGGCCCTTCTGGCGCTGCCTTGAACAAAACATTCAGCGCATCACCGCGCTTTACGGCTTTGCACCGATTGATGTTCCGATCTTTGAATCCACGGCGCTTTTCACGCGAGGTGTGGGTGAAGGCTCGGACCTACTGGTACAAAAAGAGATGTATTCATTTCAAGACAAAGGCGGCGAGGAGCTGACCTTGCGCCCGGAGTTTACCGCGGGCATCATGCGCGCCTACGTTGAACATGGGATGCACACACAGCCCGCGCCGCTGCGTCTCTACGCGGTCGGTCCTATCTTTCGTCAGGAGAAGCCGCAGGCCGGACGCTATCGCATCCACCACCAGTTCAACGTCGAAGCGCTGGGCGAGGAAGATCCGGCCATTGACGTGGAGGTGATGAGCATCGCCTGGGATTTGTACGATGCCCTGGGCTTCCAAGGCCTTTCTTTCATGATCAACAGCACCGGCTGTCGCATCTGCCGGCCCAACTTCGTGCAAGCGCTGCGCGACTACTTCACCCCAATGGCGGCGGAATTAGGCGAAACGGATCGTATACGCCTGGCGCGCAATCCGCTGCGCCTGCTCGATTCCAAAGACCCAGACATGGAACTGCGGCTGGCACGGGCGCCGGTCATTCATGATTATCTGTGCGCCAGCTGCCGCGATCACTTTGCTGCCTTGCGCCAGTATCTTGATCTGTTGGGGCGGCCGTATTCCATCAATCCGCGCTTGGTGCGCGGCCTGGATTACTATGTCAAAACGGTGTTCGAGGTCTGGGCGCAAGGCATTGGCGCGCAGGCGGCTGTTTGCGGCGGCGGTCGTTACGATGGGTTGATCGAGGAACTGGGCGGCCCGGCTGTGCCAGGCGTCGGCTTTGGCTCCGGCATCGAGCGCATCATCCTGGCGATGAAAGCCCAAGGCGTGAGCGTACCGGCTCTTCCCGCGCCGTTAGTCATGTTGGCCTACCGGGGCGCGGCCGCGAAATTGGAAGCCATTCGTCTGTTGCAGATGCTGCGCCAGGCCGGCATCGGCGCGCTGCTGCCCTATCGCGACAGCCTCAAAGCCCAGTTGAAACAGGCGGATCGCGCGCAGGCCCGTTTCGCGTTGATCCTGGGCGACGATGAACTGGCCGCGGGCAGCATCACCGTGCGCGATTTGACCGGCAGTCAGCAAGTCAGCGTGCCGCGCAGCGAGATCATAGGCTGGCTGCGTTCAGCAGGCGAAGCCGCCCCGACGCCAGCGCAGTCGGTCGCCGCAGTCAGCTGAAGGTGGCCGCCGCCGCTGGCAGACTGCGGTCTCAGCGGCCGCCAGGCAGAGCAATCTCGATCACCGCATGAATCTCGCAAGGAGGTCGTATGGACACCCTGCGCAAACCCTTTTTCGTCGCCGCCCTGGTCGTCTTCGCGCTGGCGCTGCTGCTCGAAGTAGGCGGCGTTGAACTCTTGCGCGCGCCGGTCGGCAGTGCCGCATCGCTGGCCTCTCTGGTCGCAGGCGACAAAGACCTGCGCGAGGCCTTCCAGCAGCTCGATCCCAGCGAAATTCAGGACATTCTCTCCCGGCCCAAGCCGCCAGGGCTGGGCATTCGCTATCTTGGATTCGTTGATGGTCTCTTGGTATTTACGGTGGGACTCATGGGGATCAGCCTGCTGGTCTCACAGCGGGTGCATGCCCGTATCCAAGGCCTCGCCACCCTGATTGTGTCCATCATCGTACTAATCCTCACGATTGCAGCCATCTTCGCGGCCCTGGCCCTGCTGCTGCTGATGGTGGCCTTGTTCCTGGCAACGCCTTTTGGCACCCTGGCTTACCTGGCGGTGTATGGATTCTTCAATCGGCCCGGCGCCAACGCGGTTCTTGGGCTGGCGTTGGCCCTGAAGATGGGCGCGGTGGTCTGCCTGCTCCTTGCGCAGCAGCGGTTTCTGCAGAACAGAGGACTGGTGCTGCTCATCCTCACCTCCCTGCTCGCGTCGCTCATCGTTGGTTTTCTGCACGCCCTCGTGCCCATCATCCTGGTCAGCATCACCGACGCCCTTGCGGCGATCATTGTTGGCATTCTGGCCCTGATCTGGGCCATTACCATGTTGATCGGTTCACTGATCGCCGTGATCCGCGCGCTGCGCGTCGATCGCGCGTAGCCCACCAACCGGCCTTGCCCGGTCTACTTCACCACAAACTGGCAGCTGCCCGCCAAACAGACAAGCCCCAACTGTCCCCCGGCTTTGGTCACTGGCACACGCAGCGTGCGCCGGTCGCCAGCCAGGTCCTGCTTGAGCGTCATTTCCCCTTCGCCATAGGGATCGAACACCGCGCGCGCGTCGCCAGCGGCCAATTCCAATGACAACGTGCGCACGGGCGCAGACGAGTCCTTGAAGAACCAGGTACACGACAGCCCAGCGGGCAGCACAAACGACGCGTGCAGGCGCTCAGGGCACGCGCCAATCGCGCCGCTGATGTCCTCGTCGCGCAGCGCCTGGCGCGCGCCCAAGCGCGCGCCCAGACTCTGCAGCCAGTCTGGCCCGCCGCCGACTGCTTCAGCGGGCCGCGTCGCTCCAACCCCCACGGCCAGGGCAAACAGCACTACCACGAGCACGAGCAGAACGATCACCACTTTTGGATTCACAGATTCTGTCCCCCCATTCAGCGCGTGATCGGATCATGGCGCCGGGGTAAAAAAGACGCGCGGCTGAATCCGGCTGGGGTCTAGCAGGATCGGATTGACCAGGATAGGATCGAACCGGCCGCGATGACGCTTGAAGGCGGTCGTCAGGGTGCCCTTCAACGCGTTGTTCAAGAACGTCTGGTACAAGGCCGTCAGTGTGGCGCCGTCAGGCGTCACCGACAGCGTGACGCGGTGCTTCAGGCCGGGCTGGGTTTCGAATTCGAAGACGACCGGGTCGCCCTGGTAGGCCACCGTGCCTGCGCCCCACGTACATTCAGATCCTCCTGGAACCGCGGCGCAGGGCTGACTGGCCATGGCGCCGTTGTTCGAGACAACGAAGGCCTTCCCCGTGGTGCTCAGCTTGAGATTAGCCCCCTCGCGGGTGATCTGGAGCTTCGTCAGATAAACTGCGTCCGATTCCTGCGCATCCCACACGCCCACGTATTTACCCATCGCATTGGCGACGGCCGTCTCGGTCGCCTGCACCACCGCGGTCGCGGTCGCTTGCGCGCTGGCTGTCGCCTGCGCGTTAGCCGTCGCCTGGGCCGCGGCGGCCTGCGCCTGCGCCACGGCCGTGGCCTGCGCTTGCGCAGTGGCCGTGGCCTCCATCGCCGTGCGCGTCATGGACGCGGCCACAGTCGCGGTGGCGCTGGCGGCCTGATTGGCCTGGTTACTGCGCGCCATCACGAAACCAACGATCGCAACGATTACCACGGCCGCGATCACCGCCGCGATCCACCAGGGGAACTTCTTGGGCGGCGGCGGCGCGATCACCGTGAAGGTGACGGTTGGCCCCGTGGTATACTCCTCGTCCGGCACTTCGCCCACCATGTCAAGATGGAAAGCATAGCTCCCCGGCGCGACCGCGGCCGGCGCCGCGACCTGCACCGCATACTGCTCGACGCCGGCAATGGCAAAGGCGCGTTCGACCTGGCCCACCACGGTGAACCAGCCCATCTGCGCCGGCGCCACCGGTACGATGATGGCCCGCCCACGCAAAGCCCTGCCGCTGGCGTTTGACACGGTGAACGCCGTCTCACCTTTTCGGTTGCCATCCAACAGGACGCTGTTGGTGGCCGCTGTGACTGCAAAGGGACTGGACATACGATTTCCTCCTTAGGGCTGCCAGGCCGGCATGGCGCTGTCACCCGCGACGCTTTCGGTCAATAGTCGTTTCTCCCCACCATCCCGGCGCATGGTATACACCTGGTATGGGTTTGCGTTACGGTTCGCCGCGTACGCCAGGCGCGTCCCGTCGGGCGACCAGGCCGGATCAATATCCTCGGCCGCGTTTTCTGTCAAAATGATCTGGCCGGAGCCGTCTGCAGCCATGACGCTGAGATCCGCGCTGGCGTTTTGGGAGGACACGTAGGCCAGGAACGCGCCGTCCGGCGACCACGTCGGCTGCGTGTCGTCGCTGCTGTTGGTGGTCAGCCGCTGCTGGTTCGAGCCGTCCGCATTGATCACGTAAATTTCACTATAGCTGGCATCCACGTTGGAGGCGAAGGCAATGCGCTTGCCATCGGGCGACCACACTGGATCGCGGTTGTAGGCTCCGTTGACCACCAACGGCTGCAGGCCGCTGCCATCCGCGTTGATCACGACCAAATCTTGCCGCCCGCTCGCGGTGTCGAGCTGGGCAAAGGCGATCCGCCGGCCGTCGGGCGACCACGTCGGGTAGGAATAGATCACGCTCGGCGGCGATCCGCCGGCCGCGGCAAGCATCGTCGCGCCCGACCCGTCCGCGCGCGCGGTTGCCAGCTGGCCGTTCGTTGCGACAAAGACGAGCTGCTTGCCGTCAGGCGACCAGGCCGGCCGCGGGAAGTTGCTGGGCGGCGTGGTGATCGTTGCGCCGGCGCCGGTCAGGAAAGCCAGGTTGTACCCCAGGCTGCCGCTGACAAGCCGCGGGTTCGAGCCATCTGCCTGCGCCACAACCAGGCGGGCATCCTGTCCGCCTGACGGAACCGAGACGAAGGCCAACTGCGCGCCGTCCGGCGACCAACTCGGCGCAAAGTCCGGGTCGGGATTGCGCGTCAGGTTCGTCTCCCCGGAGCCATCAGCGTTCATGATGTAGATTTCGAGGTTGCCGTCCCGATTGCTGACAAACGCGATGCGCCCGGCGCCGCCGCCAAAGGGCGTTGGCTGGGGCAGCGGCGTCGCGGTTGGCGTCGGTTGGGCCGCCACCACCAACGCCACGGTCGCGCCGCGTGCGACGGGCGCGCCCGCCGCGGGCGTCGAAGCGACGACCAGCCCCGCGGCGAGGCCGTCGCTGGCGCCCTCGCTGATGTCTCCCAACTTCAGGCCGGCGGCGTTGAGCGCCGCGCGTGCGTCACCCACGTTTTGGCCGCGCAACGCGGGCACGGCCACAGCACGCGGACGGGTGAGGATGAACGCCAGCGCCGCGATAACAACGACCGCGGCCACGGCTGCAATCCACCAGGGAAACGGTTTTTTCGGCGCCGCGGCAACCGCCTCGAACGTCACCACCGGGCCGGCCGTGTAATCTTCGTCTGGGTTATCCACGCCCACCATATCCAGCCGGAAGGAGTAGGAACCGGGCGGCGCCGCGGCTGGGACCGCCACCGAGACCACAATCTGCTCTGTGCCGCCAATCGCAAAGGCGCGATTGGGGGCGCCGTCGGCTTGGAACCAGGATGCAGCAGCCTGACCCAGCGGCGCAATCTGAATCCGGCCCTGCAACGCACGGCCGCTGGCGTTGAAGACGGTGAAGGTCGCGGCGCCCTGACGCCGGTCATCCAGGCGGACGCTGTTCGTGGCCGCGGTGATGGAAAATGGGCTTGGCATAGGATCCTTTCGTGCTACTGGGCGCGAAAAACCAGCTCGAAGGTGACGTACGCGGGTTTTTCCATTTGAACGATCTGTCGAATCAACATCTCCTGGGCTTGCGCGGCCGCCGGCGCGACGACGCGCACATGAAAGGGCTGCGGGCGACCGTCGCTGCCAGGCACATCCTCCTCGATGCCAAAGCCGGTCGCGCCGGTAGCCGTCTCCAGGAAGAGAACCAGCCCGTGGCTGGTGCCGCGCCAGCGTGAAAGGTAGGCCGCGGCCGCGATCAGCTCACGCAGGCGTCCCATGCCGCCGGCAAACGTGCGCAGGTCCGCGTCTGCTCCGCCCGGCGCCTCGTCCACGAAACGCAGCAGATCAACCCACTGCGCCAGGTACGGCACAAAATCGTCTGGCGCGCGGTAGGGATCGAAGAAGCTGTCCAGGCTCGCCAGCGCCTCTTCAGACGGCGCGTGCTGCGCTTCCATGACGTCCAAGAGCGCAGCCAACACGCTGCCGGGCCGGGCCGTGCGCCTGAAGGTGTCAGGCAGCAGACCTTCAAGCTCGTTCCGCTTCATCTTCGCTCACCACCTCAATCTGATGCTCGCCTGAACAGAAAAGCCAGGTCGGCGGCAGTGTCACCCGATCTTGGTCGGCAAATTCGGTCTGCGCCGCGCGTTCATACGTCAGGCCGCCGTCCGCGCTGCGGAATAGTCCATCGCTGGCGCCCGCCATTGCCCACGCGGCGTTGGCGCCTGCCGCCACCGCGTCCACGGGAGAGAAGCGGCCCGGGTCGCGCAGCGGCAGCCCACAGCGCACGTCCGGCGTCTCCCAGCGCGGGTCACGATCGCCCGTGTTCAAGCGCAGGACGCCGCTGCGAAACGAGGCGGCCAAGGCGCGGGCGCCCAGAAAAGTCAGGGCGCGACAGCTGCCGCCGCTCCAGCCGGCGCTGAGCGGCCGCCAGCCGTCCGGCGGATCCTGCGCGCCAAGCAGTTCCCAGCGAAAACACCCTTTTCCTGGATCGTCGGGACCAGCCGCGGCCGCGCCGGCCCACAGGAAGGCGCGCGGGCCATCGTACTGCACGGTCAATACTCGAATATCCTCTCCCCGCAGGCCAATCAAACGAAAGGTGTTGCGCTGCCCAGCGCTGCTAGAGAGAAAAACACCACGCGTGCCTTGCGCGGCAACCGCCACAGACACCTGGCCGCGCACATCGCGCGAGGCAACCACCGCATAAAAACCGAGGTTTTGGGTCTGCGGATCCACCAAGACCTGCACCGGACTGGCGCCGGGCTGATAAGGCAGTTCGTACAGCCCCACATCGGTGGCCAACAGAAGGACGGGCGTCCCGTCGCGCAACGTCCAGGCGGCGTCGTTGATTTCGAACGCGGTGTTGGTTGGCGACGGCTCCCAAGACTCGCCGCAGTCCGCCGAGAAATAGATGGTGGCGCGGCCAGCCGCCGCAGTGGTAATGGCCGCCAGCACGCCGGCCCGCTCAGGATGCGCGCGGATGACTTGCAGCCGCTCTCCCTCGAAATGGGCCACCGGCTCCCAACCATCGCCCTGGTTGAGCGAACGGTAGAGGGCAGGCCCGCCCGCGGCGTACCAGGCGCCCGCTTGGAAATAATCCGCGGTCACGGCGGTCGCGTTTTTTTGCGGCACATCATCTACCCGAAGCTGCACCCGGTCAACCCAGAGCACCCCCGGTTCGGCCAAGGCGACATCGTAGACGTGCGAGACGCGCAGCGCCTGCCCAAAGCGCCAGCCGCCAGGGCTGTACTCCGTCGGCAGCGGGTTGATCGTGCCATGCAGGCGTTCCAACACACGCTGTTTGACACGCGCGCGATCTTCCTGGCGGCGCACGACGATGCGGGCTGCCACGCTCACCGGCTTATAGCGCGTCCAGGTGACAACACAGGCCGTTCCCAAAGGTCGGCGGCTGTTCAAGTCGCGCTCGATTTGCGTGCGCACCGCTTCGGTTTGCTGCGCCAGCAGCGCCGCGGCTGTCACCTGGCCGGCCACGCGCTGAGTTTCGGGCAAGAAAGGCACCAACAGGACTTCAACGGTGCCGGGACGTGCGTGCATCCACAAGTCGGCGCGTGTCACGGCGCGCGCGCGTGCGACGGCGCGCGAGCTGTACAGCGCGACATTTTCAAAATCACGGGCCGTAATCGCGCGTTCCAGGGAGTGCAGTTCAAGCGGACCGCGCACCAGCGCGTTCTCCAGCGTTTCTGCGGCCTGGCCGCCCGTGGCCGGTTCCGGGTTCGTCACTTCGATCCCCGGCAGCGTGTCTTTGAGCACGGTCAGGGTTCCCGCGGCGACGTTACCGCCGGCCCCCCCGCCGCGGCGATACCACAGGCGAATCTCGCGACCGGCCGGCGGAATCTCAGCCAAGGCGGCCGGTGTGTCTGCCAGGCCGCCGCCAGGCAGCGCGATGCGGGCTGCAGGCGCAAAGAGGATTTGCCCGCTGAGCCGGTCAACCCGGTATGCGTAACGATCGCTGCCCAGGTTGGTGAAGCTGTCCACGCTGCGCCACACGCGATAGGCTTTGTCGCCATATTGCACCGCGGGCGCGCGTTCTTCAAGTTCCTCACGCGCCGTTTCCACGCCGACGACCAGGTCCAGGTCATCCCCTGTCGGCGCCACGATCGGAGGACGCCGCGCGGTGACGACGAGCCCTGGCAATCCCGTACCAACCCCAGCCAGCTCACCTTCCACCAGGTCGCACTGGTAAGCTGGCGCGTCGACGCTGCTCTCGCCTGGCGCCAACGTAACCGAATGCGCGGTGGTGAACACCGGCGCTTCCCCAGCGGCGTCAGTCCGATTCGTGGTCACGCGTGCGCTGCGCGGAATATCCAGCGCACTCTCATTGTCGCCGCGCCGACTGAAGCGCAGCGTGACGCTGGCCGCCGCCGGCGGATAGAGACGCACACCCAATAGATTGAGGAATTCTACATAGGCTTTATCCGGCAGGCGATTCAGCCGATAAAGCATGGTCTCGGTCAAAAACGCGAACAGCTCGAGCAGGACGATGCCAGGATCCCCAGGCGATAGGTCGGTCCACGCGGGGCTGCTGCGTTGAATCTGGAGGCGAGCCTCCTCCATCAACTGCCCAAACGTGCGGTCATCCAGGTTGGGTGCAGGCAGTGGCATCACACCTCCTCAGCTTCCAGGTTGACGGTAAAAGCCAGCCGGTCGGTCTGCCGCGTTGCGCGCAGCCGGTATTCCAGAACAATGTCCAGCAGCTCCGGACGCTCAGCCTGGCGGTTGGCGTCCAACCGCACAATGTCGACGCGCGGCTCCCAGCGCTCTAGCGCGCGACGGACGTAGAAGATCGCCAGGCCGGCCGTGGTGTCATCGTTGGTTGCGAACAGAAGTCGGTGCAGTTCGCAACCGTAATCTGGCCGCATCACCCGCTCGCCGGGCATGGTTGACAGCAGCAGCAGGATGGC
Organism: Candidatus Amarolinea aalborgensis; assembly: GCF_900491745.1. Classification (NCBI taxonomy): domain Bacteria; kingdom Bacillati; phylum Chloroflexota; class Caldilineae; order Caldilineales; family Candidatus Amarolineaceae; genus Candidatus Amarolinea; species Candidatus Amarolinea aalborgensis. The sequence continues at coordinate 38,004 of NZ_UETR01000013.1, read as the reverse complement.
CTGACGCACGGCGGCCGCCCCCTCGACCAGGGCGATGCCTCCGCGCGCAGAGAGGCGCAGCCCGGCAAATTCCGGCGCGGCGTCATAATCGGGGTGCAGAAACAACCAGCCACGTTCGCGGTCGGTAGTCATGCCGCCTCCTCAACCAAATCCTGGCCAGGTTTGCGCACCAGATAATCTACAACCCCTGGCGGTGTTCCGTCGGTGAGGCCAGTCACCGTGTCCAGGCAGAGCCGGCGGCCCTCGATGCGCACAAAATCCGAATAACCTGTCTTCACCTTGAGGGTGCGCGTGCAAGGTTTGATCGCAACGCCGATATTGGGGCACAGCCGAATGGGCCGGTCCTCCGGATTGGTCTCGACCAGCACGCGGCGACCGGCAATCGTCACCAGGGTTTGCGTTGCTTCGATGGCAACCGTGCCTAGTTCATGACGGCATACCAGCAGGGCGTCCTCGGTCAGAACCTTCATGAGCGTAACTCGCTCCTATGCCACGCGTATTGTTACGCGCGTTCGAAATCAATCGTGGCCCCGCGAATCACCACGGCCTGGCCAGGCGCTTCCAACTCCAGGCGCGTGGTCGCGTGGACGAGCACTTTTTGGGGAGACAGTTCCACGTAGCTGCCGCGGCTGTCCTCCACGCGAATGGTCTGACCGGCATCGTCCAGGCGTATCCGGTGACCGCCGGCCGTCAACCAGGTGTGGCGCTGCGTGGCGCCGCCTTCTACGCCGCTGTCCGGCATCGCCTCCGGGCCGTACAGTCCGCCCAGGATGACGCCGTCGCCGGGGTCGCCGCTTGGCAGCAGCACCAGGACACGATCGCCCACGTCAGGCAAAATCATCAAACCTTTGCTGCGCCCCGCGCCCAGGCTGAGCACCTGCATCCATTCCGTTTCCATGGCTCCGTACGCGGGCAGACTGGCGCGAACGCGACCCTGGGCCAGCGGATCGTTCACCTGCGTGACGATGCCAAGCACCGCGGCGGCCGGCGCCGCCAGGTCGGTGGGCGGCGGCGGCGGTGCGGTGGACAGTTCGGACACAAAGCCGTGCGCTGTGTTGATGGTGTGCGTCACCTCTGTCAGGACGTAAGGTCCCGCCGGGGCGCCAGCGATGCCATCAATGACCACGCGTGCGCCCGGTCGCAGCTGCGCATCGCCGGCCGCCACGCCCCAGAGGGTCATTTCATACGCCGCGTACCGATCTAGCTCGGCCTGAGCCAGCGCTTCGGCGTGACGATCATCCTGTAGGGCCTGACCAGCCAGCACCCGTTGGCCGCTGCCGCCAACCCGATCTGGCGCCGTGAACGCATCCGGCGTCCGTCCAATGGCCGGGGTCTTCGCGCGCCCCGCATGCGCGACAGCCTCCCGCGGGTTCCAGCTCTGCACGGCGACGCTGCGCGTGGCCGGCTCGCTGCTGACATCTATGCGCGCTTCCAGCAGTGACTCGCCCAGCGTCAGCGGCAGTGGATCGCCGATGCCGGCCAGCGTCAGCAGGTGCAGCACATTTTCGCGTAGGGTGAGGTAAAGCCCGGCGCGTGCAGCCAGATCCGCCAGCAAGTGCAGATCAGAGTGCCGATGCTGAAGCAGTCGCGGCCACAGCGGCCCTGGGTCAGCCGCATCTACGGTCAGGCCGATATCCGTCGCCATGTCGGCGGCCAGCTCGGCGAGGGTGACGCTGACGTGCGTCCTGACTGGCTGGCGCTTACGCAGCCGGTGCAGCAAATCATAGCCGCGCACGCGCAGTTCACGCTGCCCGGCAGGGCCATAGACCCATTCTACGGCCGTGACCTCGCCGACAAATAGGGGAACCGCCTGGTCGTCAGCTTCAACCAAGAGCCGAACGCCGGGCGTCAGCCGCGCCGCGAGATCCAGAAATTCGACGGGGTCGGCAAAAACCAGCTCGCAGAGGGTTGGCAGCGACAAGCGCTGCTGCACTCGCACGTCGCTGAGTCCACGATAGGCAGCCGCAGTCAGCGCCGACCCGTCCGCAGTAATATGGAGGCGAGGAAGCGTCGCTACGCTGTTCAACGGGCCCCTCCGCGCGCGCTCGATGGGATGCGCAGCGTCAAGCCTTCACCCAAGTGCAGCGGGTCAGCGATCCCATTGAATTCGGCCAGTGCGCGCCAAAAAGCGGCATCCCCCAGGTAACGATGGCTGAGCTGATCCAGGCGCTCGCCGAAATCAATCGCACGCGTGGCCGCCGCCGGCTGCGGTAACAGCCCAGGCGGCTCATCGGGCGCGGCAACGCCAGGCGTTTCTACGGTCGCGGCTGATCCTGGCGCCGCGGCCAGCGCCGCGCTGAGCAGGGCCTGTGCGGCCTGATCTTCAGTCGCGTTAAGGTGGTCGAGCGCATCCTGCAACGCTGCCAGCGCGGGCTTGATCTGGCCGGCGACTTGGGCCGGGGGCGCGTGGGGCATTTGCTCCAACGCGGCGGCAATCTGCGCGGCCGGCGCCAGGAGCGACTGAGATGTGCGATCATCTGGTGCAGGCTGCAGCGCCTCCACGGCCGCAACCAGGTCTTGGCCTGCGTCCGCCGCCGATCCTGCGTCCGAAGCATTGCCAGCCGTCCAGCCCGCGACGGCCGCGTCCAGCGCGGTTGCCGACGAAGTGATAGGCTGGCGCAGGGCTTCCCCAGCCACCAGGGCGACAGCCTCCCCCGCTTCGAGCATGTTTTTCAGGCCGTTGGTCATGGCGACCACGGTCTTCTCGACTGCGCGCGCGGCGCGGCGGGCGCGACTCGATCCGTCAGCCCATAGCGCAGTCACCGCGCCGGCCACCTGCGCCAGGGCCGCCTGCACCCTGGGCAAAACCGACGTGCTGCCGGACTGTCGCAACCCCTGGATGGCCTGACCGATGGTCTCCATCGCCGTGCGAATCGCGTCGCCGGCGCGACCTGCGGCCTCAGACAGGAACGATCCTGCGCGCTGCAGCGCGCGGCCGGCCGCGTCCCGCCCGGCTTCCAGCACCGGCAGGGCGGCCGCGAGCAGGCGCGCCGCCCGTGCGCGCACGGCCGCGGCAATCACCGCGGCGGCTTGCGGCAGGGCGCGGGCCAGGGGTCGGATGTTCGCCAGCGCCGCCTCCAGCGCGGCGCCGATGGCCTCCCGCGCCGGCGCAGTCAGCGCGGCCAGACGTATGCTGAGCGCGCGCGCCGTTGCCGCGATGCGGGCTGCGGCCGCGCCGATCTCGGCGACCACCCGTTTTTGCAGCTCGGAAACTCGGCTGGAGACTACCGTTAGCACGCGCTGCGCGGCGCTCCCCATTGTACTCAAGCCAGCGCGGATAGCAGCCAGCGCCGGCGAATCCCCTGCGCTCGTGATCCAGTCAGCCACCTTGCCGATCGCGCCGGCGGCTTCATCCACGATGCGGCGGCCGGCTGCCAGCAGCAAGGCGACCGCGGGCGTCTCCAGGAGCGCCGCGCCGATGATGTCGCCGGCCGTGACCAGCGACGCGGCCAACGAAATCTCGACCGTGGTATTATTGCTCCGGTCGCTGCCGCCGAGCCGCTCGTGAACGCGTACCGCGCTCGGGGTCGCAAACGTCGCGTTGGCCGCCTGTAAACCCCAATTGGTTGGGGGTGCGGCCGTGGCCGCGGGGACAGTCGGCGCTTCCACGCGTAGGAGGCGCAGGCGCAGCCAGGAACGCCGCGGCACGCCCGCCGCGGTGAAGTGCTCCAGGCGCTCGGCGACGGCCACGACAATGCCGGGGATATTCCACGACTTGCCCCAGATCAAGCGCACCAGCGGCGGGCGGCTGGCGCCGGCTGTGGCCTGGCTGTTTTCGGCCAACCGCCAGAGCGGCGCGGTCAGGTCGCGCACATCTTCGCTGGTCACAGACGATCCGGGCAGCGTCACATCGAAGAGCAAATCGAGGTCCAGCTCGGTGCGGCCGCCGCCGGTATAGAGTAAGGGATCGTCTGCCAGGCCAAGGCCAGTGACCTGTCCGGAGGTGGACTGGCGCGGGCGCACGCCCGCGGTGCGGCGCAGCACCAGCGTCTCCGGATTGAGCAGGCAGCGCAGGCGCTCGTTGGTTTCTTCAACCAAGAAGGCTACTCGTTCCACAGAAGACCTCGCTGCTCGCGCTGCAGGCGCTGGCGGCGCTGCCAGGCCCGCAGATTCGGCGCTGTTTCCAGTTCTGCCGCTTCGGGCCATGGGGGAAGCGTGGGCCATGCCGGCGTGGACGGCGACGCGCCGGTGCTGGACGACGACGTAGGATCGGCGGCTGGCGGCAGCTGGGGCCACGGATCGGCCGTGATCGGCGCTGGACGGTGCGGCTTGGATGGCGGCGCTGTGGGCTGCGGCCTGGGCCGGAGTGGCGGCGCCGCAGGAGTTGGGCTTTGCGCGGCCGCGGCAGGCAGCGCGGGCTTGGGCGAGGCAGCAGGCGGCGGCGGGGCCGCGGGCGTCGGCGGCGTCGTCGGCTGCGACGTGGTTGGCTGTTCCAGGGAGGAGAACGGCAGGCGGTTGGAGTGCACACGGGACAGCGCCTCGTGCGGCGGCCGGGATGCAGACGCTGCGACGGCGCGGGGTGCGGTGGAAGGCGCGTCGTCAGGCGCAAAAGCGGACAAGGTGGGCGCAGGCGCCGCACTCGCCACAGGTCTCACAGGCCGCGTGGGCAACGGATGGGAGGGCAACGGAGGCGCGGGCCTATCCGGCCGCGGCTGTGCGGCTGGCCGCATGGACGCCGCCGGGGCGGAAACAGCGAGCGTGGGCGCGGTGGGCGCAGGCAGGGCATTCTCCGCCAGGCCGAGGCGCGGGGCCGAAGCTGCTGTTTCCACAGGGCGCAAGCGCAACGGATGCGTGGACAATGCGCGGGTTGGACGCAGGCGCGGCGTTGGCTGAGCCGCGGCTGTCGTGGGCGCGGACGCTGAAACGGGCCGCGGCTGCACGGCGGCGACAGGTTCAGCCGACGCTGGCTGCGCCTGGACCGGCGCAGCGGACGCAGACTCTTCTGGTGTGACAGAGGCGGCGGGTGAGAGGGGTTTCAGCGTGGATGGCGCAGCCTGGGTGAGCCAGGCCTCGTCATCCAACCCAGCTCCGGCCAAAAGATGCGGCGCCTGGCGGCGAATGTGAGCCAGCCAGTGGGCTGGCGGAGGGCGTCGGGCGTGCTGGAGCCAATGCGCGGGCGGGCCTTCTGCTGGCGTTGTGTCAGCATCTGCGGCGCTGATAGGCGCGGCCGGCGATTGCAGGCTCAGCGCCAACCGATCAAGGAGCGAAGCTGTTCGGCGTAGGGTACGCGCCAGGGAAAGACGTAGCGACTGCCCGATCGTACTCATGAGTGGCTAGGCGCGTTCCAGCGTGTCATAAACCAGCGTCAACGACTCGATGGCGATCTCGCGTGAAAGCGCATTCAGGACGGCGCCTTGCCACTCTGAAGGCCAGGCGTCAATCAAGTTCCAGCGCATCACTTCGGTCGCGCCTTGACTGTCGAGCATTAGAAGTGAGACGTTCTTGCGCTCGACGCGGCCCTGCGCGGCTGCCTGCAGCCAGTCCCACAAATCACGAGACGAGGTGAGGCCATAGCGCAGCGTGACGGCCGCGTAGTCAACCGGGCCCGGAATGTGGCGCACCACCTGGTTATTGCCAGCCTCGCGGTACGTGATGGGCGTCACTTTGACGCCCAGGCCGCTGCATTCCGTGAAATGCGCTTCGGTGACGCCAGCGATGTCGAGCTTGAAATTATAGCTGCGAAATGGATCAACCTGGTTGGCCATGGATCAACCTCCCTGCACCTGGGTTTCGCTGCCGCTGGCATATTGGCTCAGGCGGAAGACGATGAACTCGGCCGGTTTCACCGGCGCGACGCCGATAAGGGTCACGACGCGCCCGGCATCTACGACGTCGGGCGTATTCGTTTCCTCATCGCACTTCACGAAGAAGGCTTCATCGGGAGTGCGCCCCATCAGCGCGCCGTCGCGCCAGAGAACCGTCAGAAAGGCGCGGATATCGCGGCGGATGGACTTCCAAAGGGTATAGTCGTTCGGCTCGAAGACGATCCAGCGCGTGTTGAGTGCGATGGATTCCTTGATCACGTTGAACAAGCGACGCACGTTCAGGTAGCGCCACTCGCTGCCAGACGCGGCCAGGGTGCGTGCGCCCCACACCAGGATCCCTTCGCTGCCAAAAAAGCGAATACAGTTGACCCCGGCCGGATTGAGGACTGCTTGCTCGGCCCGGGAAACATGATAGGTCAGGTTGAGCGCGCCGCGCACAGCCGCATTGGCCGGCGCCTTGTGCACGCCGCGCGCGGCGTCGGTGCGCGCCCAGATGCCCGCCATGTGTCCTGACGGCGGCGCGTTGACCAGGGCGCCAGGCGCCAGGGGATCGCGCACGATCAGCCAGGGGAAATAATACGCGCCGTAGCCGTTCTCTGACTGTCGAGCGCGCAGTCCGGCCGCCGCGCTGGCGCCGCCGCCGGCGGGAGATGTCGCCACTTTCGTCAGGCTGTCAATGTCAGTGACTTGGGCCGGCGCGTCGAGGATTGCGACGCGATCTTCGAGCCGTTCGCAGTGTTCCAGGAGTGCATCATAGGATGCAGCATCGGAAAAACCGGGCGCAGCCACGATAGCCACTTCATCCACCTGCTCGAGCACGTCTAGCCCTGTGCGCTGCTTTCCACCGCCGCTGATGGGCTTGCCTTCGCCAACGTTGACGACATAGCAGCGTCCACCGCCGTTCTGGAAGAAGCCGTAGACGGCGTTCGACAGATGGGTGCTGGCGCTGCCGTCAGCCACGTACTCCTTGACGAACTGCATCCAGTTATTGATGGCGACGGCCTCATTGAGATGGGCGGCGGCGTTGGGCGCCACACCTACGAATCCCGCCGTACTGGCGCCGACAGCCTCGATGGGCCTGGCGCCGCCGGCGACCTCCTCGACATAAATATCAGGCGCCAGATAGTTTGGCATGCGGACTTCTCCTTTCAGTCAAAAGACGCAAAACGGATCAGCAGCGGTTGTTCGTCGGTCATGGGGAGTCGTAGGTCAACAATCAGCTCTTGGCCTTTGGCGCGCACCCGCAGGCGCTGGCTGGCCGCGCTGGCTGGCAGCGCGCCCAGATAGAAATTCCCGCCCGGGTCGGTGCGCACGACGGCATCCAATCCCTCGATCATCACGACGGCGTCGGACAGGGGAATATCGTCTGGGCCTACTACCCGACCGCGCAGGCTGGCAAACGGCGCCGGCTGCACCGTGAGCGGATGGCGAACTCGCTTGACGGGGGGTTGGGGGCGTGACCATTGCAGGGGAACGCGCAGCACAAATGAAGGTTGGGGCGGAAGGCCAAACGTGGCCCAGGTTGCCGCTGGCAGCGGCGTCAACTCAACCTGAAACTCCGTTTTCTCCATCGCGGCAAACAACAAGTCGCCCAGGAGACGCAAAGCGTCTGCGGTCGTGGCAGCCCACGTTGTCACCAGGAAACGCGCGGCCGCCTGCAGCGGTGCGCGTTGGCCGCCGCGCAGGGGTGGATCGTCCACCAACTCGAAAAGGTAGAGGCTGACACCCTGGCCGCCGGGAGAAGGTCTCGGCGGCTCGATGGTGACTGTCGTCTCCGGTAGGGCCTGTGCGACCCAATCCTGCAAACGCTGAGCGATCTGGTCAATCATGCTGTGGCCCCAGGACGAGGAGACTTCCGAAGTGATCAGACTTCCGAAGTCCTCAAGACTTCGGAAGTCTGGTCTTGTGCGAAAACCTGGTTACTGGCTGCGTTGCGGCCGACGGCCAAGCTCAACGGTAATCTGCTGTTCCTTGCCATCACGCAGCACCGTCAGTGTGATCTTGTCGCCGGGGCTGGTGTTATTCTCCAGGTAAACCAACAGGTCGTCGAAGCGCGTAACCGGCTGGTCATTGATGGCGGTAATGAGATCACCGCCGGCCATCTCTGGGCAGGTCAGTTTGTTGACGGCGCGAGAACCGCCGCGAATGCCAGCCTTGTCGCTCGGCCCGCCGTTTGCGACTTCATTGACATACGCGCCGCGCACCGCGGGATCAATGCCCAGCACATCTGCGCAGAAGGGGCTGAACGTGCTGCCGCTGATGCCAAGATAGGCGTGGCGATAGACGCCTTCGTTGATCAGCGCCGGCACCACGCGCGCGACGATGCTAATGGGGATCGAGAAACCGACGCCCGAGTTGGCGCGCACGCCGCCTGAGGTTTCGATCTGGGCATTGACGCCGATCACGGCGCCATCCATGTTGAGCAAAGGCCCGCCGGAGTTGCCAGGGTTGATCGGCGCGTCGGTCTGGATGACGCTGGGAATGTTGAACTGCGTCAGTGATGAGATGGAGCGGCCAATGGCGCTGACCACGCCCACCGTCAGCGTGCCATTGTAGCCAAACGGATTGCCAATCGCAGCCACACGCTGCCCTACCTTCACCGTGTCCATGCTGCCGCGAGCTACCGGCACCAGGGCCGCCGTAGCGGGATCCACCTTCACGACCGCCAAATCCGAATCTGGATCGGTGCCGATCACCTCGGCCGTCGCGGACGTGCCATCTGAGAAGGTGATGCGCACCCCGGCCTCGCCTTCAACCACGTGCGCATTGGTGACGATGTGGCCTTCCGCATCCCAGACGAAGCCAGAGCCCTGGCTGGTCGGCACCAGTTCATCAGGATTCACTGGGGTGGGGATGGGCATACCCGGCACAACCTGGTCGCCAGCCCGACCCAGAATCGTGATGTTGACCACCGAGGGGTTGACCCGCTCGTACAGGTTGGTCAGCAGCGCGGTTTCAATGTCCGAGCCGGCGGGCGCTTGCACAGCCGTGGGCAGGACGGGCGCTGTGGGTGGAGTGGCTGGGGTGGCTGGCGCAGATGGCGCATTGGCCGGCGTGGCTGTGGCGCGCGGTTCGGCGCGCGCCGGGGTTGCCGTGGCAACACGGGGGGCTTGGCGAGTCACGGCCACGGTTGGCTGTAAGCCTTGCAGCAGGTTTGTCCTGTCAAGATTGGGACTCAGAGCAAACCAGGCGCCGACAGCACAGATACAAAGCAAGAGCAATGCACCGGCCAACACAATGATAGCGACAACAAGATTACGTCTAGAATTCGACATGGCAATACCTCTTCTTAATGAAAGCACAGATTCTGCGTCTGGTGTGAGGCAGAATCTGTGACTCGATCACGCGCGTCCGGCAAAACGGCGATTCATCATCAGTTGCGCCGGCGGTTGCCAAACAAGATAAAGGCGTAGTAGAGGAGGGTCAAAATTGCTTGCACAGCGGCCGCCACATACGTAAGCGCGGCTGCGTTCAACATGCGGTTGACGCCGTCCATTTCACTGCGATCGAGAATGTTTTCAGTCACCAGGATCTGCTTGGCTCGCCGGCTGGCATCCAATTCAACCGGCAGCGTGACCACCGCGAAGAGGGCCACCACAGCAAACAAGATGAGGCCGGCGACGGCCACGTAGTAGCCAAGCGACCCTTCGACGCGACCGCCGAGAAAGAAGCCGACCATGAAGATAATCGGGCCGAGCCAGGAGCCGAGCTGCACCGTTGGCACCATCTGCGTACGGATTTGCAGCGGCCAGTAGCCTTTGGCATGCTGCAGGGCATGGCCGCTTTCATGGGCAGCCACACCGACGGCCGCAATCGAGCTGTTACGGTAGACGTCCGGCGACAGGCGCAGTGTACGGCTGCGCGGGTCATAGTGATCGGAGAGCATCCCCTGCGTCTCTTCCACGGTTACGTCGAAAAGGCCAAAGGTGCGCAAGATGCTGGCGGCTGCTTGCGCACCGGTCAGACCGCGCAGCGTGCGCACTTGCGAGTATTTGTTAAACGCGCTTTTCACCATGGCCTGCGCGATGAGGCCCAGGATCAGCGCGGGTAGTGTAAACAGAAAATAGAGTGGATTCCAAAACCACATCGTCAGACTCCTTTGAAACCGCTGCGTCACGGGACACAACGGGCAACAATTGCCTGCATTATACCACACATGCAACAACTATACGGATAAGACTAGCAGATGATTCGTTTCTTATCTGTAGGCAACGTAGCTAAATAAGCAGACTTCCGAAGTCTGCGTGGCTTCGGAAGTCTGCGGGCTTCAGATAAGCAGGCTTCCGAAGCCGTGAGACTTCGGAAGCCGATCTCAGGTTAGACCGGCCGAAACTCGCCTTCGACCACGTCCTCATCCGAGGGTTGGCGTCCCGGCGCATGGCCGTTGGCGCCGCCGGCGCCGTTAGGGCCATAGCCGTTCGTTGGGCCGCCAGGCGTCTGGCTAGCCACTTGCTGTGACAACGCGTAACTGGCCTGCTGCAGCTGTTCGCTGGCCTGGCGAATGGCGGCTGTGTCCTCGCCATCCTTCAGTTTGCGCAGCGCCGTCACCTGCTCTTCGATGCGCCGCCGATCTTGGCCTGGCACCTTGTCGCCCAGGTCGCGCAGCGCCTTCTCCACCGTGTAGATCAGGGCATCCGCGTTGTTGCGCGCCTCAACCAGTTCCTTACGCCGCTTGTCGGTGGCCGCATTGCGCTCCGCCTCACGCACCATGCGCTCTACATCGTCCTTCTTCAGGTTCGTAGACGCCGTGATGCGAATGGACTGCTCGCGGCCCGTGGCCTTATCCTTGGCGGCCACGTGCAGGATGCCGTTCGCATCAATGTCGAACGTCACCTCCACCTGCGGCAGCCCACGCGGCGCGGGCGGCAATCCTTCCAGGTTGAACATCCCCAGGCTGACATTGTCGCCGGCCAAGGGGCGCTCGCCCTGCAGCACATGAATCGTTACGGCCGTCTGTCCATCCTCAGCCGTGCTGAAGACCTGGCTCTTCTTGACTGGAATCGTCGTATTACGTTCGATGACAGAGGTCATCACGCCGCCCAGCGTTTCCACGCCCAGGCTCAGCGGCGTCACGTCCAGCAGCAGCACATCCTTGACGTCGCCGCCGAGCACGCCGCCCTGCAACGCCGCGCCGATGGCAACGACCTCGTCCGGGTTGACGCCCTTGTGCGGTTCCTTGCCGCCGGCCAGCTTGCGCACCAATTCCTGGATCATCGGCATGCGGGTGGCGCCGCCGACGAGCACCACTTCGTTCAAATCCTGCGCCTGCAAGCGCGCGTCCTTCAGCGCCTGCTGGAACGGCCCCACGCAGCGCTCCGCCAGGTCGGCCGTCAACTGCTCGAAGCGCGCGCGCGTCAAGCGCACCTGCAGATGCTTTGGCCCGGCGGCGTCCGCGGTAATGAACGGCAGATTGATCTCTGTCTCCATCACGCTGGACAACTCGATCTTGGCCTTCTCACTGGCTTCCTTGAGGCGCTGTAACGCCTGGCGATCCTGGCGCAAATCAATGCCGTTCTCCTTGCGGAATTCATCGGCCACATAGTTGATGATGCGCTGATCCCAGTCGTCGCCGCCCAGGTGGGTGTCCCCGTTCGTGGACTTGACCTCGATCAAGCCGTCGCCCACTTCCAGCACCGAAACGTCGAAGGTGCCGCCACCCAGGTCAAAAACCAGGATCGTCTCATTGGTCTTCTTGTCCAGGCCGTAAGCCAGCGCCGCGGCCGTCGGCTCATTGATAATGCGCTGCACATTCAGGCCGGCGATCTTGCCCGCGTCCTTGGTGGCCTGGCGCTGCGCATCGTTGAAATAGGCCGGCACGGTAATCACCGCGTCGGTGACCGGCTCGCCCAGGTAGGCCTCGGCGTCGGTCTTTAGCTTCTGCAGGATCATGGCCGAGATTTCCTGCGGCGTATGCGTCTTGCCGTTGATCGGCAGGCGCACCTGCGCTTCGCCGGCCGGGCCGGCCACGACAGGGTAAGGCACCATCTTCTGCTCGGTCTGCGTCTCCGCGACGCGGCGCCCCATAAAGCGCTTGATCGAAAAAACGGTGTTCTCTGGATTTACCACCGCCTGGCGTTTCGCCGTCTGCCCCACCAAGCGCTCGCCGGTCTTGGTGAACGCTACGACTGACGGCGTCGTGCGGCCGCCCTCGGCGTTCGGGATCACGGTCACATCACCGCCTTCTACCACGGCAATACAAGAATTCGTCGTTCCCAGGTCAATGCCTACTATCTTTCCCATCGCTTACCTCCATGAATACCACGTCTATGTCAATTCATCAGCCAGCCTTGATCTGCGGCTGGTTTCTGTGCTCGCATAACAAAAAGGGCACGCTGTCTGAGAGCATGTTCAGACTACGTGCCCTATTCTAGCCGTCTTGTGTTAGATTTACGCTAGCGCGGTGTTAGGGGAGTGTTAGAGGTCCTGGGATATGTTTGCGGCGTCGCAAACGGTCAACCTCAGGCCGGACTATCGTCGAGCAGCAGGCGGATCGCCGCGCCCGTGGGCGCGGTTTCCTGTTCCAACCAGGTCAGCCAGGCCAAGGCCTCGTCAGCCGTCTCATGGCACATCTCCGGCATAGGCCGCAAGCGGTTACACACCAGCGGCCGCGTGGGCAGGCCAAACAGTTGGCAGCGGTTATCGGCCGTCAACTGTACGCAGCGCACGCCAGCCGGCTTGCCTTCCGGCATTCCCGGAATGGGGGATGAAATCGAAAGGGCGATACAGCAGGCCCCGCAACCCACACGACAGTCCATCGCTTCACGCACTTTCCAGGATATTACGGTCGTCAAGAAACTCTACGGGTGCTTCGTCAGAGCCGTTTTCCCAAAGCAACGAAAAGAACCAGACGCCGCTCTCGCCAATCGTGAAACTCGCTGGTGTCCACAAAGGCATGACTTGCGTGACGAATCCGCCTTTGCCATCAGGAACCTCAACTTCGGCATTCGGTTCATCTAATTCCGGCTCATACGTGATTTCCCAACCCCACACGCGATCCTGATACGATTTGCCAATGTGATGAAGACGCGCAGCCAGCGCCCTCACGTCATCCAGATCGGGAACTGACACGGGAACAATGACTGGCATGTATTCCTTCACACCTCGCAGGGTCAACCCAACTTTGGAACGTGCTGGTATTATATCATGCCCCCTCTGCTCTTTCAATTGGCCTGGCGCCCCCGCTCCCTCCGATTTCGTCGCTTGCCTCGGTCCTGTGCTACAATCCCTGCCATCATGACCACGCCATTCGTTCGCCAACTGACCTTCGATGAGCTGATCCAGCCAGCCGACCACGATCGTGTGTTGGAGGCGTCCTTTCCTGAGGCGTTCGCCAACGCGCTGGCGGAGGCCGAGGCGTTCAATAAGCATCTGTTTCGCCCCAACACCTATCTGCACAAATGGTGGGCGCGGCGTTGCGGCTCTACCTTTCGCACGATCCTCAAGCAGTTCGTTAGCGATCCCCAGCGCCGTGACTATTATGCGCCTGGTGGGCTGGCGGGCAAGATCGTGCTCGACCCCATGATGGGCGGAGGCACGACGCTGCATGAGGCGCTGCGCCTCGGCGCCAGCGTGATTGGCGCGGATGTGGATCCGATTCCCATCGTCCAGGCGCGCGCCTCATTGACCCAGGCGCCGCTCCACGAGCTGCGCACGGCCTTCGACGACTTCCACAATGACCTTTACCGGCTGATCGGTTCATATTTTCAGACCGAATGTCCGCAGTGCGCACAGACCGTAGATTCCCAGTTTACCCTGTACGGCCTGCGCAAACGGTGCGCGTGCGGCGACGCGGTCCAGGTTGACCAATTCGACCTGCGCCATGAGGCCGGGCGTGTCATTCGCATCTGGCCGGAGACATGGGCCATTGGCGATGCTGCTCAGCCGCCGCCAGCCGGCGTGGTCAGTTCGCGGCGCCTCATCACCAAAGCCGACACGGACTGTGTGGTGTGCGGTCAAAAATACGCCGAACGGTTCGATTTGCCGTTCTATGCACGTTACGCGCCTATCGCCATCGCGGGCCAATGCGCCCAGCACGGGCTGTTCTTCCGGTCGCCAGCGGGAAGCGATCTAACCCGGCTGCAAGCGGCCGATAGGCTGCGCAGCCAACTCGATTTTAGCCCGCTGTGTGATTTCGACATCATTGCCGGTCCAAAATCTGGCGACCTGCTGACACGCCAGGTTCATTCCTACCTCGACCTCTTCTCATCGCGCCAGTTGCTTTACCTGAATCATGCCATTCGACTACTGCAGGGTTATCGAGGCGCCGTCAAACTCAATTTGGCCTTGTTGGTCTCGACGTCGCTCGAGTTCAACGCGATGCTGTGCGGTTACAAAGGTTGGTTCAAGAACCGGCCGGGCGCGATTCGCCATGTCTTTGGTCTGCACGCGTACGTGTTTCAGTACACAGTGGCCGAAAACAATCCCGTCAACAGGCGGCGATCATCGGGTAATCTGCAAGCGCTCTTCCGTGACCGCGTCGAACGGGGGCGTCAATGGGCGCTGGCGCCTGTTGAACGCAAACTGGGCGCGGACGGCCAATGGCAGCAGGTCAAAATTGCGGGTGAAGTGGACGGCGGCATCGAAGTGGCCGATGAGGCATCGCTGCAGAACCGCGAACAGTCATTTTGGCTGATCCACGGCGACTCACGCCGTCTGCCGGTAGGGGATCATGCGGTAGACCTGGTTGTCACCGATCCGCCCTACTACGACAGCGTCCAGTACAGCGACCTGGCGACGTTCTTTCGTGTCTGGCTGGCGCGCCTGCTGCCAACCGAAGCCAATTGGAGCTATGATCTGGCCCATAGCGCGGTGGCGTCAACAGCCGCCAACGGGGACACCAGTTTTATGGCGATCCTGGGCGGCATCTTACGCGAGTGCGCCCGTACGCTCAAACCAGACGCCGGCCGCCTGGTTTTCACCTTCCACCACTGGGATCCTAACGCGTGGGCTGAGTTGACGCTGGCCCTGCGCCAGGCCGGATTCAGATTGGTCAACGCGCACGTGGTCTTTTCTGAAAACCCAATTTCCGCGCACATTGCCAATCTCAACGCGCTCAAGCACGACACCGTGCTGATGTTTGCGCTGCGCGCAGATCACGCACCAGCACGCTGGCCGCCTCTGACTCAGATAGACAGCCAAGACAGCGAAACGTTCTGCCGCGGCTGCAGTGCCTCCATGGGTTGGCTGTTGGAACAGGACTGGCCGCCCGAACAAATACGAGCGACGTGGAGACAGCTTATTCCTAAGAGGAAGTAAATGCCAAGTAACAACCGTCCAGCGGAGATATTTGGGTATCCGATTGACAACACATCAAGCGATGCGCAACAATGCCGGCAGCGTTTCTGGTGTCCATTTGTAGATCGTGCCTGCAATAAGACAAGTCGTCTCTTGGATTACCCATTTGGGGTGTGCTCGGTGCAGCATCGCGACAGTGTGCGGACGACCTGTCCACGCCGGTTTGAAGAAGGTGGCACACTGGGTGGAATACCGCGGGTCATCGAGGACATTGCGCGTCATTACTTTGGAGATCTCAA
Organism: Candidatus Amarolinea aalborgensis; assembly: GCF_900491745.1. Lineage (NCBI taxonomy): Bacteria > Bacillati > Chloroflexota > Caldilineae > Caldilineales > Candidatus Amarolineaceae > Candidatus Amarolinea > Candidatus Amarolinea aalborgensis. The sequence continues at coordinate 22,706 of NZ_UETR01000013.1, read as the reverse complement.
CAACGTAATCTTGTTCGCCGAGGTAGAGTTGCCGAATGTCGGCACGATTGACTATGTGCTCGTTCGACACAAGCCAATGAAAGCTGAAGTAGATGATTTTGTGCTCGTTGAGTTTCAGACAGACTCGACGACGAGCACCGGCGCCATTGTACAAGCACTTCGCGATTTCATGGCAGGGCAAGACATCGCCCGGCGAACATACGCCTTTGGAATGAACACGTACGATACGATCAAACGTGCCGTGACTCAACTATTGAACAAAGGCATTGTGTACGAAGCCTGGAAGGTCACCTGTTATTGGGTCATCCAGGAATATATTTACACCAACTTGGTGCACCGCTACGGCTTACGGCCCGACGGCTATGTGCCCGATCACGCCTCACGTTTTGCGCTGTATGATCTGGTCCCTGAGAGTGGGCGCTTGGCATTAAAACCAACTCGTTTTGTCTCGACCACAGTGGACGAATTGTTCTACGCCATGCGCCATAATCCAGGGTTGCCGGAGAAACAAGCCTTCGTCAATACCTTGAACGCCCGGTTGCAGGCTCGCTTGAAACTGAATTTCAGCTAATCGCAAGACGCAGACATCGGTTGCGCGCAGTTCGACGTAACGGTCGTTTGCGAAATTTGCGCGCGCAGCAGCCGCCGGCTCGCAAACCCAATTATCACGGTACGCGCACCGCCATCGTCGCGGTAGCCTGCGCTGTGGGCATGATGATGATCTCGTTGATGTTGACGTGCGCGGGCCGTGTGGCGCAGTAGACGACGGCGTCCGCGACGTCGTCGGGGGTCAAGGGCGTCAGCCCCTGGTAAACTTTGGCCGCACGGACCTCGTCGCCGTGGAAGCGCACCTGGCTGAACTCGGTTTCCACCATACCGGGGTCCACCGTGCTCACGCGCACATCCGTGCCGAGCAGGTCCATGCGCATGCCCTGCGTCAGCGCCGCGACCGCGTGTTTGGTCGCGCTGTAGACATTCCCGCTCGGATAGACCTGGTGCCCGGCGATGGAACCGATGTTGATGACGTGCCCACGGCGGCGCGCGACCATGCCCGGAATCACGGCCCGGCTGACGTAAAGCAAGCCTTTGACATTGGTGTCAATCATCTCTTCCCAATCGGCCAGCTTGCCTTCGTGCAGCTTGTCCAGCCCACGGCTCAGCCCCGCGTTATTGACCAAAATGTCGATCGCGGCCCAGGCCGCGGGCAGGCTGTTGATGGCGGCCTCGACGGCCGGCTGGTCACGCACATCCAGTAGCAGCGTGCGCACTTCGACGCCGTGCTGGGCGTAGAGCTCAGCGGCCAGCTTTTCCAGGCGCTCGAGGCGCCGCGCGGCCAGCAGCAGGCGCGCATCAAGGCTGGCGAAGGCGTGCGCGCACGCCGCGCCGATGCCGCTGCTGGCGCCGGTAATGAGAACGGTTTTGCCGTTGAGTGAATGCATGATGGGCCTCCTATGAGGAATGGTGATTGCATTGACGACCGATTATAGGCCAGACCCGGCAAATCCAAAAACCGCCTGGGCCGGCGTTGCGGCTGAAACCACAGGCAATCTCAAACTCGGCACGTACCTGACCACAAGGAACGCATAGAACACAAAGAAACGGCTGAAGATCCGCGGATTGGCGGGGTCTTTGTCCTCTTTGCGTTCCATGTGGTAGCAAAATCGCTCGAATTTGAAATTGCTGTGAAACCACAAAATCGGTTGACTTACGCAACCTGATTGGCTATAATCACGCGGGCGATTCGCTTACGCAAACGCCGAAGTCTCCGAACGATTCCCACCTAACGTGCTGTGATCTTTTCGCAGGAGAAACTCACGATGACTAAGAAAGCATTGCTGATCGGGTTGAACGAATACAGCGACGGCAAGAACAGCCTGCGCGGCTGTGTCAACGATGTCGAGCAGGTCAAGGGCTTGCTCAAAACGTACTATGGATTCAGCGACGACGCCATCAAGCTGTTGGTCAACAGCCAGGCCACCAAGGCTGGCATCCAAGCAGGACTGGATTGGTTGACTACGGGCAGCCAGGCGGGCGATGTCCTGATCTTCCACTATTCCGGCCACGGCAGCCAGGTGGCCGACAATGGCAATGACGAATTGGACGGCGCGGATGAAATCATCATCCCCTACGACCACGACTGGAACAACCCCTTGCGCGACGATGACCTCAAGGCGGCCTTCGATCGCATTGGGCCTGGCGTCAGCCTGACCGTCATGATGGACTGCTGCCATTCGGGCACGGGCAACCGCCCTGTACCCCCCGCGGACGCCGACACGACCAGGCTGCCGATATCGCGCTATCTTGCTCCGCCGGACGTAGTGACAGCTGCAATCAAGTTTCTTGCAAACCTGAGGAACCTGTTCCGCCCGCGCACCAATCGCTTCCAGGTAGTCAAGACCGCGGAGAACAACGTGCTCGTGGCGGCCTGTCGCGATGACCAGACTTCGGCCGATGCCTACATTGCCAACGACTATCACGGCGCATTCACCTGGTGCCTGGCCGAGGCCATCCAGGCAACCGGAGGTCGTCTCACTTACCGCGAACTGGCGCAGCGCATCGGGGTTAGCGGACAGGCCTATGCACAGCAGCCGCAGCTGGAATGTCAGCCCGCACTGCTGGATCGGCAGGTCTTCTCGCCGGCCGCGTAAGTCAACACACAGACGCAGCCGGGCTGGCTCCAGGACGGTGAACAGCCGGCCCGGTTGCGTCTGCTACGAACCGGCGCGATCGCGCCACCAAGCCTGCAAATCGCGCATGCCACGCGCGTCCAGCTTGTGGCCGCTGTCATACTCATGGTAGGCCAATTCCGCGCCCAGCGTGCGCAGGATGGCCGCGCACGCGTGCGCCTGGGTCAACGGAATGAGCGGATCGCGGCGCCCAACCGCCATGAACACCGGCAGACCGGCCAACGGCGCGGACAGCTCATCCGCCACGCCGCCCGGCATGAATCCCACGAGCGCGGCGATGCCGTGCACCAGGCCCGGGTGACGCAGAGCCACGGCAAACGCCGCCGCGGCCCCCTGGCTGAATCCCATCACAAATAGACGCGTGACATCGGCCCCGTAACGCCCTGGCAAGGTGTGGACAAAACGCACGATGGCGCTGGCCGCCTCGCTAAAGAACGACAGCGGCGGCCACTCATCCGGCTTGCGCGGGTGCCAGGCAAAGCCCCCGGCCGGGTCCGGCTGGATGGCGCGCGGCGCGACGATCAGCCAGTCCGCGGGCAGCGCGCGGGCAAAGACCCACATCACATTTTCATCACCGCTGCGGCCGTGCAGCATCAGCGCCGTGGGATGAGGGCCAGGCCCGGCCGGCCGCGCCACGCGGTGGGTCAGATCACCCGCATCGGCTGCCAGCACTAACTGCGTCTCACGTTCTCCGCTCATCGTCATCGTCCTATCCTGCAGCGCCGAACTCGTGCGGCGCATTTTCCGTCAGCGCACAGTATAGCACAGCGGCCAGCATTGGCGAACGGGCATGAAATGCAGGGTGCATTTCAAACTGGGGGTGGGTCGGGCGATTGAAATCGCTGCAACCAGTGCCAAGCCCAACCTTCATGGGCTACGCTGTGAAACTGAAATGCGCCGGCTATGAGATGCAAGCCCCTCCCGGGCTGTCAGGCCCGATAGGGCCTTCCACCTCGTAGCCCGATCCGTTCACGGTCGGGCGGGGTTGGTTGCGCGCCGGCCATGCGGCCACCAACCCCGCCGGAGGCCAAAGGCCATCCGGCTACGAGGTGCAAGCCCCTCCGGGGCTACGCCCGCAACTTGAAATGCACCCGAAATGCAGCGTCAACTGAGCAACATTTGGACTGGCGAGTGAACAACTATCCGTGCGATCATGGAGGCACGTAAGGATGTGATCTACGTTGAGGAGGTAACCGCATGACCGCTTCTGCTGCCGCGTTGCCGCGCGGCCGTCGTCAAGAGACGCAACTGATGCTCGGCGGCCCGGCCGCGCTGGCGGAAAGCGCCTGGATGGGGACCGTGATGGCGTCCGACGTGCTGGAGCCATTGCGCACTGCGCCAGCTGCAGCCCCGCGTGGGCAGGTGGTGCTGCCGCGTTTGCCGCGGCTGCAACTGCGGGGGCTGCTGACACGCGAGTTTTCCATTGCCGAAGCCAGCTTCATCCTCATGGCTTCTTTCTTCTTCTCGGCCATGCTCGGCGCCATCCGGCAGGTGATGTTCAACGCGCAATTTGGCGTCAGCCTGGAGGCCAACGCCTATTACGCAGCCTTCCGCCTGCCCGACACCCTGTTCAGCCTGATTGCCGGCGGCGCGCTCTCCAGCGCCATGATTCCGGTGCTGCTCAACACGGTGCGCGAGGACGGTCCTGCATCTGGCGGCCGTTTCATCAACCTGGTGTTGACCGCGCTGATGTCCTTTTTTGCGCTTATCGTCCTGGCCGGCGAGATTTTTGCCCCGGCGTTTGTGCGCAGCGTGCTGGCGCCCGGCTTCGATGCTGAAACGAGCCGCCTCGCCATCAGCCTGACGCGCATCATGCTCCTGCAGCCGGTCATCCTGACGCTAAGCGCCGTCGCCACGGCGGTGCTCAACAGCCGCAATCAGTTCCTGCTAACCGCGCTGTCGGTCGTCAGCCACAACGTCACCCTGATCGTTGGCATCCTCGCCGCGCGCTTCGTGCCGGGGCTTGGTATTTTGGGGCCGACCATGGGCGTCGTCGCGGGCGCGGTGCTGCAGACGATCATTCTGTGGCCTGGCTTGCGCGGGTCCGCCGCCAGCCTGCGCCCGACGTGGAATTTCGCTGATGCGCGCCTGCGCGAGCTGGCGCGCCTGTTGATTCCCAACGGCCTGTCGGTCAGTGTCAACTACGCCGGCTTCATCCTGGACACCGCGTTTGCGACGCAGGCGGCCAATGCCGCGGCGCTGGCCGCGATCTATAACGCCTGGCTGTTGGTCGGTCTGCCGATCGCGCTGCTAGGGCAGGCGGTAGGACAGGCAGCCTTCCCGCGCCTGGCGGCTCATGCCGAAGCCGCAGCCTGGCGTGAGATGCGCGCCACGTTGCTGCGCTCCCTGGGCGCGGCCGTCGCCCTGGCGCTGCCCGCGCTCCTGCTCCTGATCTGGCTGGGACGCCTTGTGATTCGCCTCCTCTTCGAGCGCGGGGAGTTCACGGCCGCGGCCGGCGATGTCACCTACAGCGTGTTGGTGATCTATGCCATTGCCCTGCCGTCCTACGTCGCCACCGAGGTTATCACGCGCGGCCTCATCGCCCTGCGCGACACGCGCACCTCGCTCACCACCAACACCCTGCAGCTGCTCGGACGCGGCGTCATCCTGGGCCTCTTCGTCGCACACGTGGGTGTGCAGATCATCCCGCTCGCCTTTGCCCTGACCTCCACCGTCGAAACGTTGATCCTCGGCACGGTGCTGCTGCTCAAGTTACGCGCACGGCAGGGCGCCGGCTCGATGAGCCGCGATGCCCGGGGAGATTAAGCAATGGAATTGGGATTTCATCGAGAACATTCGAGAACATAGTTATGAGATCGGACTATTGGTCAATGAACATGCAACGATTCATCCAATACATCCGCCACCCATTGATTGAGGCTTTTGCCTTCTGCCAACGCTCTCGCCGTAATCTCTGCATGCAATGTGGGTGAAACACGAAGGTTGAATTTGCCGGAATACGCTTTCCGTGGCTCAACGCCGTCCTCCTGACACATCTCAAGGAATACTTTTAGCGAGATTTCGCCTTCTTTACGTAGACCATCAATGTCTTTGGCGTAAAAATCAGCCCCGCCATTAAGACCAATGAATTCGCCGCGAAACATATCAATATCTGGGTCATATTGAACAACGGCCCGGTAACCATTGATTTCTACTATATTCATCATGGTTCGACTCCGTTTTCTTTCAACCATTTCCGAATGCTTGCAATCGCCCCTTTATCAGTATTGGGAGAAGGATGCGGCCGGTGAAAAACTCGTCTTTCTCCAAACAAACGGACACCTACACGCGAACCCTCGCGCTCGCTGATGTCCGCGCCAAGCTCGGCAAACAGAGCTTCGATATCCGCCCAGTTGATATTACCGCTCGTTGGTCGGGCAAATATCAGTTCCAGTGTCTTTTGATGCTTGTGCTTCACGACTATATGGTACCATATCGTGATACTGCGTCAAGTTCAACCCGAGAATCGGTGCAGCAACCTACGTTGTGGATGATTAGAACACCTTTTGTGACAATCCTACCATTTCGTCGTCTACATCCACAGACAGATGAGGCGCCCCATCGTTCGACTGACACTGTGAGAAATGAAAAGACCAAAAGAGGCTGCTGGTGACCTGCGAGCAACTGGAATCTCTGTACGCGACCTTCCTTGACAACCTGGCCACGCGCGAGGAGCTTAAGCTCATCCATGACCACCTGACGGCCTGTCTGCGCTGCCGGTCCAGCCTGGCCTGGACGCGCCACGCCCTGTCAACCGGCTATGCCACCCCGCCCCCGCGTGGATTTCGTGAACGGCTCATGGCGCGCCTGCGTCAAGAGGCCAGCAGAGATGCCTGAACAGCAAAGGCCGTGTCATTCAGACACGGCCTTTGCTGTTCAGGATGGTTCGCCTGGGATCCAGCGCACTCAGTGACTGCCGTTCCGTTCTCCTGGCGGTGGGACGAGGGTCTCCCCGGCGCGCAGCAGCGATTCCACCATCGTTGCGCTGTGCGCCTCGGCGTACATGCGCAGCACCGGCTCGGTGCCGGACGGGCGAATGAGCAGCCAACTGTCATCCTGCAGCATGTATTTGACGCCGTCGTTGGTCAAGACCTGGGATACCACCATCCCGGCCAAGGTCGTAGGCGGAGATTGGGTCAACCGCTGCACTAGCTCGCTCTTGGTGTACGGCGGACGGCCGTTGACGGCCCTCAACTGAAAGTCATTGCGCGCGTAGTAGAACGCGCCGACTTCACGCACCAGATCGGCCAGCAGGGCCTGAAAGTCGCTGCCATGCGCGGCCACCATTTCGGCCAGCAGCATGCCCATCAACACGCCATCGCCTTCAGGAATGTGCCCCTTGATGCTGATGCCGCCAGACTCCTCGCCGCCGATGAGCACATCGTGGTTCATCATCAAGTCGCTGATGTGATTGAAGCCAACCGGCGTCTCCCGAATTTCCAGGCCATAGCTGGCCGCCAGCCGGTTCAGCATCTGGGTCGTTGACACCGTCTTGACGACCATGCCGCGCTGCTGGCGCTGCTGCAGCAGGTAGCGCAGACTGAGCGACATGATGACGTGCGGATCAATGAAACGGCCGTCGGGCGCCATGGCGCCGATGCGATCGGCGTCGCCATCGGTCGCGAGGCCTAGGCGCCAGTCGCCGCTGCGCAGCGCGTCGGCCAGCGGCTGCAGGTAACGCTCGATCGGCTCAGGATGAATGCCATTGAAGCCGGGGTTCATTTCGCCGCGCAGCTCCACGACCTCCGCGCCGGCATCGCGCAAGAATTCAGCCAGGTAGGCGCGGCCGGCGCCGTACATGGCATCCACCACCACACGCAGCTTGCCGCGGCGAATCGTCTCGAAATCCACCAGCGTCGCCAGGTGATCGCGATACGCGGGCCGTGGGTCGAAGCGCTGGATCAAGCCCTGGGCCTGCGCGTCATCGAAATCCAGGATCAACGGCTGGCGGCCTTCCTGCTCATTCTGCTGCAGGCGCGCTTCCACCAGTTTGCAGTCCGCCGGGGAGGCGGAGCCGCCATACGCGGCCTTGAACTTGATGCCGTTGTAGCGGGGCGGATTGTGACTGGCCGTAATCATGACGCCGCCCTGCGCCTGGTGCAGGACGATGGCATGTGAAATCACCGGCGTGGGCGTGTCCGCGCGGGCCAGGTCAACCTGGATGCCGTTGGCGGCCAGGACGCAGGCCACCTCGCGTGCATACCGATCGGACAAGAAACGGGTGTCAAAACCGACCACCATGCGCAGCGGGGCGACATCGGGATACTGTTGGCGGACGACATCAGCCATCGCCTGCGCCACCAGGCGCACGTTGGCAAAGGTAAAGGTGTCGCTGATGACGGCGCGCCAGCCATCGGTTCCAAAATGGATATCCATACTTCCTCCGGGGATCCTCTCCCCTCACGTCAGGGTTTGGGCATTGTACCACGGTTGGCCGCGGGCGCCAAAGGCGGTTTGCGGAAAAATCCGATGAGGCCGCTGCGCAGCGCGGCCAGGGCCGGGCGCGCCAGCAAACGACTGTAGCGTAGAGCCAACGCGTAACTCCAGGGCACAAAGGCAAAATAGCCGGCCGTCTCATCCACGGTGTAGAGCGCCTCGGTCTCGAATCCGCTGGCGGCGAACGCGGCGCCTAGCTGTGCGCGCGTGTTGCAGCGGAACAGGGTGGGAAAGACGCTGCCTGCACGCGTGCCCAGGCCGCGATGCACGGCGACATGGGCGGCATGCGGCAGAACGGCCGCAGCCAGGGTGGAAGGGCCGAAGAGATTAGGCGTTTTGACCACGCACAGGCCGCCGGGCTTGAGCACGCGCCAGAATTCGGCAAACGTGCGCGCCGGCCGCGCCAGGTGCTCCACCACGTCGTAGCAAAGGACAACGTCGAAATGCGCCGCGGCGTAGGGAATGGCGTCCAGAGAGCCGATGGCGTACTGGCCTGCGGGCAGCGGATCGGGGCGAAAGAGGTCGAGGCCGGTCACCTCAATGTCAGCCAGGTGCCGGCGCAAAAGCCAGGTGCCCGGCCCGCTGCCGGCGTCGAGCACGGCCGCGCCCGGGGTCAAGGCCGCGGCCAGCCGCTGGCGCATTTCGCCGTAGGCGCGCTCGGTGTACGCCGGATAGACGGTCTGCTCAATGTCGTGCTGTTCTTGCCAGGTGAGCATGTTATCTTGATCCCTTCTTGGCCCGCAGCATGTCGCCGATTAGTTCGGCAATACGCTCGACGCGCGCGTCCCAGGTCTGCTGCGCGGCAAACGCACGCCGGGCCGCGACGGCAGCCTGATCGTCGCCGCGGCTCAGCGCCAACCGAATGAAGGCGCTCATCTCGGCCGCATCATGCGCCACGCTGACCAGCGGCGCTAATTCGCGGCTCTCTGTCACCGCGGGGATGGCGGCGCTGACGATGGGCCGGCCAACAGCCAGGTATTCGTACAGCTTCAGGGGGCTGATGTGGTGCGTCCAGGCGTTGATCTTGTACGGCATGAGACACAGGTCACACGCGGCGATGGCGTGCGGCACCTGGGTCACCGGCAGCGCGCCGATGAAATGCACGTTGGGCTGGCTGCGCAGGGCGGCCAGGTCATCCAGGTTGTAACGCAGCGTGACCGGGCCGACGAGCACGATCTGCCAGGCGCGGTTCGCGGCCGCCAGCGCGCTGAGCAGGCGCAGATCCACCTTCTCGTTGATCGCGCCGACGAAGCCCAGGCGCGGATGCGGCACGCTGGCGAGCGCGGCTGGTTCCTGCGGCTGCGCCAACGCCGCGGCAAAGGCGGCAAAATCCACACCGTTGGGCACCAGGTGCGTGTTCGGCTGCAACGCCCGCTTGCTTGCCAGCAGCGGCTCGGACGTGACCAGCGCCAGGTCTGCACGGCGCAGGATGGCCTGCTCCAGCGCCCGCACGCGGCCTGGCCGGTTGGCGGCCTGATCGGCCTGGTATTCCAGCTCGTACGCGGCGTATTCATCCACCGCGTGATAGATCAGCATCTGCTCGCCGCATTGGCCGATCACGTCGCCCTGGTCAGGCCGAAACAGCCACAGGATGGGAGGCTGGTCGCCGCCCAGGCGGCGCACGGCCGCCCGCAGGGTGCGCGTCCGCCCCCAGGCGGTGAGTTGGCGCAGCGGCGTGCGTCCGCTCAACGGCAGCCACAGGGGATCGCGGTAGACAAAGAGGCCATCCTGGATGTGCTGGGGCTGCGGCCAGGCCAGGGTGTGTTCCCCCAGGCGCCGCGTCCGCAGGGCGTGCACGGCGTCGCTGAGATAGGGCCGCGGCTCCACCCACAGCACCTGGTTGTGGCGCGCAAAGCGCGTTAACAGCTGGTGGCGGTTGCGCCACAGCCCACTCCAGCGTTCCGGCGCGAAACAAACAAAGGTTTGACCGCTGAGCATCGGTTCCCTCACCGCCGCGCCTGGTAGGCGGCCAGGTGCGCCTGCGCCAGGGTGGGCCAGGCCAGCGTCTGCGCATAGGCCAGGCAGGCAGCCTGCGCGGCCGCGTGGTTCACCTGACACACCACGCGCAAGGCCCGCGCCAGGTCGTCTACGCTGTCCGGCTCGAAGAGGAGGCCACGCCCGTCCGCAGCCAGTTCGGGAAAAGGCCCCAGGCGCGGCGCCACGATAGGGCAGCCGAAGGAAAGGGCCAGCAAGGCCGCGCCGGACGTCGTCACGGCCCGGTAGGGGAGCAGACAGGCATCGCTGGCCTGGAAAAAGAACTGCAGCTCGTCATCTGGCGCGTGACGCAAGAGCAAGCGCACGCGTACGTCGCGGTCAGCCAGGGCTGCGATGGCGGCGGCGTAGTCCGGGCGATGGGCATGGCCGGCCACGAGCAAGCGCGCCTGCGGATCGTCCACTGTGCGGAAGGCATCCAGCAGCAGTTCCAGCCCTTTGTAGGGCCGCACGCCGCCGAGAAAGAGGTAGACCACGCCCGCGTCGCTCAGCCCCAGCCGGGCGCGCGCGGCGGCGCGATCGGTGGTGTTAGGGTAAGCGCCGATGTAGGTGCCATGCGGAACGATGTAGACTTTGGACGCCCAGGGGGCCAAAGCGCGCGCAGTGACGGCATCGTGGACGTGCAGCGCAGTGGCCAGGCGAAACAGCGCGCGGTTGCCCCAGTCGTTGAGCCGCGGGGTACGGCGCTCGTGCTGCGCCAGGTTGTGGACGGTGTAAACTACCTTGATTCCCCACACCCGGGCCGCGGCCAGGGTCAGCAGGATCATGCCCAGGCGCCAGGCGCTGACGATGGGGCGAGGCGATGCGTATAGCAGTTCGAGCCAGTGCAGGTGAATGACATCCAGCCCGCGCCGACGATTGACCAGCAGGCTGGGCAGGGAAAGGCCGCTGACCAGGCGCACGCTGGCCCCCGCAGCTTGCAGACCATCCGCCAACAGCCGTACGTAGGGGTTGAGTTGGACATTCGACACGAGAAGGATGCGGTCGTTCATGCGGTGCGCCAACGTCTCCACAGGCCCAGGGCTTCTGCGATTCCCTGCTGCAACAGGGCGCGTAATTCGGCATCAGTCGCCAGGATCAAACCGGCGTAGAGACCTACCCCGACGGCGCCGCTGAAAAGCAGCGAAATGATCGTCGCTTCGCCGAAGATGAGCGTGCGCAGGCCAAACGCGACAGCCGCGCTGACGATGGCAAAAGCCAGCATGGGCAGCAGCAAGCGGCCATACATACGCAGGGAGGCGCCAATCACCTTGTTGCACAGCCAGGCTGAGATGAACCAATCTACCACGGCCACGATGGCCGACAACGCGCTGACCCCGACCGCGCCCCCATAGTAAACTGCGGGGTAAAGGAAAATAAGCATGGTCGCCAGGCGCCAGATGGCGATGTAGGTCAGCCACTGCGGCTTGCCGCCCCCCTTGAAGACATTGCCCATGTTGGCGGCCACCGAGCGGCAGAGGCCGTAGACCGCCAGCAGCTGGATTGGGAGCACGGCATCGCCCCACTTGACCGGGTCAAGCACATGAATGAAATCCGCGGCAAAGAACATGGTCAAGATCGCGACCGGCACCGACAGCAGCGAAACGTAGCGCACGGTGCGGAAAAAGGTCAACCGGAAGTAGGGCAAATCGTCCTGCATGCGCGCGAAGGCCGGGAACATGACCTGGTTGACCAGCGCGGTGATCTGGGTGGCGGGGAGGTTCGAGAGCAGATAGGCGGTGCCGTAGACGCCGAGCGCGGCCATGCCGGCCACGCGGCCGACAAAGGCATCATCCACGTTGGTAATGGCAAAGATGAGAATCTGGCTGACCACCAGGTGCATGCCGTAGTTGAACATCTCGCGGGCAATGCGCGTGTTGAAGCGAAACGCCGGGCGATAGGGTACGACCAGCCAGACCAGGATGACGCCCAAGACTGCTTCCAGGATTTTGCCCCACACCAACGCCCATACGCCGTAGCCCAGCGCGCCCAGAATAATCGCCAGCGCGCCGTAACCCACGGTAGGAATGACATCGGGTATGACTTTGCGCTTGAAATCAAGCTCTTTGGCCAGAAGCACAAAATGGACGGTGCCGGGAGAACGAATGAGCAACGTAAATGCCAGCACCTGCACCACCGGCGTGATGCGCGGGTCTTTGAAGAAGACGGCGATGAAGGGCGCGCCGAAGTAGGCAATGGCCGCGTAGATGACCGAGGTCAGGTTGGTGATCCAGAACGTGACGTCAGAGGCTTCGGCAATGTCCTGCTTGCGGTAGATCAGCGCGGAGCTGAAGCCAAACTCGCGCAGGAGCTGCAGCGATTCCAGGGCCAGGAACGCGGTCTGGGCAATGCCGAAGTCCGCCGGGATGAGCAGCTTGAGCAGGATGATTTTGGACAAAAAAGAAAGGACGCGGGAGGCCATCGTCGAGATGAACACCCAAAAAATGCCCGATGCGATTTTGCGATCAAATGACATGCAGAAAATCCTCAAACTCAGAACTGCGCACAAAAAAGAGCAGGGCCGTGTGGACCCTGCTCCGTTTCGAGAGCCATCCGTCGGAATCGAACCGACAACCTAGCGCTTACGAAGCGCTTGCTCTGCCGATTGAGCTAGGATGGCATCGGCCTGCTGTTGATCCGCACACACCGGCAGACCCTGATCAGGCCAGGCATCGTGCGGCGGATAAACGTCTCAACGGACAAACCGATTATACCAAAGGTCAGCACGCTTGCCAAATGACTTGCGGGTGCGCTGCGAATGCGGGCCGGCGAGACGTCTGGTCAGCGCGCAGAGCGGCCCGCCGGCGGCTCCAACCAGCGCGCCGCCTGTTCTGGCAGGATCGAAAGGGGGCCTTTGGCTACGGTGCAGGTGGGCAGGGATTCGAGAAACTGCTGCCCATACTGCTTGCTCAACACGCGGCGATCGAGAATGACGCAAACGCCGCGGTCGCTTTGGCTGCGGATCAGGCGACCAAAGCCCTGGCTGAAGCGCAGAATAGCATCGGGCACCGCGTAGTTGAGAAACGGCTCTTCGATGGCCTCGCTGCGCGCGGCGAAGATGGGATCGTTGGGAACGGCAAATGGCAAGCGCGTGATGACCAGGCAGCTCAAGGCTTCCCCCATGATGTCCACGCCCTCCCAGAAGCTGCGCGTGCCCAGAAGCACGGCGCGTTCGGTGTTTTTGAAATTCTCCATCAACTGCCGCCGTGACGTACCGCCGCCCTGTTCGAACACCACGATGTCGCTCAACGCCAGCAGAGGCGCTACGGCATCACGCGTGCGCTTGAGCTGGCTATAGGCGGTGAACAACACGAGCATACGCCCTTTGGTGGCGCGGCCAATCTCGACAATCGCCCGCTCGACGGCGGCCTGGTAGCCAGGCGCATTGGGATCGGGGATGTCGGTGGGGAGACAGAGAAGGGTGGACGCCTGGTAGTCGAACGGTGAGCCGACAGCCAGGGTGTGCACATCCCAGGCGTGCAGGCGTTCCACCAGGTAGTCAAAGGAACCGGCCGTGCGCAGCGTGGCTGAGGTCATGATGACCGATGCCTTGTCGCGCAACAAGTACTGCTCGACCAGCCCGCCCACCTGCAGCGGCGCCGCGCGTAAGGAGAGGCGAAAAAGCGGATCTGCATCGGCGCGCTCGCTTTCGGCGGCCAGTTCCAACCAGTAGATGCCATTTTGATCTGGCTGTGCAATCAACGCGGAGACCTGTTCGTCTATCTCGCGCAGATGATGGGCGGCGCTGGTAAGTTCAGCCGCCAGCGTGTCGAAGTCGGCCGGGCTTTCTTGCGCCAGGATGACCAGCGCCTGTCGTAGATGTTCGATCTGCTCGCGCAGTTGGCGCCAGGGGAGCGCCAGGTCATCCCATTGAATCTCGACGCGATCCCACAGCGGTTGCGCGCGGGCGCTCGAAGTCAAGCGAACGCGCTGGTCGTAGGCGGTGTTACCCTGCGACTGTTCCGCCACAAAAGCCAGCAGTGTGCGTAGGAAATCGGGCAGGCGTTGACGGCAGATGGCGACTGCCTCCTGGCCGCGCTGCAGCCACAGCCACAGCTGGCTGAGATTGCCGAAGGCTACGCCACTGACCTGGTCGCGCACAGCGATGAGCAAACCGCCCCCACGTCCGCCGCCGGCCGGATACAGTTCATTCAACAGGGTGAGAAACGACACGGCTGTCACCTGGAAACCCATCTGCTGGGTGATGGCAGCCTCAAGGTGGTGCGCCTCGTCTATGATCAGGTGGGAATAAGCAGGCAGCAGGCGATTTTCGACCGCCATGTCGGCCAGGAGCAGCGCATGGTTGACCACGATCAGATGCGCGCTTTCGGCCTGGTTGCGCGCCTGCTGGAAGAAGCAGGGGCCGCCAGGCAGCGCCTGACATTGAGCCGCGCTGCATGAATCACGTTCGGCGCAGACGCGCGACCAGGCGGCCTGGTCTCCGGGGCTGGTAAACATCACTTCGTCACGATCACCCGTCTGCGTGTACTGCAGCCAGACGAGCAGTTTGACCAGCAGGTGGATTTCATCTTCGCTCAGCTCCCCGCGACTGCGCAGATAGTTGAAGCGCCGCGGGCAGAGGTAATTGGTGCGTCCTTTGAGCAAGGCCACGCGCGCCGGCGCCGGCAGCAGCGGCTGCAAGGCAGGGATATCCTTGCTCACCAATTGATCCTGCAGGTTGATCGTGTTCGTAGAAACAACCACGCGGGCGTCGTTCTGCACTGCGTAGTGCGCCGCAGGCAGCAGGTAGGCCAGAGACTTGCCGGTGCCGGTGCCAGCCTCTACCAAAAGATGGTGCGCCTCATTGAACGCGCGGGCCACGCCCCGCAGCATGTCCACCTGTTGGGGGCGGTGTTCATAGCCGGCGAAGGCAGAGGCCAGCTGGCCGTTGGGCGCCAACATCGCCGCCAGCGCCTCGATATTCAACGCTGCGGGCACGCGACGTGGGTGCAGCGGTGCATCGCCGCTGGCATCCGTCCAACGCAGCCGGCCCGGCGCCACCTGGGACGACGCGGCCCGCGGCGCGACCGCGGCCTGGGAAGCCATTTCGTGGAAAATGGGCCGCAGCGCCCAGGCGCTGCGGCTCGCCAGGCGGCTCATTTCGTTCAGCAGCGGCGCAGGCAGGCGGCTGCCGTACTCAACCAACGCGAGAAAGAGCTGCAGGCTGGCGCGGGCGTCATCCAGGGCGCGATGGGCTTCGGTCAGGGTGATGTTGAAGCGAGCCGCGAGCGAGGCCAGGTTGTAGCGATCCTGGCGCGGGAGCAGCACCGTCGCCAGATCAAAGGTGTCAATGGCCAGGTTGGCGCGAAACAAGTCGAACTGCGCCAGGAAGCCCAGGTCGAAGCCGATGTTGTGGCCGACAATGGGGAGATTGCCAACGAAGCGCAGGAGGGCCGGACCAACCAACGCCAGGGGCGGCGCGGAAGTCAGATCAGCATCGGTGAGACCCGTCAACTGTATGATGCCCAGGGGAAGGGGACGCCCAGGGTTGACAAGGGTTGACCATTCGTCGCTGATGCGACCATCTTGCAGTTTCACGCAGCCAATCTCAATGATCGCATCGCGTTCCGCGTCAAGACCAGTCGTCTCAAGATCGAGAGCCACGCAGGTAAAAGGCATAAAAGCTCGTTTCCAGGTTTTTGGCGCCGTGGTGGGTTGCCGCTTACAACCAATGGCTTATCCTAACCGAGATTGCTGAACGCGCCAAATCCTGGATCGCCTGCCCGCAGTTCCCAAGGTAGGCCGGTTTTTTTACCACAGAGATCACAAAGAACGCAGCGAATTTGTCCAAACTGGAACTGCTGTTGAATCCGCGTGGACTTTGGAAATCTCACGGTTATGCGCTATACTGAGCGCCATGACCAGGCGACAAAACGGTTTCAGTACAACAAATCATCGCAAAACGATGGGGGCGCGGCCACGGACGCGGGTTGGTGCCGCGACCCATTTTTTCAACGTCGCCAAGAGACACGGGGAATAGTCCCCGTGTCTCTTTCGTTTGCATAGGTACGGCAATCGCAGTAACGGCCAGCGTCACGCTGACCCTGGCTGAATCGAAGAGGAGAAGAGCCTGCATGACCAACTACATCTTTGTGACCGGCGGCGTTGTCAGCTCGTTGGGCAAAGGCGTCACCGCGGCCGCGCTGGGACGGCTGCTGAAGAGTCGCGGGGTGACGGTTTCAATCCAAAAACTGGATCCCTACCTGAACGTGGATCCGGGCACCATGTCGCCCTATCAACATGGCGAGGTTTTTGTCACCGAAGACGGCGCCGAGACCGACCTGGACCTGGGCCATTATGAACGCTTCATTGATGAGAATTTGAGCCGCGCCAGCAATGTAACCTCGGGCCAGATTTATGCAGAAGTCATCGGACGCGAGCGGCGGGGCGATTACCTCGGCGGCACCATTCAGGTGATTCCGCACGTGACGAACGAGATCAAGCGCCGCATTGCCGCGGTGGCCAAAGCGAGCGAGGCGCAGGTTGTGATTGTTGAAGTGGGCGGCACCGTGGGCGATATTGAAGGGCTGCCGTTCCTGGAAGCCATCCGCCAGATGCGCAAAGATGTGGGGCGCGACAAAACGCTGTATCTGCATGTCACCTGGATGCCTTATGTGGCTGCTTCGGGCGAACTGAAGACCAAGCCGACGCAGCACAGTGTGCGCGAACTGCGCAGCATCGGCATCCAACCCGATGTCATTGTCTGTCGCTCCGATCATCCCGTGGAAGACAGCCTGCGCGAGAAAATTGCCCTCTTTTGCGATGTGGATGTTGAAGCGGTGGTGCCGTTGGTGACGGCTGACACCGTTTACGCCGTGCCCCTGGAATTGGAGCAGTCTCGGCTGGCGCATTATGTCCTCAGCCGGCTTGGTTATTCCCAGGCTGTGGCGACCGCGGCCGAGCATGGCGACCACCTGGCAGAATGGCGCGCGTTGGTGGCGCGTGCGCGTGAGGACAAACCGATGCTCAAGATCGGCGTCGTCGGCAAGTATGTCGAGTTGGAAGATGCCTACATGAGCGTGCGCGAGGCGCTGCTACATGCGGCATGGGCGCTCGGCTACGGCGTGGAGATCACCTGGATCAGTTCGGAGGATCTGGAAAAGGGGCGCAGCGCCCACCTCCTGGAGACGGTGGACGGCATTGTGGTGCCGGGCGGCTTTGGCTATCGCGGCATCGAAGGCAAGATCGTGGCGGCGCGCTTTGCACGTCAACAGAAAGTGCCCTACCTGGGCCTGTGCCTGGGCATGCAGGTGTTGTGCATCGAATTTGCGCGCCATGTCTTCGACAGCGATGAACCGAACAGCGTGGAATTCGATCCCACCACGCGCGTCCCGGTCATTGACTTGATGCCAGACCAGCGCGCCGTGGAAGAGCTGGGCGGCACCATGCGCCTGGGCATTTATCCCTGCAACCTGGTGGCGGGCACGCGCGCAGCCGCGGCCTATCAGGTCAATACCGTGATGGAGCGCCATCGGCATCGCTTTGAATTCAACAATGCCTACCGGGCTATCCTGGAAAAGGCCGGGCTGGTCTTCAGCGGCTTGTCGCCAGACGGCCGCCTGGTGGAAATCGCGGAGCTGCGAGATCATCCCTGGATGTTGGGCAGCCAATTTCACCCTGAGTTCAAGTCAAGGCCTACTGCGCCGCGGCCGCTCTTCCTCGGTTTCATCCGCGCGGTGGAAGCGCATGTGCGCGGCCGGGCGCAGCTCGCAGAGTCAGGCGCGGTGAAACACGTGAGGGACTGATCACTGACGAGGCTGCGTGTACTCCCACCCTATGACGGCTCTCAGGCGGGAAATCCGAAGTTCGTCAATTCTGTGCTATAATATCTTAGTCTAATCATGGTCAATTGGCGCGACCCTTCTCGTTGAATTGGCCTGGAAACACAGAGGAGTGTTTTTATGTCTGGTCACAGTAAATGGGCAACGATCAAGCGCAAAAAAGGCGCAACCGACGCAAAGCGCGGCGCTTTGTTCACGAAACTGGCCCGTCAAATCACCATTGCCGCACGCGAGGGCGGGGATCCCGAATACAATTTCAAATTGCGCCTGGCCGTAGACAAAGCCAAGGCCAACGCCATGCCGCGCGACAACATCGAACGGGCGATCAAACGCGGGGCAGGCACTGACAAGGACACCTTGCTGGAGGAGCTTCTGTACGAGGGGTATGGTCCGCATGGCATCGCCGTGTTGATGCAGATCGTCACCGATAACCGCAATCGCACGATCGGCGACATCCGGCGCCTGTTCACACGCGCCAACGGCAACCTCGGTGAAGCGGGTTCTGTGGCCTGGCAGTTCGAGGCCCGTGGTCACATCATCATCGAAACGCAAGGTCAGAGCGAAGACAAGCTCTTTGAAATCGCCCTCGAAGCCGGCGCCGACGATATCCAGTTTGCAGACGGCGAAGCAGAAATCTACACCAATCCAGGCGATCTGCAGATTGTGCGCGAAGCGTTGACTCGGCAGAAACTGCACATCACAGAATCCGAACTCATCATGGTGCCTAAGACCACCATTGCCATTGAACCGGTCGAGGCAGTGCAAGTCATGCACCTCATGGAGAACCTGGAAGAATTGGACGACGTGACCAAAGTCTACTCCAACCTGGAAGTGACCGACGAGGCGCTGGCAGCGATGGAAAACGCGGTTTAGCTTCTTGCGTGGGTCACCTCGCTGGCGTGACGGACGCTGTCACTGCGGCGCGGCGACCCACGGGATGACAGAGCATCCAGATAACACGGTCGTGACATGTTAATCCTCGGAATTGATCCCGGCACCGCCATCATGGGCTACGGTTTGGTGGATAACCCTGATGATGTGCTTGAATTGGTGGCGTATGGCGCCATCACAACGACGCCTGATCAACCGATGCCGCAACGTCTGCTCTCGATTTTTCGTCAACTATCTAGCATCATTGCGCAGTTCCATCCGGAAGCAATGGCCGTTGAAGAGCTTTTCTTCAGTCGCAACGTCACCACCGCGATTGCCGTGGGCCAGGCGCGTGGTGTGGCCTTACTTGCCGCCGCCGAGGCCGCTATGCCCGTATTTGAGTACAAGCCGCAGGCCGTGAAGCAGGCCACGGTGGGCTACGGACGAGCTGACAAGTCGCAGGTGCAGCAAATGGTGCGTATGCTGTTGAACCTAGACCAAATACCGCGACCAGACGATGCGGCCGATGCCATTGCGATTGCTGTGTGTCATCATCATTCGGCGCGCTTCAACCAGTTGCTCAAACGTGGCTAGAACCAGCCAGAAGGAGAGTTGAATGGCAACGAAAGCCGCATCAGACATTGTACGCCATTGCCGCATTCTGTTGGCCGAAGATGAAGCGCCTCTGCGAAACCTGATTCGACTTTCCCTGGAGGCCCATGGCCATACCGTGTTCACCGCGGCCGACGGCGTAGACGCCTTACAAATCTTCGAAAGAACCCCGGTGGATATGGTTATCCTGGATGTGATGATGCCGCGCATGGACGGCTTTCGCATGTGCGAGGAGATTCGCAAACGTTCCGACACTCCCATTATCATCTTGACCGCGTTGGGCAGCGTTGACGATATTGTACATGGTTTTGAGTTAGGCGCGGACGATTATATCACCAAGCCATTTGCTTTCAAGGAGGTGGACGCGCGCATCCAGGCTGTTTTGCGCCGGGTCGAATGGACAGAACAAACACCGCCTGTCCAAATCATGCAAATCGGTCGCGTGACACTGGACACACGACTGCGCCAGGTCACGGTCGAGGACGCCATCGTTCACCTGACCCCCATCGAATATCAATTGCTGGCCTATCTGATCACGCGCGCCGGGCAGCCAACTTCGAAGGAGCAGTTGTTCCGCGATGTGTGGGGTTACGACGTGGCGGGTGGTACGAACCTGGTGGAAGTGGGAATTCGGCGCTTGCGTGAGAAGATCGAAGTGAATCCGTCCAAGCCCACGCATATTTTGACGGTGCGGGGAGCCGGTTACAAGTTCAACGAGCAGCCTGATCCAGGCTGACAGGCGTTTGCTGGCGGCGCCAATGAGGGCCGCCAGGATCACGCGCGACAGAAGAATCAGCAGAGACAAGAGGCCAAGAGATGATTGCTCGTTTGCATGGACAGGTCATCGCGCGTAGCAAAGACTCCATCATCGTGGACGTCGGCGGGGTTGGATATCGAGTGTTTGTACCCGCTGATGTCCTGATGAGCACGCGCACGGTTGACGAGATTACCTTGCACACGCACCTGCAAGTGCGTGAAGACAATCTGAGCCTGTTTGGCTTCACGACGGAAGAGGCGCATGACTTGTTCAACCTGCTGCTCACCGTGCCTGGCATTGGGCCAAAAGGCGCGTTGACGCTTCTGTCGGCCATGGCGCCTGATGCGATCCGGCTGGCGATCAGCCAAGAGCAGCCTGGCATCCTGGCGCGGGTGCCGGGCGTGGGCAAGAAAACCGCCGAGAAGATCGTGGTGACGCTCAAGGATCGCATCGGTGTGGTGGCCGCAACCGATGAAATGCTGGCCCTGACCGCCGCCGATGCTGAAGTAATTGATGCGTTGACCGCGCTGGGTTACAGCATTGTCGAAGCACAGCGCGCCGTGCAGGCCATTCCGCGCGACATCAGCGGCGTCGAAGAACGGCTGCGCCGCGCGCTGGCCCAGTTTGCTGGCTAAGTGTTTGACAAAAGCGACGCCCTGTGATACTATCGCCCGGCTAAGAACAATTCAGAACTGGAAACTCATCCAGAGGAGGGAAGGGACCGGCCCGTTGAACCTCCGGCAACCTGTGATTATCGCTGGTGCCAATTCCGGCAGGGAGTGTAGGCTACGCTCGCCTGAAAGATGAGAGTTGGCTCTCGCATCTTTTTGCGCCTGCTGGCCGTTGCCAGGGGCGCTTTTTATTTGGCCCCGCCACACCGGCCCAGGGTCAGATGAGCGACCGGAGTAGTCATGCGCACGATTTGGTGGAATAGCAAAAACCGCACCGTTCAGATGATTGACCAGCGCCTGCTGCCGCAGCGCCTGGAGCTGCCCGAATTCGACGATTATCGAGCCGTGGCAGAGACGATTCGCAACATGACCATCCGCGGCGCGCCGGCGATCGGCGCGGCCGGCGCGTATGGCATGGCGCTGGCTGCGTTTCAAAGCCCTGCGCTGACACGCGACAGTCTACTGATTGACCTGGAAGCCGCCAAGTCTGTGCTCGATGCCGCTCGTCCCACGGCCGTCAACCTCAGTTGGGCCACCCAACGCCTGCTTGAGCTGGCCTACCACCTGGTTCTACCCAACACCGATGACATCCGCAGCGCGCTGCTGGCCGAGGCTGAGCGCCTGGCGAACGAGGATGTTGAGATCAACCGCCGCATGGGCGCATTCGGCGCGGCGGTGATCCCGGACGGCGCCAACATTCTGCACCACTGCAACACCGGTTCTCTGGCCGCGGTGGACTTCGGCACCGCACTCGGCGTCGTACGCGCCGCCGTGGAACAGGGCAAGAAGGTGCACGTCTGGGTAGATGAGACGCGGCCGCGCCTGCAGGGTGCGCGCCTCACGGCCTGGGAGCTGATGCAAGACGGCATCCCCATGACCTTGATTGCCGACAATGCGGCCGGGCACTTGATGCGCACCGGCAAAGTGGACGTGGTTCTTTTTGGGGCTGATCGGGTGGCGGCCAACGGCGATGTGGCAAACAAAATCGGCAGCTACAAGCTGGCGGTGCTTGCCAAAGAGAACGGCATTCCCTGTTACTCCGTGGTTCCCACCTCGACGATTGATCTCAACCTGCCCTCTGGCGACCATATTCCTATCGAAGAGCGCGACGCGGATGAGATCACGCACATCGGCGGTGTGGCCGTGGCCCCAGCCAACGTCCATGTCCTGAACATCGCGTTCGATGTGACTCCCCATCGCTACCTCACCGGCATTGTCACCGAAGAGGGCATTTGTTATCCGCCTTATCTCAACAGCCTGCGCCAGGCCAAACAGGCCGCGGAAGCCCGTATCCGGCTGGGCCAGCGCAAGGCCGGCGACACGTAGGAGGAATGAGAAGGCTCATGGCTGTCGTTGTTACCGGATCCCTCGCTTATGACTACATCATGTCTTTCCCCGGGCGTTTTACCGATCATATCCTGCCCGAGCAATTGCATACGTTGAGCGTCAGCTTCCTGGTGGACTCGATGCGCCGTCAACGCGGCGGCTGTGCCGCCAACATTGCCTACAGTCTGCGCCTTTTGGGCGCACACCCCTACTTGTTCTGCACCGCAGGCCAGGATTTTGGCGATTATCAGCGCTGGCTCGAAGCCCAGGGCATTGACACCACGGGCATCGCCATCTATCCGCAGGACTACACCGCCTCCTTTTTCGTCAACACCGATCTGCAGCAGAATCAGATTGCCTCGTTCTACACGGGCGCCATGGCGCGGGCGGCGGAGCTTTCTCTGCACGCGCTGCCGCGGGCCGACGTTGACCTGGTCATCATTTCGCCTAACGACCCAACGGCCATGACCAAGTACGCCCAAGAGGCGGCGGAACTGAACATCCCTTTCATTTATGATCCCAGCCAGCAGATCATTCGCCTGTCCGGGGCCGACCTGCTGACGGGCATCCGCCATGCGCGCATCCTGACCTGCAA
>NZ_UETR01000012.1:0-138677 GCF_900491745.1 Candidatus Amarolinea aalborgensis | reverse complement strand
AAAGAGCCAGCAATGGCTCTTTTTTGTTTGCAAGTTCTCGCCTAAAACGGGTTGCCTAAAGCGCCCGCCTGTGCTAAAATGTCAGCGCAACCTGGTCTCTACCCTACGCGATCAAGACGCGTCGCCGCCCGGTCGTTTTTCTGGTCTTGATCGCGTCTTATTTACCCGCGTAAAAGGTTGCCGTGCACATAAAAAGGAGTTTTTTACTTTGGATCCTGAAGCTGCGATAGCCTGGGGCGTTGTCGCCCTGGCCATTGTGGTGACGATATTCGCCGCCGCCGCCGAAATGGCGCTTGCCTCTCTCAGCCGCGGCCGTCTACGACGCTTGACTGAGCAAGGACAATCTTCCGCTCGACGTGTGATAGAATTGCTTGACACTCCCGGCCGATTCTTGACTACCCTTTTGCAGTTGAAAGTCTTGGCCCTCGTCGCTGCCGCCACGGCGGTCACCCACTGGGTCTTGACTCACCAACTCAGCCTGACCAGCCTGATGCTGCTGCAAATGCTGCTGTTGGTTGCGGTTGTGCTGACTCAAATCGTTGTGCGCGCTCTGGTGGTGCACAAACCTGAGCCGGTCGCGTTGCGCCTTGCCCGAGCTGTTACTGCCGTTACCACGCTTCTGTCGCCTATGACCTGGTTTTACCTGCGTGTGGCTGGACGTCTGCGCACGGACAACGCCAATGACCGCGCCGCCGAAGAGAGCATCTTCCTGAGCGAGGACGGCCTGCGTTTCCTGCTCAACGTCAGTGAGGAAGAAAGTCAGATCGAAGAGCGCGAAAAGGAGATGATTGGCTCTATCCTTGAACTGGATAAAACCCTGGTGCGCGAGGTCATGGTGCCGCGCATTGACATGGTCACCCTGGACGATCAGACCCCCGTGCCGGACGCGCTCGATGTCGTGATTCAGGCCGGGCATTCGCGCATTCCGGTTTATCACGAAACCGTAGATAACATCGTTGGTGTTCTGTACGCGAAGGATCTGCTGCGCGTGTTTCGAGAGCAGCAGCGCGCGGCCGAAGCAGGCGTCCCGACCCCGACCGCGATCAACCTCAGTTCCCTCATGCGGCAAGCCTATTTTGTCCCTGATTCCAAGCCGGTGGACGAACTGCTGCGAGAGCTTCAAAAACGCAAAGTGCATATCGTGATGGTGGTGGATGAATATGGCGGCACGGCTGGCGTTGTCACCATCGAGGACCTGCTGGAAGAGATCGTCGGCGACATCCAAGACGAATACGACGAGGAAGTCCCAGAGATCGAGCGGGTGTCCGAAAACGAGTATCTCTTGAGCGCACGCGCGAGCCTCGATGAAGTGAACGAAGCCCTCGACATCGAACTGCCGAGTGAAGGCGGCGACACCTTGGGTGGTTTCATTTATAGTCAATTGGGCCGCGTCCCCATCGAGGGCGAAGAAGTGCCTTTCGACAAGGGAATTCTCAAAGTGCTATCGTTGGACGGCAACAGCATTGATCGGGTTCAGGCCCTGATTACACCACCGACGACGGTTCCCCATGCCGAAGGGAGCGCTGAGGGAAACGCGACGACGATCAAAGGCGCGATCCTCTCCTCTCTCTTCTTTTTCTAGTCTGGGGGTAGACATGGCCGAGCACGCATTGGCAGCAGAACAACTCGTGGCGCACGCGCGCCGCGCGCGCACACGCGCCTACGCCCCCTATTCCCACTATCTTGTGGGCGCGGCTGTGCTCACCAGCGCCGGTGAGGTATTCACAGGCTGCAACATCGAAAATGCTTCCTATGGCCTCACCATCTGCGCCGAACGTGTGGCGATAGCAAACGCAATTGCGGCCGGCCAGCGTGACTTCATCATGCTGGCCCTCATCACAGCCAACGGCGGCTCCCCCTGCGGCGCCTGTCGCCAGGTGATGGTTGAGTTTGCCCCTGACATGCCGGTCATCATTGCTGATGAACTGGGGATTCGCGAGACCCTTCAGGCCCGCGCGTTGCTTCCCGGTTTTTTCGGCCCAGAACACCTGCCAGGATAGCGCTGTGACCGATTCAACACCCACCCGCGCGACCGCAACTGACGCCAACGCCGCGCGTCGCGCCCGTGTTTACCGCACAGAGGCGGTGGTGCTCCGCCGCCAGGATCACGGCGAGACCGATCGTTTGGTGACGGTCTATACCCCCACGCTCGGCAAACTGGTGCTGCGCGCCAAAGGTGTGCGCAAACCCACCAGCCGCAAGGCGGGTCACCTCGAGCTGTTCGCGCACAGCCTGCTCCTCGTCGCCAAAGGCCACACCTGGGACCTGATTACCCAGGCCGAGGTCATTCACCCCTTTCCGCAAGTGCACGAAGAGATGCTGCGCGCCAACTATGCCTATTACGTGGCCGAGCTGATTGACCGCTTTACCACCGAGCATGATGAGAATCGGCTGCTGTTCGATCTGCTCGTTGCCACGCTCGATCGCCTTGACACCCTACCCAAGCTCGATGTCACCCTACGCTTTTTCGAGCTGCGCTTGCTCAACTTGACCGGCTACCAGCCCCAGCTCTTTCATTGCGTCAATTGCAGCGACGAACTGCAGCCTGCAATCAACTACTGGAGCCATGCCGAAGGTGGGGTGTTGTGCCCGCGCTGCGGCGAGGCGCTGGCGGGCAGCGAGGAATTGCCCCTGGCCGTCTTCAAGCTGCTGCGTTTTGTGCAGCGCTCGGACTTCGACACCGTTCTGGCCCTTGCCCCCAGTGAATCGCTGATGATCCAGACCGAACTGCTGCTGCAACGCTACCTCATGTATCTTATGGAACGCAGCCTTAAATCGGTAGATTTTCTGCGGCGAATGCGCTTTCAGGCGACGCACCCGACCTAGGCGACTGCTGTCTGGATTGTGTTCCATCTTTTGCGATTCACTGCCGCTCACATTCCGGTATGTCCGTGCTGTCCAGCCTTTTGGTCAGGCTGACAAGGGAAGCTCATGTTGAAGACTCGGGCGCCGTTGACCGCGACGCTGGTTTTGGTGCTCCTGACCACGCTCGTTGGCGTCGGTCAGTCGGCGCGGCCGCAGCCGGTAGTGGTGGTTGACCTGCTGGGCCAACTTGGCGGCAGCGGCAGCGCCGCGCTGACTGTGGTTGGCGCGCGCGCTTACGTCGGCAGCGGCCCGCGGCTGCTGATCCTGGACGTGAGCCAGCCGGCGGCGCCGATCGTTGTGGGGCGCAGTCCGCTGTTGAGCGACATCGTGCAGGGGGTCAGCGTGGTGGGCAGCCTGGCCTACGTGGTCAGCGGCGCGGGCGGTCTGACCGTGCTGGATGTGAGCAACCCGGCCGCGCCCAATGTGCGCGGACAATTGGCGCTGTCCGGATTTGCCAAAGGGGTCAGCGCGGCCAACGGCATTGTGTATGTCGCCAGTTTTGGCCGCGGTTTGACGGTTGTTGATGCCGCCAATCCTGCGGCGCCCACGCTGCTGGCGCTGGTGCGCACCCCGGGCACGCCGCACGCGGTGCAGGTGGTGGGCAGCCTGGCCTACCTCGCCGATGATTTCAATGGCCTGGTCATCGTGGATGTCAGCAACCCCGCGTCTCCCACCGTACGCAGCACCTTGCGCTCGGCCGGCGTGGCCGTTGGGGTGACAGTTGTGGGCAGCCTTGCCTATCTGGCCTATCAAGGACAGGGCCTGCGCATCGTGGATGTGAGCAACCCCGCCGCACCTCGGCGCTTGGGACAGTTCGACACACCAGGTCTGGCGTCTGCGCTCAGCGTAGCGGGCAACCTGGCCTTCGTGGCCGATGGCGATGCGCTGCAGATCGTAGATGTGGGTAATCCAGCCGCGCCGACCTCTTTTGGCGTCTTCCGCGAACTGGCTGTCAACGTGCAGGTGCTCAATGGACTGGCCTTCATCGCCGACCGTGAAAGCCTGCTGTTGGTCAATGTCAGCCAGCCAGCGGCGCCCGTCCTCGTCGGTTTGTACGATCCACCCGGAGCGGCGCTGGATGTGGCCGTCGCCGGCAACCTGGCCTTCGTAGCCGCGGCCAACGATGGACTGCAGATCGTGGATGTAAGCGACCAGGCGCAGCCTCGGCGCCTCGCTGGCCTGGAGATCATCGGCGCGGCCTTTGGGGTTGACGTGGTGGGCAGCCTGGCCTATGTCGCGGTTGGGGAGCGCGGCCTGCGCGTGGTAGATGTTGCGAACCCGCTGGCGCCCTTTGTGCGCGGTCTGCTCGACACACCGGGCCAAGCGCGTCGCGTCGCGGTCAGCGGCTCACTGGCCGCAGTGGCGGATGCGTGGGGCGGCCTGGTGGTCGTGGATGTGAGCAGCCCGGCCGCGCCGATCCTGCGCAGCACGCTGCCCACTGAGTTCCCGGCCGACGACGTGGCGCTGACGGGCAGCCTGGCCGTGGTGGCGGCCGGCAAGCGGCTGCTGTTGGTGGACCTTGCCAATCCTGCATTGCCCGTGGTGCGCAGTACGACCACGGTCTCTGGCTGGGCCAAGGCGGTGACGATAGAGGGCAGCTTGGTGTATGTGGCAGATGCGGAAGACGGCCTGCTCATTTACGACATCAGCCATCCCACAGCGCCTATTTTGCGCAGCGCCTTCTACACGCCGTATGCCATCGGCGTCAGTGTGCTGGATCAACTGGCCGTTGTCAGCAATCATGCCCGCGGGTTGACCATCGTCAGTGTTAGCGACCCCACCGCGCCGCGCTGGGTGGCTGCGGCTGAGACAGCCGGCCTGGCCAGGCGCGCGCGCTGGGTAGGCGGCTTTCTGCTTGTGGCCGATGATTTGGGCGGTCTGGTCACCTTGCGCGTGCGCAATGGCCCGCTGCCCACCGACACGCCAACGCCGACAGCGACGCCCACGCGCCTGGCCACGTCAACCCCAACCCTCACACCGATAGCGACCTCCACGCCAAGCATGACGCCGACAGCGACGTCATCCCCAACGCCAACCCTCACGCCGACGGAAACGTCAACGCACACACCTACGCCAAGCCTCACACCCACACGGACGCCAACCGCCACCTCAACGGCTACCTCAACCGCGACCATGACCCCCACGCCATCGCCGACGCCAGTAAGATACTATTTCCCCATTATTCGATAATGCGTCGTGTCGAGTGGACAGACAAGTTAAGAAGGCATCTTATTCATGCTCATTTATGACGCACCGCGTTGTAGAATTTGACAATTGGGGGCATCATGACCTACACTATTTTATGAACGATGTTGCTATTGTGCCCTCTCCGGCAACCAGCAGCTGATCGTGCGGCCTGACCCAGGCTGTGCGCACGCCGCGGCCAGGTTGCCAGCGAAATGACCACGTACGATGTCCACCACCGGACATCCGAATCATAAACGGCGCTTTGGCCAAACCAGAGCCGCCACGGAGGTGATAGTATGGAGGTATTGCCTGTGGAAGTTGCTGCACAACCGAGTATCGCGACCAAGTCGCCGAGCGCTGGTCACCGCACAGAATCGGTGAAAGATCTCTACCAAGTCGGCGAGATGCCGCCCATCGGGCATGTCCCCAAGCAGATGTATGCCTGGCTGATTCGGCAAGAGCGTTTTGGCGAGCCAAACAAGGCTTTCCAGGTGGAAGTGATTGATGTACCGGAGCCCGCCGACGACGAGGTGCTGGTCTATGTGATGGCCGCTGGCGTCAACTACAACAATGTCTGGGCAGCCCTGGGTGTGCCGATAGATGTGATTGGCGCGCGACTGAAGGCGGGCGAAAAGGAGCCCTTCCATATTGGCGGCAGCGATGGCAGCGGCATCGTTTACAAGGTGGGCAAGGATGTCACCAACGTCAAAGTGGGCGATGAAGTGGTCATTCACTGCGGCTCCTGGGATCGCAACGACCCGCTCGTCAAGGCCGGCGGCGACCCGATGTATGGGGCCAGTTTTCGCATTTGGGGCTATGAAACCAATTGGGGCAGTTTTGCCCAGTTCACCAAGGTGCAGGCGCATCAGTGTCTTCCCAAGCCTAAACATTTGACGTGGGAGGCCGCCGCCGCCTACATGCTGGTTGGCGCGACCGCCTACCGCATGCTGCATGCCTGGCCTCCGCACAATGTGCAGCCAAACGATGTCGTCTTGATTTGGGGCGGCGCCGGGGGACTCGGCTCGCAGGCCATTCAAATCGTCAAAGCGGCGGGCGGCATTCCAATCGCCGTCATCTCTGACGAGAGCAAAGTGGAGTTCTGCATGAGTCTCGGCGCCAAAGGGTGCATCAATCGCAAGGATTTCAATCACTGGGGCATGCTGCCGCACTGGAAAGATACCGTTGGCTACAACACCTGGCTGAAAGGGGTGCGCAGCTTTGGCAAGGCCATCTGGGATGTGCTCGGCGATCGGCGCAGCCCGCGCATCGTCTTTGAGCATCCCGGCGAAACGACTGTCCCGACTTCGGTGTTCGTGTGCGACACAGGCGGCATGGTGGTTATTTGCGCTGGCACCACTGGGTATAACGCCACAGTTGATCTGCGCTACCTGTGGATGCGCCAGAAGCGTTTGCAAGGCTCTCACTTTGCCAACGACGATCAAGCCAAGGGCATCAATGACCTGGTGATTGCGGGCAAAGTCGACCCTTGCCTTTCGCAGACATTCTCCTGGGACGAACTGCCCCTGTCGCATCAGTTGATGTATGAAAACCGCCATCCCCATGGAAACATGTCCATCCTGGTAGGCGCCATCAGCACCGGGCTGCTGAACACGGCTGACCAACGCGCCGCGATGCGCGGCCTGTACGAGATTACGTCCGAGGCGCCGGCTGAGGCCGTGGAGGTTGAGATGGAACCCGAAGATATCTACGCTCGCCCACGCCCTGGGATTCCAGTCGGCGGCGAATTTGTAGATCGACGCCCGGTCCAGGCCGTTATGCACCCTGGCGTGATCACCTGCAGCGAGGCAACGACGGTGGATGAGGTGGCCCGCACGATGGTCGAAAATCACATCCACGCCGTCGTGGTCGTGGATGAGCAGGGCTATGCCTCAGGCGTGGTCTCGCAGACCGATATGGTGCTGGCGCGCCAGGGTCGCTCGCCCGCCGACGTTGCGCACATGACAGCCGCCGACATCATGACGCCTGATCTCATCACCTGTACGCTTGACACGCCTGTGTCGGAGGTGATCACCACCCTGACCCGCAATCGCATTCATCGCCTGGTGGTCGTACAGGAGGAGGGCGAACATCTGCGCCCAGTCGGCGTCATTTCGATGACCGACATCATCCGCCAAATGATGGGCTACGCCAATCCCGCGGCGCCCCGTGATCCAGCCTAGCGAGTCACATCACAACGAGGTTTTGTATGTCTTTTCTAACCGACGAGCACGAAGCAGTGCGTCAGACCGTCCGCAAGTTCACCGAGGAAAAGGTGATGCCGATTGCCGACGAATACTACCGGGGCGCCCAAGAGATCCCGATGGATCTCATCAAGCAGATGGCGAACCTGGGCTTTTTCGGCATGTCATTCCCGGAGGAGTGGGGCGGCGCCGGCATGGATGCCGTGAGTATGACGCTGGTCACCGAAGAGCTGAGCCGTGGTTGGCTGGGCGTGGGCAGCGTGCTCACGCGCAACCTGATCACCGGCACTCTGATCCTGGCGCACGGTACGCAGGAACAGAAGGAAAAGTATCTACCTGGTATCGTCTCCGGCGATATTTTGACTGCGGCGGCCTTTACCGAGCCAAATGCGGGTTCGGACACGGCCGGTATGCAGCTGCGCGCGGTGCGCGATGGCGATGAGTATGTGTTCAACGGCGCCAAGACCTGGTGCACGTTTGCCAATCGCGCCCACATCCTCACCGTGCTCGCGCGCACCCATCCCGATGCTTCCTTGCGCCACAAGGGGCTGAGCATCATCCTGGTTGAAAAAGAGCCAGGCGATCATTTCCATCCGCCGCAGTTGTCCGGCGAATACATCCCAACCGTGGGCTATTACGGCATGCGTTCGTTCAGCCTCGGCTTCGAGGATTTCAGGGTTCCGGTTGCCAACCTGATTGGCGGGGTGGAAAACAAGGGTTTTTATCAATTGATGGCAACCTACGAGTGGGCGCGCATTCAGACCGCAGCCCGCGCCGTGGGCGTGGCGCAAGCCGCGTTCGACGCCGCGCTGAAGTATTCGCAGGAGCGTCAGCAGTTTGGACAGGCCATCAGCGAATTTCAGATCATCCGCCACAAACTGGCTCACATGCGCACGCAGATTGAGGCTGGGCGTCAGCTCACCTATTACGCCGCGCGCATGAAGGATATGGGCCAACGCTGTGACCTGGAAGCTGGTATGGCTAAGCTCTTCTGCGCGGAAATGGTGGAACACGTCACTTCCGACGCGATGCAAATTTTTGGCGGTTACGGCTATTCGCTCGAATATCCGGCCCATCGCTTCTGGCGTGATGGCCGAGTGTTCAAGATCTTCGAAGGCACGAGCGAAATTCAGGCCGAAGTCATCGCCAAGCGCCTGTTGTCCTGAAAGGGTTTCACATGAGCAATCTCTCTCTTTCGTCATTGGACATGGCGCCGATTGTCGAGCGCCTCACGCAAGCAAATCAACAGTTTGCCGATAACTACCCCGGTGACGTGACCACGCGTCAGCCCGTGCACACGGTATATGGCGGCGCTCATCTTTTCAAGAGCGATACGGCATTCAAGCTGGGCGGCATCGGCCTGCGCAACCTGGATGCCTACGCGCCGGACTTTGCGATCTTCGCCAAGGCGCTTGGGCTGCCGGGCGCCGCGACGCTGCCCGAAAGCAGCGCCGATATCGAACACCTGGCCGCTATCATCGAGAAGGACCCGCAGGCGGCCAGCTTCACGCACGAGCCAGCGTGGATGGCCTACACCGTTTTCAAGCGTGTGCGCGAGAAGATGCAGACCGAACCGGTGGAAGATTACCGCGTCGATTTCGAAGATGGCTATGGCAACCGGCCGGACGACGAAGAAGACGCCCATGCCATGAGCGTCGGCAAGGAACTGGCCGCGGGCATGGCCGCGGGCACGCTGCCGCCGTTCATCGGTATTCGCATCAAGCCGTTCACCCAGGAAAGCGCGAAGCGAGGCATGCGCACGTTGGACCTGGTCCTCACGTCCCTGGCCGCAGCGAGCGGCGGCAAGACGCCGGCCAATTTCGTCGTCACCTTGCCCAAAGTGACGATCCCTGAGCAGGTGTCCACCCTGGCTGACTTGCTCGATCTGCTGGAAGCCAAAAATGGCATCGCGCCGGGCGTCATCGGCATGGACCTGATGATCGAAACGCCGCAGGCCATCATCAACCACCTGGGCGAAAACACGGTCAACCTGTTGGTGCGCGCCGGTAAGGGACGTGTGCGCTACTGCGCTTACGGCACCTATGACTACACGGCGCTGTGCAATATCACCGCGCACTACCAGACGCACACGCACCCGGCGGCCGATTTTGCCCGGCACGTGCTGCAGGTCAGCCTGGCCGGCACTGGGGTCAGCGTCAGCGACGGCGCCACCACGGTCATGCCGATTGGCCCGCACCGCGCCACGAAAGATAAGCCGCTCACCCCGCAGCAGGAGGCCGAGAACCTGGCCGTTGTGCATGCCGCGTGGAAACTGCACTACGATAATATCGGCCATTCGCTGCGCCATGCCTACTACCAGGGCTGGGACTTGAACCCGGCGCAGCTGCCGGTGCGCTATGCCGCCGTCTACACCTTCTTCCTGGAGAGCCTGGAGGATGCCAGCAAGCGCCTCAATCGTTTTGTGGATGCAGCCGCGCAGGCCACGCTGAGCGGCAATATGTTCGACGATGCCGCAACCGGGCAGGGGCTGCTCAACTTCTTCTTGCGCGGCATCGCTTGCGGCGCCATCACCGAACAAGAAGCCACCGCGACGGGTATCACCCTGGAAGAGCTGCACGGCCGCTCTTTCGTCAGGATCGTGCAGAACCGCGCGTATAAGAAGAACAGTTGACTGTTGCGGAGAGCAGACAGATAGATTGTCAGAATATATCTGTTACTCTGCGCTGTCTGCTCTCCGCCTGCACGAGTTGACAAATAACCACTCTGGCACTACGATGGGCCGCCTTGTGGACGCCCTGGCCTCTCAGGTTGCACCAAGACGGGAAGGAAATTGGTGAACCATGAAATGGACGGTTCAAGACCGCTTCGGGAATACCGTTTACTTCACTGAAGAGCGCTGGCGACATATACTGGAGTCCCGGCCCGAATTAGAGCCGCTGTTCAACCAGTTTCTTGATACGTTGCGCACCGGGCGTCGGCAGCAAGACTCGTTGGTCCCCAACGAGTATCGGTATTTCAAGCGGTTTGACGAGATGCTGCCAGAGAACAATCACTTGGTGGTTGTGGTCGTTTTCAAAACTCGCCTCAATGAGCAGGGCAATTACGTTCCTAACAACTTCGTGTTGACAGGGTGGGCTCAGTATATCCACTCCAAGAGGTAAGCGCATGCATGAGTTAAGCCTTTACAGGACTCAGATTACGGCAAACGATGGCACATCCGTGCGGCTAGTCTACGATCAAGAGGCTGACATTCTAGAGATCTTCTTTGCTGAGAACGAACCTGCCACTGGCATCGAGTTGACCGATCACATCATTTTGCGCTTTAACAGGCAGACGCGACGGGTGGTTGGTTTGGTGCTGCTTCATTTTTCGATTCTGACAGAACATACTGAATATGGCCCGCGCAGCTATCCTTTAGATAAGCTGGAGCAGATTCCAGAAGAATGGCGCGAGATCGTGGTACGCGCCATGACCACCACGCCCGTCAGTCAGTTCCTGAAACTCTCTCACTTCCAGGCGTCGCCTACGGAGCGAAAGCCTTTTGCCTACGTGGAATTGCAGCCATTGATGGCAGTCGCGTGATCAGGTACTCAAACACAGGTGGTGTTGAGAAGCAAGGGCTGACTTCCAAAGTCTACGATGCCCTATGACTTGTTCTACAAAATAGGGGTGCTCTATGCAGGAAGCTGATCAGAATTTACTGGCCGAAGAATGGCAGCGCTGGGAAGCAGGCGATCTGGCTGACTCAATCCGCCGCGCGCCTGAGCGGCCGGAAACCCAGGCGTTTCAACGATTGCACACGCCGCTGGATGCCGGCCCACAGCCGCCGCCGCTGGCTGACCAGACGTGGTATCTGGAGCGCCTCGGTTTTCCCGGTCAGTTCCCGTTTACACGCGGCGTGCAGCCTACCATGTACCGCAGCCGCTTCTGGACCATGCGTCAATACGCCGGCTATGGCACAGCCGCCGAAGCCAACGAGCGCTTCAAATACCTGCTCAGCCAGGGCCAGACCGGTCTCAGCGTCGCGTTCGACCTCGCCACGCAGATTGGTTATGATAGTGATGACCCCCTGGCCTCTGGCGAAGTGGGTCAGGCTGGCGTAGCGGTTGACTCCCTGGCCGACATGGAGGCGCTGCTGGACGGCATCCCGCTGGAGAAGGTCAGCATCAGTATGACCATCAACGCGCCGGCCAGTGTGCTGTTAGCCATGGTGATTGCCACGGGTGAAAAGCGCGGCGTGCCAGCCAACAAGCTCACCGGCACGATTCAGAACGACATCCTCAAAGAATACGTCGCGCGCGGCACGTACATCTTTCCACCTGGCCCCAGTGTGCGCCTGGCCGCTGACACCATCGCCTTCTGCGCGCGGCAAGTCCCGCGCTGGAACGCCATCAGCGTCAGCGGCTATCACATTCGCGACGCTGGCAGCACGGCCGCGCAAGAGATGGCCTTCGCGATTGCCAACGCCATCTCGTATGCCAATGCCGTGCTGGCTCGAGGCGTTCCCATTGACGACTTTGCCGCGCGCATCTCGTGGATCTTCAACACACAGAATAACTTCTTCGAGGAAGTAGCCAAGTACCGCGCCCTGCGCCGTTTGTGGGCCACCATTCTGCGCGACCGCTACGGCGCGCAGAAGCCGACCAGCATGGCGCTGCGCACGCACGTCCAAACCGGCGGCGCCACGCTGACTGCGCAGCAGCCGCTCAACAACATCGCCCGCGCCGGTTTCCAGGCCCTGGCCAGCGTTCTGGGCGGCATCCAGAGCCTGGCGCTGAGCTGCTACGATGAGGCGCTGGCGCTGCCGACCGAGGAGGCGCAGGCCACCGCCCTCCGCACGCAGCAAATCATCGCGCACGAAATTGGCGTGACCGAAGTGATTGACCCATTGGCCGGTTCGTATTATGTGGAGTCGCTGACCGACCGCCTGGAAGCAGAGGCGCGCGCGCTGATCGAGAAAATCGAAGAGATGGGCGGCTCTATCCAGGCCATCGAAAGCGGCTGGATGCAGCAGGAGATCGCCGACAGCGCGTGGAAATACCAACAGGCCGTCGAGAGCGGCCGCCAGCTGATCGTAGGCGTCAATGCGTTCCAGGCGCCGGGTGAGGAGCGTCCCGTCGGCATTTTCCGGCCTGACCCGGAGACCTACCGCGTACAGCATTCACGCCTGGAACAACTGCGTTCGCAGCGAGACAACGCGGCGGTGGGCGCGGCCCTGGCGCAGTTGCGCACAGTGGCCCAGGCGCCGGGCGGCCCGGAGAGCAACCTGCTGCCGCCCATTTTGGACGCCGTGCGCGCCTACGCCACGCTGGGCGAAATCTGCGGTGTGTTGCGGCAAGAGTGGGGCGAGTATACCCCGCCCACTGTGATCTGATCTGATCAACGACAAGCCCAGTTTCCGAAAGAAACTGGGCTTTTTCTTTGACCTCACGCCACGTAGGTGCGCAGGAGGGTGGCCGGCGCGGCGGCGTGCACATGGAATGAGCCAAGCGCCGCGGGCAGCAGGGTGAAGCGCACGGCTGGCAGCCGCACGCCGTTGACATCTACCTCTCCGGTCAGCGCCCCCCAAATTTCCAGGGTTTCGCCCAGGCACGCGCCGTGGAAGACTG
Organism: Candidatus Amarolinea aalborgensis; assembly: GCF_900491745.1. Classification (NCBI taxonomy): domain Bacteria; kingdom Bacillati; phylum Chloroflexota; class Caldilineae; order Caldilineales; family Candidatus Amarolineaceae; genus Candidatus Amarolinea; species Candidatus Amarolinea aalborgensis. The sequence goes on along the minus strand of NZ_UETR01000012.1, from coordinate 125,854 downwards.
CGCCGGGCGTCATGATGACGCGTTCAGTCACAAAGTAGTGGTTGCGACACAGCTCCCAGCGCTGCACGCCATCGCTCTCCAGCAGCCAGCGCGGTTGACCCACGGCAGGCTCCGCGTGTCCAAAATCAATCACCTCCAGCGCCTTGTCTATATGCAGTTGACGCGGCTCACCGTCCGCGCCGACGCGCCCCCAATCGTAGACGCGGTAGGTTGCGTTGGAATTCTGCTGAATTTCGACGATGAGCAACCCACCCATAATGGCGTGCAAGGCGCCGGCCGGCACGCAAACATGATCGCCTGCTTTGACCGGTACGACATGCAGAAATGGCTCCAGGCTGCCCACGGCCAAAGCCTCGCGGAAGTTCGTAGCATTGGCGCCGGCTTTGACGCCCAGGATGATATGCGCGTCTGGTTCGGCGTGCAGCACCACCCACATCTCAGTCTTGCCCAGTTCGTTGTCTTCATGGGCCAGTGCGTAGTCGTCATCTGGGTGCACCTGGACCGAGAGCGGGGCATGGGCGTCGAGGAGTTTGACGAGGAGTGGGAATTTACCGCGCGCGTGCGCCCAGGCATTGCGCCGGCCGATCAAGTCCAACCCCAAGACCTCCTGCACCGCAGTCAGTGGCTGGCCTGCGAAAGGCCCGTTGTCCACAACCGTCGTGCCGTCGGCATGTCCGGCGATCTCCCAGCTTTCGGCCACAGGGCCAGTGAGCGGGAGTTGACGCCCAAGCTGCTCCAGGTTGCGTCCGCCCCACAGGTAATGCTTGAGAACAGGTGTAAATGTGAGTGGATAAAGAGACGTCATGATGTTTCTGCGCGCACAAGTTCCACCGGTTTGCCCTTGACAATCTTGAAATGATCGAGATCGTTGGCTACGCTGGTGGCGGCGAAGATAGCGCGTGCTTCGTCAAGCACCTGCTGTGGGTGATACCGGCGTGAGAGATGGGTCAAGATGAGCTGTTTGACGTTAGCAGCTGCGGCCAGCTGCGCCGCGTCGGCCGCCGTCAAGTGACCGAACTCGCGCGCCAGCGCCAACTCATCGCGGCAATAGGTGGATTCAATCACCAGGGCATCGGCCTGGTCGGCGATCTTCTCCAGCCCAGTCGTTTCGCTGATATCGTTGATGAAAACCAGCTTGACCCCGTTGACCACGGGGCCGAGCACGTCATCCGCATGGATCACGCGGCCGTCATCCAGCGTGATGCTCTGCCCGTCAACCAGGCGTCGCCGCACCGGGCCGGCCGGCACGCCCAGTGCGGCCGCTTTTTCGGCCAGGAAAGGCCGCCGCGCGCGCTCTTCAAACACGAAGCCGAAACAGTCTGGCCCACGGTGGTTGATGGGGAAGGCGCTGACCACGAAATCGCGTGTCTCTAGCACCGGACCATGGTCAAGCGGATTGAGCGACACGGTCATCGGAAATCTGGCTGAGCCGAAAACCACGCGCAGAAGTCCCTCGATGCGCTTGAGCGCAGAGCGGCCGCCAAAAATGTCCAGCCGCTCGAGCGTTTCCCAGCGTCCCAGCGTGGACGCCAGCCCGCCCAGGCCCAGGATATGGTCGAGATGGCCGTGCGTAATCAGAATGCGATCGAGGCGTTTGAACCCCAATCGGCTGCGCAGAAGCTGTCGCTGCGTTCCTTCGCCGCAATCAATCATAAATCGGTATTCGCCGTGCATGACCACCGCGGACGACAATCCTCGCTGAACCGACGGCGCAGATGCCGACGTACCCAAGAACACCACTTCAAACATGCGCAGCCTTTCTACCAAGCAAATCGTGACCAGATTATACCACAGCCCAAACCTCAAATCCCAAAACCCAAACCTCAAATCCTAATTCAGGCAAGCTAAAACCGAATGCTTTAATGCCAACGCGCCGCGGTGCAAAGACGCTAAGAAAACGCTCTGCGGCCTTGAGGCTTTGCAGCTTCGCGTTAGATATTCTTGCCAAACGTTTGACTGGCCGCCGCGCACCGTCGCCCGTTCTGCCGATGCCTGCCGCCGCGCGAAACAAAAGCGCCTGTTCGTTCGTTTAGAGAGAGCGAGTAGCCCGGCGTTCGCCTGGTCTGGCTTGGCGCCGGAACGCTCTTGCGCCCCGAATGCATGCGGCGGCGGCCATTGGGGCCGGCGGTATTGACAGCTCGCACGTTTGTAGGGATAATGCCGAAGGTATTAGGAGACAGATTCGTGAAGACTCAATCGCACCTACCCCCTCGGCTGCTGCGCTGGTCCTGCTTTGGCGCCACGGTCATCGTTCTACTCAGCGCCTGGCTTATGCCATCCTCCCTATTGGCCGCGCCGCTGGCGTTGACGCCTACCCCCACGCCCACGCCCACGCATACGCCAGCGTCCCTTGCCCCGGCCGACTTGCTGCGCGAGGGCCTGCGCCAGCAGCACAACGGCAATCACGCCGCGGCCCGCGCGGCTTTCGCCAGTTTTTTGGCGCGGGCGCCCGCAGATCCCCAGGCGGCGGACGCGGCTTTTGCTCTGGGCGAAAGTTACCAGGCAGATGGTCTCTACAGCGAAGCCATTACGACCTTCGAGGATTTTCTGCGCCGCGCAGACTCGAACCCCCGCCGCGCCGCCGCGCAGTTCCACTTGGGTCAGGCGCACCAGGCGCTGCAGGAGTGGGAAGCTGCGCGCAGCGCGTATCAGACCTATTTGCAGAGTGGTTCGCCCTGGTTGGCGTACGATGTGCACAGGCGCCTGGCTGAAGTGGCGGCCGGGTTGCAGGAGCCGGCTGCCGCGGCGGCGGCGTATCAGGCCGCAGTGAGCGCCGCGCCTAGTCGCGTGCTGGCGTTGGCCGCGCGTGAACAGTGGGCCGCGTATGCGACGGCGCGCGCCGATCATGCGGGCGCGCTGGCGCAGTATGAGGCGATTCTGACGGTCGCGCAAAATGCGCCTTACCAGGCTGAAATACACGCGCTGGCTGGCGACGCCGCCTGGAACGTGGGCCAGCAGGCCGCCGCCGAGAAGCACTGGCGCGATGCTATCGCACTGGCCCCACGCAGCCGTTACGCCTATCAGGCTTTGATCCGCCTGGTAGACAATGACCTGCCGGTGGATCCCTTTACCCGTGGACAGGTAGACTACGACAACGTCGCCTACACACCAGCGATCAATGCCCTCAACGCTTTTTTGGACGGTCAGCCCGGTCAGCGGCGCGGCGAAGCCCTGGCGCTGATCGCGCGCTCGTACCAGGGTTTGGAAGACTATCCACGCGCGCTGGAGACCTGGGATCGCCTGCTTACTTCCTACCCGGACGATCCAGCCTGGGCAAGCGCGTGGTTGGGCAAGGCCGAGACGCAGCGCTTTGCGAATAACCGCGCCGGGGCCATCGCCACCTTGCGCGACTTCGTGCAGCGCTATCCCGATCATACCCAGACGCCCACCGTTCTTGTTGAACTGGCGCGTCAGCTCGAGCGCAACGAGGATTACCGCAGCGCGGCGTCCTACCAAACGCTGCTGGCTGATTCTTTCCCCAAGCACCAGGCCGCGGCGAATGCCCTCCTGCGCGCGGGCATCAATCGCTATCGCCTCAATGAGATCAGCGCGGCGTTGACGCTTTGGCAGCGTGGCCTCAAGGCGTATCCCTCGGCATCCGACGCGCCCATGATGCGCCTGTGGCTGGGCAAAGGGCTGTTGGCGCAGCGCAAACGCGGCGACGCCGCAGCCGCCTGGCAGACCTTGATTGCCCAAGCGCCGGAGAGCTATGCTGGCCTGCGGGCACGCGCCCTTGCCTTGCAAGCTGGGCTACCGCTCACTGTGATACCGCCGCTGAACGGAGAAGCCACGCGGGCAGGCCAGGGCGACGACGGCAGCCAGGCTTTTGCCGAACGTTGGTTACGCACGTGGATCAAGACCGGCAGTGCGGCGACTGACCTGACCAGCCTGGATCAGCGCATCCGCAGCGATCGCGATTGGCAGCGCGGCCAGGCCTACCTGGATCTCCGCCTGCGTGGGCCGGCGTTGGAGGCCCTAGAACTGGTGCGGGCGCGTTACTGGAATGACCCGCTGTTGGTGTATCAACTGGCGGTTGCGTTCGAGGAACTGGGCACGTATCGCCTGAGCGTGATCAGCGCGGCGCGCGTGATCGCCCTGGCGCCGAATAAACTGGTCAGCGCAGCCCCGCTTTTCATCCAGCGCCTGGCCTATCCCACGTATTTCGAGGACGTGGTGACTGAGGAGGCGGCGCGCTTTGGCCTCGATCCGATGCTAATTTACGCCATGATTCGGCAAGAGAGCTTGTTCGAGCCAGGCGCGGAAAGCTCGGCGGCGGCCCGCGGTTTGATGCAGGTCATTCCAAGCACCGGCCGCTGGATTGCTGGCGAGTTGGGATTCGCCGATTTTCATGAGAGCGATCTTTACCGGCCCTGGATCAGTGTCAAGTTCGGGGCTTTTTACACGATGCGCGGCCTGCGCGCCGCCAACGGCAGCACCGCTACGGCGCTGGCCGGGTACAACGCCGGGCCGGGCAACGCCAAGATCTGGCGTGAACGCAGCGGCGCAGATGACGATCTCTTCTTTGAAACGATCTCCATCACGGAGCCGCGCTCATACTTGAGCCTGATTACTACCCATTTTGCACACTACACCCGGTTGTACGGTTCACGCTGACGCCAAAACAAACCCGGCTTCTCGCAGAAGTCGGGTTTCTCGTGTGAAATGCTACTTCACCAGGGCGTAGTAGACGATCGCCGTCAGAATCCCCAGCAGTCCACCCACGACGACCTGCGCGGGCGTATGACCGAGCAGTTCTTGCAAGGGCAGCGGAATGTTCATTTCGGGGGCAGGGGCCTGTTCTTCATCCGCGTCCTTTTCAGCGGCTTGTTCTTCATCGGTAAAATCAGATAGGAGCCAGTTGAGAACGCTGGCATGACGACCGGCCGCACGACGCACGCCCGCAGCGTCGGTCATGACAATCGCCGCGAGGATGGCGGCCACGGCAAACAGGGCGCTGTCAAAGCCGACGTGCAGCCCTACGGCTGTGCTCAGCGACGTAACGGATGCAGAATGGGAACTGGGCATGCCGCCCATGCCGAAGAGGACACGCCACGTAATGCGGCGCTTGAATCTGAACTCGATCGCTGCCTTGATGACTTGCGCCGCCAGCCAGGCGCAGATCACCGTCAGTAAAATATCGTTATGCAACACGCCGGCCAGGTTGTCAGAAAGTGTCGTGGCTAACTCCTTTGCCTTGTGCGGATCCATGGTTCGCTGCCCGATTTCGCTCAGTCTTTTGCCCGACGCGCGGTGCAGCGCTTGCATTGTAGTCCAATCGGCCCTGCCGTCAAGCCAGGTTGCCGGCTGGCAGCCGTTCCCAATGCAGCGCATAGCCAACCCTTCGGAACACGGGCGGGCATGGTGAATAGAAAAAAGTTGTCACGATTCACGTGATCAATCACGAACAGCGCTTTGAACCCGCAGCCCTTTGGGGTAATGGTTTTTCACCACCGCGCCGCCCCGTTTGCCCCAACCCAACGGAAACGAATCAACACAGACCCCCAGCCACCCGGCCGCGCCGTCTGCGGTCAGCGTTTCCCCGTGCAGGTAAGCCAGCACCGCTGGATCATCGGGCGGCAAGTTCAAGGTGCGTTGGAAATCGGCATGCGTCAGCCCCAACGCCAGGGCATGACTCGGTTCCAGACGCTCGCCGCGCACGTCGCCCAGCCACCAACCTGGCCGCAGTACGCGCAAACCCTCCATGTCCAGAGCGGTCTCCGGCGCCTGGTACAGGTAGGTTCCGGTTTGTAGCAGCGCCCCTGACGGCTTCATCACCAGGTTGGCTGCGCAAAAAGCGTCCCACGCTCGCTGCGCTGCCCGATCCACGCGCAGGGCGCGGCGCGGCCGCGGCATGGGTGCGCGGGAGCTCGCTGCAGGATGACGCTGCAGATGCGCCAGGAAATGCCCTTCCCCCACGGCCTGCTGCGGCCACAGCCGCGCGATCCCCGGATGCCCGGCAAGCGGGCCAAGCCCTGGCGCCCAACCGGGCGCGCCGGGTAAGGCTGCCAACTCAAAGTCGCTCCGGTCTTGCAGAAAACGCGCAATGACGCGTTCATTTTCTTCCAGGTTGAATGTGCAGGTGCTGTAGACCAGGCGGCCGCCGGGGCGCAGCAGCTCGGCCGCCGCCTGCAGGATATCACTCTGACGCAGCGCACAGCCGCTGACTTGCGCCGCGCTCCATTGGACGCGCGCGCCGTCGGCCAGCAGACGCCGAAACATGCCTTCGCCCGAACAAGGCGCGTCAACCAACACACAGTCGAACACACCCGGCCAGCGCGCCGCCAGGCGGTTGGGCGTTTCATTGGTCACGATTGCGTGGCGCACTCCCCAGCGTTCCAGGTTTTCGGCCACAATGGCCGCGCGACCGGAAACCATCTCATTGGCGACGAGCAAGCCCTGGTTTTTCATCTGCGCGGCCAGGTGCGTGGACTTGCCGCCGGGGGCCGCGCACAGATCGAGGACGCGCTCCCCAGGCTGCGGCGCCAGCGCTGCGGCCGCGGCCATGGCGCTGGGGTCTTGCAGATAATAAAGGCCGGCCGCATGTAGAGGAGATTTTCCCAACCGCAAGCCCGCTCGTGCGGCCGCGTCGGCGTTCACGTAGAAACCAGACTGGCACCACGGCACCGGCTCCAGGTTGAGCGGCGCAAGGCGCTGGCGCAACGCAGAGGCCGGCAGCTTGAGGGTATTCACGCGCAGCCCCATGACCGGAGGCTGCGCATAGGTCGCTGCAAACGCGTCCCATTCTGCGCCCAACAGAGGCGCCAAGGCGTCAAGAAAAGCCTGGGGCGGCAGCAAGGTCATGGCTGGTCTGCACAAGCACGTACGGGCATCATTCCAGTCCCCGTCGAATGATTCATGGCTGTCTCCGCGCGCGGCTGGTTAGCGCAGCGCTCTGAAAGCGAAAGGCGATGGCATTGGGGGCCATCGCCTTTTGCAGCAGAACTGAAGGTGGGGGACTCAGGCGCCGTTCACCCGACTGAGGACCGCAACGACGTTTTGGCCGCCGAAGCCAAAGGCGTTGACCAGCGCGTGATGAACGGTCTTGTAGCGGGCCACACCGGGCACATAGTCCAGGTCACATTCAGGGTCTGGTACGCTGTAGTTGATCGTGGGTGGAATCACGCCCTCCGACAGGCTGAGGATCGCGCCAATGGCCGACAGTGCGCCAGCCGCGCCCAACGTATGACCAATCATAGACTTGGTGGCGGTGACGGCCGTGCTGTAGGCGTGTTCGCCGAGCGCTTTCTTGATGGCCGTGGTTTCCACCGCATCGTTGAGCGCGGTGCCGGTCCCGTGCGCGTAGATGAGGTCAATGTCCTCCGGCTTTAGCCCCGCGGCCTTGATCGCGTTGCGAATGGCGCGCGCGGCCCCGTCGCCGCTCGGTTCGGGCGCGGTGATATGATACGCGTCGCCGGTGATGCGGCCGCCGCGCACCTCGGCCATCAGCCGCGCGCCGCGCGCCTGGGCATGGGCTTCGCTCTCCAGGATCATGACCCCGGCGCCTTCGCCACAGACGAATCCGTCGCGTTCCTTGTCGAACGGCCGACAGGCATGCTCTGGATCATCGTTGCGAGACGAGAGCGGTCCCATGCGTGCAAACGCCGACATAGTCAGCCGCGACATGGCCGCCTCGCTGCCTCCCGCAATCACGACATCGGCCTCATCGCGCTGAATCAAGTTGTAGCCTTCAATCAGGGCGTAGTTGCCGCTGGCGCAAGCTGCGGTGGATGTCATGATCGGGCCTCGTGCGCCGAGTTCAATCGAGACGACGCAAGCCACCGCGTTGGACATCACATTGGGAACGAGGAATGGCCCCACGGAACGCGGCCCCTTTTCCGCCAGGCCGATGGAGCCAGGCTCCATTTCGGTGATGCCGCCGCCGCCCGTGTTCATCAACACCGCGACGCGTTCACCATTCTCCGGGGTAATTTCGAACTTGGCGTCGGTCAAGGCCTGGCGGGTTGCCGCCACAGCCAATTGAATGGCCCGCGCGGTGCGGCGGGCCGTTTTGCGATCCATGAACTGACCGGGGTCAAAGTCCTTGACTTCACAGGCAATCCGCACAGGCAGGTCGCTGGCATCAAAAGCGGTAATGGGGCCGGCGCCCGATTTGCCTGCCAGGAGGTTCTGCCAGAAGGTTGGCACATCATTGCCAATGGCCGATAGCGCCCCCATTCCCGTCACAAAAACACGTGTCATGCCGTGATACTCCTCTCTCATATCATAAACGATTGCAGAAAAATTGACTATAGGCTGCATTATACCCGATTGTGGAGAAAAGAAAAACTCATCCATACTTGCCAGCCTGTAGGCTCCGACGTAAAATAGCTGTGCGAACTCACGACCGGTTGGCTCGATCTTCAGCCGGAGAGCATTTGCAGGAGGTGTTTTCATGTCATCACGCATTGAGGCGCTGCGTCAGGCGTTCCGCGCTCAGTTTGGCGGTGCGCCCTCGTTTTTCGTGCGCGCGCCTGGCCGGGTCAACTTGATCGGCGAGCACACCGATTATAACGAAGGTTTTGTACTGCCTATGGCGATTGACCGCGATGTGCGCCTGGCCCTGGCGCCGCGCGCCGACCGGCAGGTTCACGTTTTCTCGCTCAATTTTCAGCAGACCGATCGCTTCAGCCTGGACGATCTGCAGCAAACGGAGATAACCGCATGGAGTAACTACCTGCGCGGTGTGGCGTGGGCTTTGCAAAACGCAGGGTTTACACTGACAGGCTTCGATGCCGTCATCGAAGGTAATGTGCCGCTTGGTTCCGGTCTCTCTTCGTCGGCTGCAACCGAACTGGCGACGGTGACTGCTTTCCGCGCCTTGGGCAACCTGGCAGTGGACCCGGTGCAGGCTGCACTTCTGAGTCAGACTGCCGAAAATGACTTTGTAGGCGTCAAGTGCGGCATCATGGATCAGTACATTTCGTCTCTGGGGCAGGCTGGACATGCCCTGTTGATTGACTGCCGCAGCCTGGCCTACGAAGCGGTGCCGCTGCCAACCGGCGTGCAGTTTATCATTGTGGACAGCGGCGTGCGTCGCGGTTTGGTGGATAGCGCGTACAACGAGCGCCGCGCCCAGTGTGAAGAAGGCGCGCAGCGCCTCGGCGTGACAGCCCTGCGCGACGTAGACCCCGCGCAGTTCGAGCGCCTGGCGGCGGATTTGCCGCCGCTGGTCGCGCAGCGCTGCCGTCACGTGGTTGAAGAGAATGCGCGCGTGCTGCACAGCGTCGCCGCGTTGCAGCGCGGCGACGTGGCGGCATTTGGCCTCGACATGGACAAATCGCACGTCAGCCTGCGCGACCTTTACGCGGTCAGCCACCCTGCGCTCGACACCCTGGTGGAGATCGCGCGCGCCGCGCCGGGCTGCCTGGGATCTCGCCTCACCGGCGCCGGGTTTGGCGGCTGCACAGTGAGTCTGGCGCTCACGGAGCACGTGCAAGCCGTCGTGGATGCCATCCGCGACGAATATCCGCGCCGCACCGGGTTGACGCCGCAAATCTACCTGAGCGGCGCGGAGGCTGGCGCCGGCGTCATAACCGCAGAGGCTTGAGGAACTGCTGAACGGCATTCCATGCCCTGGTGAATCTGTGGTAAAATCAAGCTGCTTTTTCTAGAACGCCATCTGTCCCCCTCTCCCCTACGTCAGTAGGCATTGATTCAAGTATGCGGTATATCTTCCTGACGGTGTTTTGCCTGGGGCTGTTGGTCATTACGGCGCCCCAAAGCGCCGCGACGACTTACACCAGGTTCCTCCCGTTGATTTATGGCGCGGACGTCGGCCCCACGCCCACGCCCACGCGTACGCGAACCCCATCCCCCACGCCTACGCCAACCGCAACGGCATCGTCCACGCGCACCCCGACGCCAACCGCAACGCCTTCGTCCACGCGCACCCGGACGCCAACCGCAACGCCTTCGTCCACGCGCACCTCGACGCCAACGCCAAGTGCGACGCCGACGCCGAGTGCGACGCCAACGCTGAGTGCAACGCCGACGCCGAGTGCAACGCCGACGCCGAGTGCAACGCCGACGCCAAGTGCGACGCCGACGCCAAGTGCGACGCCGACGCCAAGTGCAACGCCGACGCCGAGTGCGACGCCGACGCCGAGTGCGACGCCAACGCCGAGTGCGACGCCAACGCCGAGTGCGACGCCAACGCCGACGATTACGCCGACGTGGACGCCGGGCCCTGTGCCAACCGCGGCGGCCATCAATCCTGGCACGCCAACCTGGGCGCGTTTCCAACCACATGCGGCTTACGACGGTCAGCACGATCGTTTCTTGGTTGTCTGGCAAGATAAGCGCAACGATCCCGGCCGGCAGTGGGTTTTGGGTTATGGGCTGGAAAACAACGGCGACATCTATGGCCGCCTGGTGCGCGCCGATGGCACGGCGTTGGGCGCGGCGGACATCGAGATCAACCGCACGGTGCAGGATGCGCAGTGGCCGTTTGTGGTGTACAATCCGCAGCAGCAGGAATACCTGGTGGCCTGGCAGGAGGTTAGCCCGTTGGCGACCCCATCCAACTGGTTCGACACCTGTTACGACATCAAGGCGCAGCGCATCAGCGCGGATGGGGCGCTCATTGACTCGCCGCTGGTCATTGCCGCGGCCATAGATTGCCAGTGGGTGCCGGTGATTAGCTACGATGAACAAAGCAATCAGTACCTCATTATCTGGCACGATCACCGCTACCGCATGGGCATGACCCCGCCGCGGCCGCCCGAAACGGCCAAGGAGATATTCGGCCAATGGCTCGGCTATCTCTTCGGCACCCTGCGCCTGGAAGGCGAGAACTTCGTGGTGACAACGGATAGCCAGCCGCCGCATGCGCCCGCGCCGCGCTATCAGCAGTACGCGACCATGGCCTATCACGCCGGCCAGCATTACTTATTTTGGAGCGATGATCGCAGTGGTACTGGCGCGGACGAGGCGTTCGACATTTACCACCAAGTGCTCGGCAGCGGTGTGACGGCGTCCGTGACGAACACCGTTACCTACGCGGCCCCTGGCGCGCAGGAGAAGCCGCGCGCGGCATTCAACCCGGCCACAGGTCAGGTGTGGGTCGTATGGCAGGATTATCCGAACCCGCCGCCCGCACCCGATCCAGGAGCGACGGCGCTGCGCCTGGCGCGCCTGGCGCCCAACGGCGCAGTGCAGGCCGTGACAACCGTTTCTGAGCAGGTCTCGCCCTGGCCCGTGCCAGACCTGGCGTGCAGCAGCAGCGGTCAGTGCGATGTCATTTGGGGCGGCTCCGGCGTCTGGCTGGCGCGGCTAGATGCGGCCGGCGCGTTGCGCCAGGCTCCTGTGCGCCTCTCCACCGTGCCCACCGAAGACCCGCGCCTCATCGCCGCGGGTGCACAGCGCCTTTTCTTGCTCTTTGCCAACAACGGCTACCTCTACGTCACCGTGCTGACCGAGTAGGTAAAGCCGCGCAAAAGCAGGATATTGTTTTGGGGTTTCCCGAAGGGGAGTCATAGCCCATGGTCATCGGTGATTACCTCGGCCGGCGGGCCATCTACTCGCCCGCGCAGATGGCCGTTGTGGATGCTGGCAAGACGCCAGCGTTACGGTTGACGTATGCAGACATGAACCTACGCGCCAATCGCCTGGCAAACTGGCTGCGCACGATGGTTGGCGTTGGCAAGGGGGATCGGGTGGGCGTCCTGGCCCGCGATGGCGTGGAGCATCTTGATCTTTTCTTTGCCTGCGGCAAACTAGGCGCAATCCATACCCCCTTCAACTGGCGTCTCCACTGGCGTGAACTGCTGGTGGTGGTCCAGGAAACCAGCCCGCGCATCTTGTTCTATTCGGATGAGTTCCAGGATACCGTAGCGATCCTGCGCGACGCCCTGCAGAGTCTCACTCTGGACAAGCCCCGCGTCTTTGTTCATCTCGAAGGCCGCGGCGTGAGCGACAGCCATGCCTATGCCGACATTATGGCGCATGCCGCCACGACCCCTGTCACGTGCCCGGAACTGGACGCGGAAGACACCGCGGCGCTGATCTTCACGGGCGGCACCACCGGCCATGCACGAGGCGCTCGCATTACGCACGGCCAAATTGCCTGGAACACACTCAACACGGTCATTCATGATCTGCAGCACCACGACATCTTTCTCAACGTCTTTCCCTTGTTTCATACTGGCGGCCTTTTCGTGTATACTCTACCGCAGATTGTCCTGGGCGGCGCGGTTATTCTGGCCCGGCAGTTCGACCCGGTGCAAGTGCTCAGCCTGATTGAGCAGGAGCGGGTGACAGTCTTTCTGGGCGTGCCGACCATGTACGAACTGTTGACGCAGGCGCCCACCTGGCCCACGGCCGATCTGAGATCGCTGCGCTTCTGCACCAGCGGCGGCGCGCCGCTGCCGGTCCCCTTGGTCGAAAAGTACACCACCGAGAAGCGCGTTCGGTTCAAGCAGGGGTTTGGCATGACCGAATTCGGCCCTGGCGTCTTTGCCCTGGCTGCGGAAGATGCCATCCGCAAAGCTGGCAGTATCGGCCGTCCTAATTTTTACGTGGACGCCCGCATTGTAGACAGCGAAAACCAACCGCTTGGCCCAGATCAAGTGGGTGAGCTGGTCTTGAAAGGCCCGTCCGCGGCGGCCGGCTATTTCGATGCTGCGGCCAATACGTCTCTCGTGGATGACGAAGGCTGGTTTCACACCGGCGACCTGGCGCGCTACGATGCGGAATGGTATTTTTTCATTGTCGGTCGTAAGAAAGACATGTTCATCTCTGGCGGTGAGAACGTTTACCCGGCCGAGATTGAAGCGCTGCTTTACCGCCATCCTGCGGTTGCCATGAGCGCGGTGATCGGTGTGCCGGATGCGCGTTGGGGCGAAGTGGGGCGGGCGTTTGTGACTCTGAAGCCAGGCGCAGCCGTGACGCCGGAGGAATTGCTTGCGTTTCTGCAGGCCAACCTGGCACGCTTCAAAGCGCCGCAGCGTGTGGTGATCCTGGATGCCATGCCGCTGTCCGCCGCGGGCAAAATCTTGAAGCATGAACTCAAGGCGCGACCAGAGCCGGCCTGACGCAGAGATTCAGCAAACATCAACTTGCTAGAAGGGCGCGAATGACAAGAAGGCAGCTCCAGAAAATTCAGGAAATTCACGGCAAGATTCCGACGCGCGGCGCAGGACAATATGCGGCCTAACCTTCTTTTGTTCGATGTGGATAGCACGCTGGTAAATTCACATGGCGCGGGGCGGCTGGCGCTGGCGCGCGCGCTGCAAGCCGTCTATGGGGCACGCGGCGCCATCGAGGTCATTCCCCTGGCCGGGAGCACCGATTGGCGCGCGGTGCGTGAGGCGCTGACCCCCACCGGCCTCAGCGAGGCAGACATCGTGGCTGGATGGCCTGAATTTTGCCGTGTGGCGCCGACCTGCCTGGAACTGACGATTGCTGAGGTCGGCATTGGTCCCTGCCCAGGCGCGCGGGAACTGCTGGCCGCGCTGCAACCGGCCGTGGCGCGCAACCAGGCCCTGTTGGGACTGGTCACGGGCAACCTGGAGAGCACCGCGCCGGTCAAGCTGCGCGGTGCGGGCATCAACCCGGCGCAGTTCCGTGTGGGCGGCTACGGCTCGGACAGCGGCGACCGCAATCAGCTTCCCCGACTGGCCGTGGAACGCGCGGCCGCGCTCACCGGTCACACCTTTGTGGGGCGAGAGGTGGTGGTGATTGGCGACACGCCCGCCGACATCGCTTGCGGCCAGGCGGTGGGCGCGGCTACGATCGCCGTCGCTACGGGGCCATTCAGTGTGGGCGTACTGCGCGCCGCCGGCGCCGATTGGGTGTTCGACGATCTGCAGGAAACCGAGCTATTACTGTCTGTACTGTTCGGCGATAGCCAGAAACCTGATCCCGTGATTCCTCTGGAGTAACCCCCGTGAACGTTGTGTACAGACTTCAAGGAATTGAGTTTGAGTGGGATGGCGACAAAGCTCGTAGCAATAAGGCTAAACACGGGATTGGTTTTGAGGAAGGATGCGAGGTTTTTTAGATCCGTTTTACCAGGAAGGGGACGCCTCGACCCAGGAAGAACAACGCAATTTCATCATTGGCTACTCCTTGTCCCAACGGATGCTGTTGGTAGTTCACTTGATACGTGGAAAACGGATTCGCCTTATTTCTGCGCGATTGGCTACACGAGCTGAAAGGAAACTGTATGAAGAAGCGTGATACGAAAAATCAACTACTTCTACGAAAACGGCCGACGGAGCCTGTCGCCATTGAGATTCCGCAAGACACTCTGCAATCGCTCAAGTACGTTGCCAGGCGGCGGGATATGTCTGTACAAGCCTTGCTCAAGTTCTATATTGGCTGTGGGCTACGCCAAGACCTGAGCCGCTTTTTTGCTGAGCGAGTATTGGACACAACGGCGGCGGTCTTAGCGCGACACATTCAATCAACCGACGAAGTGTCCGCCATTTTGACGGAGATCAAAGGCGGAGTAGATGCACCGGATCCTGTAGATCATCTGCCAGCGAAAGACAATACCACCGTTGAGCTTCCGGTTGACCATTACTATCACCATCCTGCCTGGGCGTATGAAGTAGCGGAGACCAAAACGACGGATAAGGACGAGGCGCTTGCCTGATGACGATGATCACTCTGCACGACATTGAGCTGCACTACGATGACCAGGGGCCGGCGGATGCCAGCGAGACCTTGCTGTTCGTGCATGGCAGCCTGGCGAGCAGCCGCTGGTGGCAGCCGGTGCGGCGGCATTTGCCGGCCGCGTGGCGCCTGATTGCGGTTGACCAGCGCGGCAGCGCGCGCTCGCGCCGGCCAGGTAGGGATGATGACGAAGCGTTTTACGCTATCCCGCGCCTGGCAGCCGACCTGGCGCAGTTCGTCGCCGCCCTGGGGCTGACCGACTATCACCTGGTGGCCCATGCCTTCGGCGGCGCCGTTGCCCTGGAGGGCATCGTCAGCGGGCTGCTGCAGCCGCATTCGCTGATCCTGGTGGACACGGCGCCCGCCATGGGCGTCGTGACGCCGGAGGAGGCCTTTCCATACCTGACGCAGATGCGCACGGATCGGGGCTTGTTGACGCGCGCGCTGGCCAGCCTGATGCCCGCGCATGCGCCGGATGATTTTTTCCAACGCCTGGTAGATGATGCGCAGGCCATGCCCGCGGCCGCGTTTACCGGCCCGGCGCGCGCCCTGGCCCATTGGAATATCATGGCTCAGCTTCCCCACATTCACCTCCCAACCTTGCTAATTCGGGGCGAACAGGATATGATGGTAGATAGCGAAGCGACTCGCTTCACCTTCCTGGGCATCGCTGGCGCGGCCAATCTGGAAGTCTTCCGCGGCTGCGGCCACTGTCCCATGATCGAGCAACCTGACGCCTTTGCCGATTCTGTCGTTCGTTTTATCGAAGAGGATAAACTACTGCCGCATGCCGACCTTGAACGTTAACGGAATTGATTTCTACTATGAGCTGCACGGAGCGGACAATGCTCCGGTTGTCGTCCTCAGCAATGGAATCCTGGCCAGCACCGCGAGTTGGTTCAACCAGACGCCGGTGCTCAAGCCACACTTCCGCGTCCTGCTCTACGACTGCCGCGGGCAGGGACAATCGGCCCACCCGCCGGGGCCTTACACCTTTGAGCAGCACGCCGATGACCTGGCCGCCCTGCTCGATCGGCTGCGCATTCAGCGCGCCCATGTCGCTGGCATTTCGTATGGCGGCGAAATCAGCCTGACCTTCGCGCTGCGCTATCCGGCGCGCACCCTCAGCCTGTTTGCGGCAAACGTGGTGAGCCACGTGGACAGCGCGTTGGCGACCATTATTGCCGCCTGGCGCGACGCGGCAACCAGGCGTGATCCTGATCTGTTCTTCAATGTCACCACGCCCTACAATTTTTCCTCGGCCTGGATACGCGCCAACGCGGCTGCGCTGGCGCTGGCGCATGAGCGCTACCAACGCCTCGATTTCCCAGCTGTGGCCCGTCTGTTGACTTGTTTTCTCGATCTCAACCTGACCGAGCGTCTGCCGGAGATCAAGGCGCCTACCTGTATTGTGGTGGGAGAGAAGGACATGCTCAAGCCCCGCGACTACGGCCAGCTCATCGCGGATGCGATTCAGGGCGCCGAGCTGCATGTCCTTCGCGACGCTGGGCACACCAGCTTCTGGGAACGCCCGGCCGAGTTCAACAGCATCTTGCTCGGCTTTCTCAAGAAGCACCCCAAGTAGGCGTAGGGTCGGTTGACCTTGCGCGTGCGGAAAGCCGCATAGACGTCGGGCGCGCGCAAATGGGCTGATGGTTCTACTGAGAAATCATCGTCCCCGGCCAGCGCCGCGCTGGAAACGCCCCAAGCAGGCGATGCCGGTAATGATGCACATCATACCTAGCTGTGGGATGATCGAGTAAAATACCGGCGTGTTCACGATCAGCCACGCGCTGGATACAAGAATCAAGATGCACTCCGGCGCTGCACGCGAGAAGATAGGGATATCCAGAATAGAGGGATTATGCTCAACTACCCATCGAATCTGAAACACGAGAGAATTCGCACCTGGGTCGAAGAAATGGCGGCCCTGTGCAAGCCCGATGCCGTCTACTGGTGTGATGGCTCCCAGGCTGAGTACGACGAGATGTGCTCACGCCTCGTTAAGTCTGGCACATTCATCCGATTGAATGAAGAGAAGCGTCCGAACAGCTTCTTGGCGCTCTCTGACCCCAGCGATGTTGCGCGGGTGGAAGATCGCACTTTCATTTGCAGCGTCAGAAAACAAGATGCTGGCCCCACCAACAATTGGCTTGACCCGAAGGAAATGAAGGCCCGCCTGAACCAGCTCTTCGATGGTTGTATGCGCGGCCGCACCATGTACGTTATCCCCTTCAGCATGGGCCCGCTCGGCTCCTACATTGCGCACATCGGCGTTGAGCTAAGCGATTCACCGTATGTCGTGGCCAATATGCGTATCATGACGCGCATGGGCGCCAAGGTGTGGGATGTGCTGGGCGCCGATGGCGAATTCGTGCCGTGTATGCATTCGGTGGGCGCGCCGTTGGCTCCTGGCCAGCAGGACGTGTCCTGGCCGTGCAACAAGGACCAAAAGTACATTGTTCACTTTCCTGAAGAACGCGCGATCTGGTCGTTTGGCAGCGGCTACGGCGGCAACGCCTTGTTGGGCAAGAAGTGCCTGGCGCTGCGCATCGCCTCTACGATGGCGCGTGACGAGGGCTGGCTGGCCGAGCACATGCTGATTTTGGGCGTCGAAGCGCCCAATGGCGAGAAAACCTACGTCGCCGCGGCCTTCCCCAGCGCATGTGGCAAGACCAACTTTGCCATGCTCATCCCGCCCAAGGCTTTCGACGGCTGGAAGATCACCACGGTAGGCGATGACATTGCCTGGATCAAACCTGGCCCGGATGGTCAGCTGTACGCCATCAATCCAGAGGCCGGCTACTTCGGCGTCGCGCCCGGCACATCGGACAAGACCAATCCCAACGCCATGGCCAGCATCACGGCCAACACCATCTTCACCAACGTGGCGCGTACGCCGGATAATGACGTGTGGTGGGAAGGTATGACCAAGGCGCCGCCGCCGGAATTGATTGACTGGCAAGGCAAGCCCTGGACGCCCGATTCGGGTCGCAAGTCCTCCCATCCCAATGCGCGCTTCACGGCGCCGGCCTATCAGAATCCGGTGATTGATGCGGACTGGGAAAATCCCGAGGGCGTGCCGATCAAGGCCTTTATCTTTGGCGGTCGCCGCAGCAACGTGGTTCCGTTGGTCATGCAGGCATTCAACTGGAACTATGGCGTCTACATGGCGGCTACGATGGGATCAGAAACCACGGCTGCTGCCGTTGGACAAGTGGGCCAGGTGCGACGTGATCCGTTTGCGATGCTGCCCTTCTGCGGCTACCACATGGGCGATTACTTCAATCACTGGCTGCAGTTCGGCCGCACGATTCCCAATCCGCCGCGCATCTTCGGCGTGAACTGGTTCCGCACCGACAAGAACGGCAAGTTCCTGTGGCCTGGCTTTGGCGAGAACATGCGCATCCTCAAGTGGATCGTCGAACGCGCCAACGGCCGTGCTGTCAGCGTGGAAAGTCCGCTGGGCTGGATGCCGCGCTACGAAGATTTGGACTGGCACGGGCTGGATGGCTTCTCGCGTGAACAGTTCCTGGAACTGATGAGCGTAGATCGTGAGCAGTGGAAGCAGGAAATGCTGGAGCACGATGAGCTGTTTATCAAGCTGTACGACCGCCTACCCAAGGAACTCATCTTCATCCGTGAGCTGATCCTCTCTGCCCTGTGGCGTTCGCCGGAGCAGTGGGCTTTGGCGCCTGAAATCGTGTGAAGAGTCGCCCGCGTGTGTGCGCCTGATAATAAGTAGATCGCCATTCCGTGAGACCGGGTTTGGACTTCCAGCCCGGTCTTTTTTCTGCGCCGATGTGCGTCGCTGCGGCGCCTTATTTGCATCTTGTGCGCTTGTCGTTTATTCTAACGGTAGACCTGCGACATCATCAAATTCTCACACGTCCTGGTCTACGAGGTAATGAGTCATGGCTGAATGTGTCAATTGCAAGACCTGGAATCCGGATGACAAAATGGTGTGCTGGCGCTGCCAGACGCCGCTGCCGAGGCCGAAGCCGCCGCAGCCCAAACGGCGGATGTCCTACATAACGTTATCGTGGCTCATTGTGGCTCTTTTCCTGATTGGCTGGCTGTTCGTCCAGCTTTTCGTTCTGAATCCGGTTGGCCGCTAGGGCGCCGGCATGGGCCAAACAAAGAGCCTCGCTGTCGCTGCTGATACTCTTTCTTTCTTGCCCGATGAGTCTGCGCTTGCAAGGCCCATGCCGACTGCGCTCGCTGCGCGCCTGTTGATGTGGGGCCGCGACCAGGGACGCTCACTGCCCTGGCGCAATCCATCTGGCGCTGGACATCGCGACCCCTACCAGGTTTGGATCAGCGAAATCATGCTGCAACAGACCCAGGTAAACACCGTAATTCCGTACTATGAACGGTGGCTCGCGCGTTTCCCTACATTGGCGGCCTTGGCCGCTGCTCCCCTAGACGATGTTCTAAAATGCTGGGAAGGTTTGGGCTATTATGCGCGTGCGCGTAACCTACACCGCGCCGCGCAGATTGTCGTCGCTCAGCATGGAGGTCAACTTCCCACGAGCCGCGCCGCGCTGGCCGGGCTGCCCGGCATCGGTCGCTACACCGCCGGCGCCATTCTGAGCCTGGCTTTTGGCCAGCGCGCCGCAGCCCTCGAAGGCAATCTGAAGCGCGTGCTGAGCCGCGTTTTCGATGTGGACACGCCTTTGGGCCAGGCAGCCACCGAGGCGCGCCTTTGGCATTTGAGCGAAGAAATGGTAGCGGCCCTGGCGTATGATGACCAGGCGGGGTCCTTGAACGAGGCGCTGATGGACCTGGGGGCTGCGGTATGCCTGCCGCAGAATCCAACCTGTTTGACGTGCCCCCTAATGGGCATGTGCCTGGCGCAGGCTCGTGGTGTGCAGAATGCCCGGCCCGTGCGCGTGCCGCGCAAAGCATTGCCCTATTTTGACGTGACCTGCGGGCTGATTTGGGGTGAAGACGGCCGCTTGCTTATTGCACAGCGGCCGCCCCACGGGATGCTTGGCGGCCTTTGGGAATTTCCAGGCGGCAAGCTGGAGCCCGGCGAAAGCCTGCCTGAATGCCTGCAGCGCGAGATCATGGAAGAGCTTGGCATTGCCATTGAGGTGGGCGCGAAACTGACGGCCGTTGAGCATACCTACACCCATCTACGCATCACACTGCATGCGTTCCACTGCCGTGTGCTGCACGGCGAGCCGCAGGCCTTGGGGGTGGCTGATTGGGTCTGGGCGCGGCCGGATGAGTTGGACCGCTACGCTTTTCCCGTGACTGACCTCAAGGTCATTCGCGCCCTGCGAGAAGGCGACGCCGCGGCTCGACTGAGCTCGCCGAAGTTCGCCGTTGAGACCGTCCCATGGGCGGCGCAGTGGGCCTGAACCGTCTGTCTGGCGCCTGCCGCGGCGCAGGCGTCAGACGCATGAAGAAACGAGGGAGGGATTTACATGTCGAGGATCTTGCGTTGGGGTTTGTTGAGCACAGCGCGCATCAATCGCGCGATCCTGACCGCCATGCCGCTGTCGAAGCGCAACCATGTGACGGCGGTAGCCAGCCGCACGCCCGCACAGGCCGCCGCTTACGCCGCAGAATGGGGAATTCCGCGTACGTTTGGCAGCTACGAAGCGATGCTGGCCGATCCCGACGTGGATATTATCTACAATTCCCTGCCCAACGGGATGCACGTCGAGTGGACGATCAAAGCGGTGCAGGCCGGCAAGCATGTGCTGTGCGAAAAACCATTGGCCTTGACGGTGGCCGATGTGGATGCTGTGGCTGCTGCAGCCCGGCAGGCCGGGGTCGTTGTCGCTGAAGCCTTCATGTACCGCCATCACCCACAAACGACCGTTGTCAAGGAGTTGATTGCGCAAGGCGCCATTGGTGAAGCGCGCCTGATTCGCGGCGCGTTCAGTTTTCTGCTGACGAACCGTCAGGATGCCCGCCTGCTGCCAGAATTAGGCGGCGGTTCGATCTGGGATGTGGGTTGTTATCCCATTAGCTTCACACGTTTCCTGGCCGGCGCAGACCCGATCGAGGTGTTTGGTTGGCAAATCACCGGCCCCAGCGGCGTGGACGAGCTGTTCACGGGGCAGATGCGCTTTGCCAACGGCCTTCTGGCGCAGTTCGATTCGGCATTTCAGCTCCCGTTCCGCGCCTTCATGGAAATCGTGGGCAGTGAAGCCACATTGACGGTGCCGACGCCGTTCAAGCCGCAGATGAACATGGAAGTGCTGCGGCGAGACAAAAACGATGCCGTCGAAATCGTCAAGATCGAGGGCGAGTCATTGTACCACGGCGAGATCGAAGACATGGCCGACGCGGTGCTCTTGGGGAAACCGCCGCGCGTCAGCCTGGCCGAAAGCCGGGGCAATGTGGCGACGATCAGCGCGTTGCTGGAATCAGCGCGCACAAACCGCCCCGTGACAATGTGAGGTGAGCATGCCGACAGCTTTACCAACATCCGCCGACGCGACCGCGGCGGTCTTCTTATGGGGCGATGCGCTCATTCGCATTGCCATCATCGTTCTTGTGACATTGATTCTGCTGCGCATCGTTCATCTGCTGGCGCGGCGAGTTCAGCGTCGGCTGGCTGCCGCCGAAGCCGACCAGCAGCAGTTGTTGCGCGTACAGACCGTGCTGCAGACCACGCGCAGCATGATTGATGTTGTGATCATCCTCCTGGCTGTTTTCATGATCCTCTACGCCTTGGGCATCAACGTGGTGCCCCTCCTGGCCGGCGCCAGCGTGGCCGGCCTGGCCATCTCGTTGGGCGCACAGACCCTCATGAAGGACTACATCGCGGGTACGTTGATCCTGCTCGATGACGTCTACCATGTGGGCGATGCCATTGAGATTGGGAGCGTCAAAGGGCGTGTGGAAAGAGTGACCCTGCGCACGACCTATGTGCGCAGTGACGACAACAGCGTTTTGCACATTGTGCCCAACGGCGAGGTGCGCGTGGTTGCCAACCATCGCGCGCCGTCGCGCTCCGCGTAGTCGTCGTTAGAACGACAGTAGGAACTGTATGCTTTCTGTGGTTCTTCGGACATGGCGCCGCTTGATGGCGCTCGATAATGCCCAACTGACGCCGGAGTTGAGGTGGAATTTCGGCCACCTCTACCTGGACATTGCCGGCTTTGGCATTCTCGCTGGCAGCGCGATGGCCTTTATCTCGGTCTTCGCTGCTCGCCAGGGCGCAACCGGTATCCAAATCGGCCTGTTGAGCGGCGGGCCGGCTATTGTCAGCTTGCTCATGTCGCTGCCGACCGGGCGTTGGCTGGAAGGTCAGGTGCTGACCCGCACCGTCTTTGTCACGTCCATCTGGAATCGCGCCGGCTACGCAGTGCTCGTCATCCTGCCCTGGCTGCTGCCCCCGTCTGCCCAGGTCTGGGCGATTCCGGTCGTCATCATGCTGATGTCCGTGCCAGGCACATTGATCTCCATCGCCTTCAATGCTATGTTTGCCGACGTTGTGCCGCCAGCCTGGCGTGCGCTGGTGGTGGGCAGGCGCAGCGCCGTGCTCGCCATCTGCATGACCATCGCCTCGCTGACCAGCGGCCTGCTGCTCGACCGCCTGCCCTTTCCGCTGAATTACCAGTTGGTCTTTTTCATCGGCGTGATGGGCGCGGCTCTGAGCAGCTATCATCTGTGGTTCTTACGACCGATGTCAGCCGCGCCCGCGCGTGTTGGGCGTCCCATCCTGGATGCTGCGCAGCCGGGCAGCCTGCGCCTGGTTGACACGCTCCGTACTTCCTTGGGACTGCGCTTCTTGACCCGCGCCCACGGCAAACCGCTGCTCCGGCTCGATTTGCTGCGCGGTCCCTTTGGCTCCATGCTGGCAGCCTACCTGTTCTTCTACCTTTTTCAAGCCATGCCCGTACCCCTGTTCCCGCTCTTTTGGGTGCGCAACCTGCACCTGACCGATGGACAGATCAGCCTGGCGGCCGCTTTGGTCAACGCGGCCACACTGATCAGCTCTCTCTACCTGGTGCGCATTAGCAACCGCCGTGGGCATCATTGGGTGCTCGTGGTGGGCGCCGCCTTTTACGGTATCTACCCCCTGTTGACCGGCCTGGCCTGGGATGTCACGTTGGTCTGGGCCGCCTCGCTGCTGGGAGGCGGCGTCTGGGGATTGGCCAGCGGCGGCCTGGTCAATCGTTTGATGGAACGCGTGCCGGAGGACGACCGCCCCGCGCACATGGCGTTGCACAATCTGGTGCTCAACCTGGCCATCCTGGTCGGCTCGCTGGCCGGCCCTTTGCTGGGCGATTGGCTGGGCCTGCGCACGGCCCTGCTGCTCAGCGCCGGCCTGCGTGTATTGGCCGCGCTGCTTCTGGCGCGCTGGGGTTGAGCATACCCGCAGAGGCGCATTCCAAAGAAAGCAGCGTCTACCCGTGTAGACCGATGGAGGTGTCATCATGCGACGTTGGAATGGCTGGGGGGACGACTCGGTCACCTATCCGCTCTCCAAAGCAGCCGCGCGCTTCTTAGAGGCGTTGATGGGATCAGGGCTACCCCCGCGCGACGCAAGCTGGCAGGCTGTCATGGCCGCCGCGGCTCGACTGAGCTCGCCGAAGTCGCCGCCCTCGCGCCTGCTCTCCCATCCCCTGGTTTTTAATGACCCGGCCGATCGCGTGCGCCATGCCCGCGGTCACAGCCTGCCCGATTGGATTGCCCTGCGCAGCGGTCGCCTGGGCGCACTGCCTGACGGCGTTGCCTATCCCACGAGCGATGGCGATGTACGCGCGCTCATCGCCTATGCTCGCGCGGCCGGCGCGCGGCTGATTCCCTACGGCGGCGGCACCAGCGTGGTTGGTCACATCAACCCGCAGACGGGCGACGCGCCTGTGCTGACGGTGGATATGCGCCGCTTGAACGGACTGTTAGGTCTCGACAGCATCAATCATCTGGCGACCTTTGGCGCCGGGGTCACCGGGCCAGACCTGGAGGCGCAGCTGCAGGCGCACGGTTTTACCCTGGGGCATTTTCCGCAGTCGTTCGAGTACTCCACCCTGGGTGGGTGGATTGCGACCCGTTCCAGCGGCCAGCAGTCGCTGGGCTTTGGACGCATCGAGCGTCTCTTTGCTGGCGGCCATCTCGAATCGCCGGCCGGCGCGCTGGACATGCCCGCGTTTGCCGCCTCAGCCGCGGGGCCAGATCTGCGCGAGATCATCCTCGGCTCCGAAGGCCGCCTGGGCATCCTCACGGCAGCGACCGTGCGCATCACGCCCATCGCGGCACGCGAAGACTTTCGGGCCGTCTTCTTCCCCGATTTCGAGGCCGGGCAGGCGGCCGCGCGCGCGATGGTACAGGCCCGGCTGCCCCTCTCGATGCTGCGTCTCAGCACGGCCGTGGAGACACAAACCAACCTGGCCCTGGCCGGGCATCCGCGCCTGATTGCCGCCCTGGAACGTTTCCTGGCCGTGGGCGGCCTCGCCGCAGACAAGTGCATGCTCATTCTAGGCTTCAACGGCTCCGACGCGCAGGTCAAGCTGTCGCGACATGCGGCCTTGGACCTCGCGCGGCAGCACAGCGGCATTCACGTAGGGCGCACGTTCGGCCAGCAGTGGTACAAGAACCGTTTTCGCGCGCCCTATCTGCGCAACACGTTGTGGGAAATGGGCTACGCCGTAGACACCGTTGAGACCGTAGCCGATTGGGTTGCGGCGCCGGCGCTGATCGCCGCCCTGGACAAGACCTTGCACGGCGGCTTGCAGGACATTGGCGAGCGGACGCATGTCTTCACTCACCTCTCCCATGTGTACCCCAGCGGCGCCAGCGTCTACACGACCTACCTGTTCCGTATTGCGCCCGATCCAGACGAAACCCTGCGCCGCTGGCAGACGCTCAAGCAGGCTGCCAGCCAGGTGATCATGCAGTACGGCGGCACCATCAGCCATCAGCACGGTGTGGGCCTCGATCACAAGCCTTACCTGGCGCAGGAAAAAGGCGTACTGGGCATGGCGGTGCTGGCTGACCTTTGCCAGCGCTTCGATCCAGAGGGGCTGTTGAATCCTGGTAAGTTGATAAGTTAGGTTGATTGGCTGATTGACAATGGCCTGCTTTTCGGCTATAGTCAAGGGAGAGGAGGCCAGAGAAATACAATGGCAAACGAATTTCATGTCACGATGCAGTTGAACCCACAAGAGCAGGAAGTGGTGGACATGCTGAAGGATGAGATGCAGCTTGGCTCCACGGATGATGTCCTGCGGATGTTGGTGCGCCAGGAGGCGCAGCGTAAGGCGGTAGTCTGCCCGACGTGCGGTCACCTGGCGCGCAAGGCCGCGGAGGATGTCGCAAACTGCAATTCCTGCCTCTCTGTGATTACGCTGAGCGAGGGCATCTGGGAAGTTGTACAGATGCAAAGACGCCCATAGGGCGGCCAGCTTTGACTGCCGCCCACGAGCGCATTTTGGTTTCGCGCTGTTGGCCCACGCCGATGGGCCGGGGAATGTAGGAGCGGCTCGCAGCCGCCCGGTTTGTGGGTGCGTCGCCTTGGATTGATCCATTCATCTCGCCAGCAAGAGGCACGCGCATGGGGTGGAAACGTAGAATTCTATTTGGACTAGCCTATCTCACGGGTAATACGCCCTGGGATACGGGCGTGACGCCGCCAGAGGTGATACGCCTGGTCCAGTCAGGTGAATTGATGCCCGGCCGCGCCGTTGACCTGGGCTGCGGCACAGGTCTGAACGCGATTTACCTGGTGCGGCATGGTTGGGAAGTGACCGGGGTGGATGGCGCCGCGGCGGCCATCCGGCGGGCGCGGCGTCGCGTGGAACGGGAGGTCGCTGCGCTCAGCCAGCACATACGCTTCGTGGTGGGCGAAGTGACGGATTGGCGTTGGGCCGATGCGCCGTTTGATCTGGCTCTCGATATTGGCTGTCTACACGGCCTGAGCGCGGCTGAGCAGCGATCTTACGCGGCGCAGTTGAATCGGTACACAACGCCAGGCGCCCATTTCTTGCTGTACGCCCGCGGCGCCCAACGTCCCGACGGGCAAGCGGCTCCGTTTGGTCTCGATCAGGCGCAGATCGAGTCGCTCTTGACGCCGGCATGGCGCCTGGTCTGGGCGCAGCACGGCCAGGAAGGCCCCTATGCCTCTGCCTGGTATCTTTTCCGGAGAGATGATCTGTGAATCCATTCGATTTGACGGGCAAAGTGGCGATCATCAGCGGCGCGTCTCGCGGCATCGGCGAAGCCATTGCCATCACGTACGCGCAGGCGGGCGCGGCGGTTGTGTTGACCAGTCGCAAGCTGGAGAACGTTGGTCCGGTGGCCGACAAGATCAAAGCGGCCGGTGGGCAGGCGCTGGCGCTGGCGGCGCACGCCGGTCAAGAGGCCGAAGCCGAGGCCGTGGTGACGCAGGCGGTGGGGACCTTTGGGCGTGTGGATATTGTCGTCAATAATGCGGGAACGAACCCTCATTTTGGCCCCTTGCTGACGGCCGAAAGCAGCCATTGGGACAAGATTTTCGAGGTCAACGTCAAAGGCTATTTCTTTTTGATCAAAGCCGCGGCGCCGGTCATGCGCAGGCAGGGCAGCGGCAAGATCATCAACATCGCCTCGATTGCTGGCATCAACCCAGGGCCGATGATGGGCGTCTACAGCACCAGCAAGGCCGCCGTCATCATGCTGACCAAGGCCCTGGCGGCCGAGCTTGGCCCAGAGAACATCCAGGTCAACGCCCTGGCGCCAGGCTTCATTCGCACCAAGTTTTCGGCTGCGCTCTGGGGTAATCCAGCGTTGAAGGAAATGTTGGAGAAGGCCACGCCCCAGCGCCGTATTGCGCCCGTGGATGAACTGACCGGGGCTGCGCTCTACCTGGCCTCAGACGCGTCCAGCTTCACAACCGGCAGCGTGCTGGTGGTGGATGGCGGCTTCAGCCTGGGCGCTCTGCCCATCGGCTAACGCACATACTGCGAGCCAGGCGCGAGAAACCCGACCTCTGCCAGAGGTCGGGTTTCTCGCGTTATCGTTCGTTCAAGCTACGCCGCAGTAGCTCTTCAAGCCCTGGTTCAGCGCCCGGTGAATTTCGAACGCGATCGCCTGCGCCACGATGGGGCGGATCAAAGGCACCAGGGGCCGCAGCCACACCGGCAAACGATCGGTGATGCGGGCAATCAGCTCACCGAGCAATTCATCCACTTTGGTCTTGATCTCCTCGGCCGACAGCGCAACCAGCCTGTCGTATACATCAGGGCCGCAGATCACCATTTTCGCCGCACGGGCGACTTGATCCCAGAGCCAGCCTATCACGCCCTGTGGATGCTCCAGCGCCCGCGTTGCCTCCGGCGCTTGTATCACATCTGCGGGAATGACCGCGCGTTGACCTTCGCCGGCTTGATAGTCCTCAAATGAAGAAGGCTCACCAGCCAACAGGCCGCGCACCTGTTCGACGAGTTGTTCATCAGCTTGTGGTAAGGACATAATCTACCTCCGTTGCGTGCTTTGTTGTGCTGCATTTCGATGCCTTGCCCGCGCTTGCCTCAAGCGCAAGAATGAATCTGACAAAGCACTGAGCCTGCCGCAGACCTGGAATGATTGGAGATCGGGGAACAACTGAGTGCATTTCGATCATACCACAAGTGCCATGAATTGGAAAGATGGGTGAGAGGAGAGAGGCGCGCTTCTAGTCGAAAGCTGGCAGCGTCAGTCGCCCCATTTCCTGGCCGTCGGTCGCCCGGTAGAGAATGAGCAGGGGCGTGAACGGCCCCCGCGCCTGCCGCGGCAGCGGCAGATCGTAGACATCCACGATGCGTTCGCCAGCCCGCCAGGTCGTTGTGGGGCGCGTCCGGTGGACTGGCTCAGCATCATACTGCGCGACCACGCGGCCGGACGCGTCGAGCAGGCGCGCCGAAACCTGCATGGCATCGGCCGGCGGCGCGTGCACCTGCCAAACGAGGCCAATGCGCTGTAAGCGCCCCTGGTGCACGGGCGTCGGCCAACTGGCAGCCGCCACGATGTCAATCTCCGGCGTCATAGCAGCCGCAGCTTGCAGAGCGGGCGGTTCCGGCGCCGGCGGCACCGCGGCTGTGCGTACGCGCAGCAGCGGCCCGACAGCATCCACGGCCAGGTTTGACCGATCAGGCTGGACTCCCAGCAGCCCCGCCAGCGGGCGCAAGAGGTAAACGGGCCGGCCCTGAGTCAGCGCGTCCAGCACGGCCGCGCGACGCGCGTCCTCCGCATCAGCCACCACGGTGACCAGGTCAGGGCGCTGATCATCGGTTTGCTGAAAATAGCGCAGCAGCGTGATCTCACCCAGCAGGCCGACGACGGTCGCGCCCGGCTCCAGCGGCTGGCTGAGGATATCCTGCGCGCAGTCGAAGGTTCGCCAG
Source organism: Candidatus Amarolinea aalborgensis (assembly GCF_900491745.1). Classification (NCBI taxonomy): domain Bacteria; kingdom Bacillati; phylum Chloroflexota; class Caldilineae; order Caldilineales; family Candidatus Amarolineaceae; genus Candidatus Amarolinea; species Candidatus Amarolinea aalborgensis. The sequence goes on along the minus strand of NZ_UETR01000012.1, from coordinate 97,916 downwards.
TCGTCGCGGCGATTGGGCGATAGCGCGGGCGCGACGCCCACGGCCAGCGCCTGTTCGCACGTCTGGGGAGCTGGCGGCGCCGCGGTCAGCGCAGCCCAGGCCTGCTGCGTAGGAACCCAGGCCACGGTCAAGGCCAGGGCCGCCTGTACGCCCGTTCGATACCAGGCAAAACGGCCGGGCAGGCGCAAACCCGCCCGGCGCATCTGCGCCAGCCACAGCAGCACGGCATCTTGCGCTTGCCGCATACCAGCCGCCACAAAGAGAGTGAACAGCAGTACGACGGGCAGGAAAAAGACCTCGGCATCCGCAGTTTGATAGCTAAGGGCAAATGCGGCCTGCGCGGCCAGCGTCAACGCCAACACCAACCAACGTCGCTCTTGCAACGGCCAGGGGAAAAGCCCCCACACACCAAGCAGGACGGCGGCCGGGCCAAGCTGCGCCAAGAGGAGCTGCGCCATGTCCGGCGCCGCGCCGCGGCTGGCGGTATGGCCGGCGAAGAAGGCGCCGTAGGCGCTGGCGGTGATGTGTTCCCAGAAGGCAGGCCAGGTATTCAGCCAGGCGCCAGCCGTCGTGGGAATGGCCTGGCCGCGCAGCCAGACATAGGCATAGAGCAGCAGGGGCGCCAACAGCAGCAGCGCAGCCCGCGCCGCGGCCTTCAGCCAACCGACCGCGCTGAATCCAATTCCTGGGCGACCACTGTCCCACCAGTGCATGCCAATCCACAGCGCCAGGCCGGGCGCCAGAAGGAGCGTCATCCGGTGGTGCGTCAACGCCAGGCCGCTTAGAACCAGCAGGGCTGTCGGCAGAGCAACGGGAAGAGTCGCCCCAGCGCGCATCGGGCGTTCGTCGAAGGCAGCCAACCCCAGCGCGACCATGAAGAGGCCATGCAGCGCGTAGACCTCAGCCAGCGTCGCCTGCGACCACCACAGGGGAGAGATCGCAAAGACGGCCGCGGCCAGCAGCGCCGGAACCCGCGCCCCGGTGACGCGCGCCAACAGCCGGTAGAGCAGCGCGACGGTCAACGCCGCGGCGAGGGCCGAAAAGAGGTTGGCCCGATAGGCCGCGTCGCCGAGCGGCAGCAGGTGCGTCCACAGCCAGCCGAGCAGGGTGTACAAGGGGTAGCCGGTGGGGTGAGCAATGCCCAACGTAGGCAGGACCACCTGAAATTCCAGGCTGTCATCGAACACCGTGGCAACGGTTGGCGCGGCCGTCATGCCATACAACGCCAGCGCGGCCAGACCCAGGCCCCACGCAATCAAGCGGTCTTTCATCATGATCTCAGCCTATTCCCTTCGCAGGGCTGACAACCAGCCAATTCTCTCTCCCGTGACCCCTGCGCAGGTTGCTCGTAACCGTTCACGAGGTTCGGGAATAGGACGCAGATGCACGCAGAAAAACGCAAATCGGACCAAAGAAAGATCCCAGCGCAGCGCCTGCGGCCACAAACGTCGCAGGGGCCGCATCTGCTATCCAACAAATCAGCCAAATCTGCGTGCGCAGCCTGCGTTAATCTGTGTTCTCTCCATCTCTTTGAACGCTTACGGTTGCTCTTCCACATCCCCGGCGCAGGTTGGGGCAATGCCATTTTGGCCTTCGTGCAATCTCTGGTACACTTGGTCTCAAGATGAAAATTTTGTCATCCATTTGTGGGCCTAATCAGGAGCTTATCCTCATGCGCATCTGCCGGTGCTTGCCCATTGCGTTGCTTGTCAGTCTCATCGCCGCCTTGCCTGCGCACGCAGCCTCCACAACGACGCCTGATGCGCCGCTGGTATTGGCGCTGTTTAGCAGCGCGCTCGCGCTCCTGCTCCCCCTGGGGCTTACCCTCGTGGTTGCTGGCGGGCTGGAACCAGAGCAGGCCCGTCAAGCGACCCTGACTTTTCTGGCTGTCATGGGACTGGCTGTGCTCAGCTACTGGGCCGTCGGTTTTGCCCTCCAATTTGGCGGCATCGGCCTGGTGGATGGCCGTCCCGGCTTCAATGCGCTCGTCTGGGAATGGTCGGCCCTTCCCGAAAGCTGGGGCGTTGGTTGGGGCATGGCCGGCTTGAGCGGCTTTGGGCTGCTGGGCGCCGGCGCCACCCCAGATGCGTATCTCCTTTTTCTTAGCCGCTTGCCCTGGGTCATCACCGCGACGCTGATTCCGCTCCTGGCGCTGCGCGGACGCGCGCCCGCGTCAGTCACCCTGTTCGGCGGCGCCCTCAGCGGCGGGCTGCTCTATCCCCTGACCAGCAACTGGAGCGTTGGCGGCGGCTGGTTATCCAACCTGGGCCGCAACCTGGGGCTTGGGCATGGCCTGGTGGATTTTGCTGGCGCTGGCCCCGTCTTCCTCGTCGGCGCGGCCACGGCCCTGGCCGGCATCCTGATCTTTGTGCCCCGGCGCGCACGACGCGCTGGCGCTGATGTGATTCCGCTGCCGCCGGTGCATTTGCCGCTGCTTGCCATCACCGGCGCAGGCTTCGTGTTGGTGGGCGCGGTCGGTTGGGCGCTGAGCAATCCGCTGCTCGATTGGGTGCACCTGACGGCCGCGCTGCCGGCGGTCAACGTCATTTTGGCCGGTGCTGGCGGCGCGCTGCTGCCCATCGCCTACACATGGTTCGCTGCCGAACATGCTGATCCGCTCATGGCGGCACGCGGGCTGACGGCTGGCGTGGTCAGCGGCCTGGCCGTGGCCGGATTCGCGCCGCCCTGGGCGGCTCTCGCCCTGGGCGCATTCAGTGGATTGCTCGTTCCGCTCTTCGGTTATTTGGTCGAAGAGGTGCTCCTCCTCGATGACCGCTCCGGCAGCCTCAGCGTCTTTGGCCTCAGCGCGCTCAGCGGGCTGATTGGACTGGCTCTCTTGGCCGACGGCCGCTTCGGGCAAGGCTGGAACGGAATCGGCGCTGAGTCCTATCTGGGCGTCGTCGGTCAAGGCGTTAGCGGCCTTTGGCCCGCGGCTGGCTTTCAGGCAGACTGGCCTGGCCAACTTCAGGCTCAGTTGGCCGGCGCGGCCGCCGAAGCCCTCTTCAGCTTCCTCCTCGCCACGCTGGCTTTCGGCGCGCTGGCCGCCTTACTGCAGCTCGGTCAGCGCCAGCGCCCGCCCCTTACCCGCCCAGGGGCCATGCTGAATGATGAACGCTGACTTTGTGCTTCCTAACTTCCTAGCTTCACCTCTCTCAATGCTGTATAAATCGGGCCGCCTGGCTGCAGATCGCTCCGAATAAAGGTGATGGCCGATACCGCCAACGTGGACAGTTCGCCTACTTCGAACTGCTCAATCGCGGCGCCCAACAGCGCGCGCTCGCGACTGGTCGCGCTGTCATTGATGCGGCCAATCGTCAAATGCGGTGTGAACGGCCGCGCTTCCGTGGGCCAGCCCAACGGCGAGACGCTTCGTTCGACCGCGTCGGCCAGTTTCTGTAGGCGCTGTCCACGATCTACCAGCCCGGCCCACACCACATGCGGACGTTTGAAATTGGGAAAACAGCCGCGGCCGGCCAGGGTGACTTGAAAAGGCATGATCGCTGGGCCAAGGCTGTCAAGAGCGGAACTCACAGCCGCCACCTGGTCAGGCCGGGTGTCTCCCAGGAATTTGAGAGTGATGTGAATGTTTTCCGGCGCCACCCAACGCACCAGGCCAGGCAGCATCAGCGGATGCAAGGCCACTTGCAGGGCTTTGAGTTGGCGACGCGCTTCAGCATCCAGCTCCACTGCGATGAAAGTGCGCAGCGCCGCGGGTGCGGAGTCTCCGCGCGCGCCAGGGGGTTTGCGGGAAGGTGATGTGTTTTTCATCTGGTCTCCATGCCTACACAATCAGCCGAATGGATTACGCCGTGCGATAGCGGCTCAGATCAACCGGGGGAAAGGTCACCTTTTGATAGGCGGCCGGTTCGCGCGGGCCAGTTGGCGTACTCCAGAACATGGTGGCGTCCACGCCGAGCTTGTCGGAACGCGACTTCTGGCCGGGGATGTGGACGGCCGAGGGGTCCAGCGAGCTGGAAGGCTGGCTGGGAAAAAGATGCAGCCCCTGGCCGCCTTGAAAACGGGTGGCAATCGCCCACTCCACATCGGCCGGATTGAACGGGTCAATATCACGATCCACCACCACGATGTGCTTGAGCGAGCTGTGCCCTCGAAAGGCGGCCTCGATGGCCCGCAGGCCATCGTCTGGCGTCTGTTTGTCAATCTGCACCACGGCGTGCAGCCAACTGGCGCCGCCGGGCGTGATGTTGACATTGAGGCAGTGGCAAACCTGGTTGACCTCACGGAAAATGGTCGGTTCACGCGGCATGCCCATCAACAGCTTGTGCTCCAGGCGTCCAGGCAGCAGCGCATGGTAAATGGGCCGGCGGCGGTGCGTAATGCAGTCCACCTCCAGCAGCGGCTGCTGGCGCACAAAATCAAGCGTCTGTGTCAGGTCAACGAACGGGCCTTCCGCGGTTAGACGATGCGTCAGGCGTCCTTCGATCACCACCTCGGCCGCGGCCGGCACCAGCACATCGTTCGTATGGCAGCGCGCAAGGGGCGTCGGCGCCAGGGCCTGGGCAATAGTCAGCTCGTCCACGCCGGGCGGCGGGGCCATGGAGGCCGCAAGCAGAACATGCAGCGGCAGGCCGATGCAGATGGCAACCGGCAAATCGCCGCGAGTTTTGCGCAGCGCGGTGTCGGTGCCGCGACGCTCCACCAGGCGCAGTGCGGCGTGGCGCGGGCCGAGGCGCAGCACCCGATGAAACGACGCATTGGCGCCCGTGTCGGGATCGTTCGTAAAGAGCACCGCCGCGGTGGCATACGGCCCGGCATCGCTCGCCCAATGCGTCAGGAAGGGAATGGTTTCTAGATCGGGCGTCGGCTCGATCACTTCCTGGCATGGCGCCTGGTCGCCTGGTACGACGGGCGGCGGTTGAGGATCGGCCAGGGCCGCGGCCAGGCGAAAGATCAGCTCAGGCGCAGTGCAGCCCAGGGCCGCGGCAAAGTGGCCCCGGTCTGCGCACAGACCGGTCACGACCTCGTACTCGCTGCCAATCACGTGACGAAAGCGGACAATGCGGCCCGGCGCTTCATCTTCGATAGCGCCGCTGACCGCGGCCAGTTCCAGGCAGGGGTCAACTGGCCGGTCAATGGTGATGACCTGGCCCCGGGCGCTGACAAGTTCAAGAAAAGTACGCTGATCCATAGATGCTTTCAGGTATTGACGCCAATGGGCGTAATGATGACTGCCGCTGCGCCGGCGTCGTGCACAGCCTGCTCCACCGCGGCCGCCGCGATGGAATCTACCAGGGCGATGACATTGCCGCCGCGACCGCCGCCGCTGAGCTTGGCGCCAAATGCGCCGGCAGCGTTGGCGGCGGCCACCAGGCGATCAAGAATCGGCGCGGAGACCCCCATTTGGCCCAAGACAGCATGATTGGCGGTCATCAGTGCCCCCAGGTGGAACCAATCCCCGGCCAGCATGGCTGCGCGCCCGGCGTTGACCAGGCCGGCCACCTGATCGAACAAGCCTTCGAAGCGCGTTGGATCGGCCTGCCATTGGCCGCGCACATCGCCCACGGTCTCGCGCGTCGGGCTGGCAATGCCGGTGCTGGCAATCACGAGCCAGAAAGGGTGCGGAATGTCAAAGGGCTGCGGCGGCTGCCCTTTGACAAACCACACAGGTTGGGCGTAGGCAATGACGGTGTTATCAATGCCGCTTGGTGTGCCGTGGTGCAGGCATTCCACCTCGTAGACCAGGGCTGACACAGCCGCTGGGGGCAATGCCTGCCCAGCCCAGGCGGCCACGGCCCGGACGATCGCGGTCGAAACCGCTGCGCCGCTGCCCATGCCGCCAGCCACGGGAATGGTTGAACGTACGCGCACCTCGCCGCCGGGCGCGGGGCGCTGCACAGAGGCCAAAGTCAGGCGCAGCGCCAGCGCCAGGGGATCAGCAGGCGGCGCGGTGGACAAGGCGAAGCGTTGGTTCAGGTCGGCGGCATCAATCCACAGCTCGGCCGCGTCGTCTTCCACGGTCAGCGTGGCCGTGGCCTGCACCTGAAAGACGGGCGCCGCCATCGCCGGCCGCCCGTACACCACGGCATGTTCGCCCATCAAGATAATTTTGCCCGGCGCGGAGGCCGTGTAGCGCGCGTGTGACATGTTTTTAGTCAGGGCGATGGGACGCCCAGAGTCCTCGCCCTTTGCTGCTTAGCCTGATGCTTCATGCGACGGCAAATTCGCCCAATGCGCGTACTTCTGGTTCCTGGAAGGCCAGGACGATGTCCTCTGGCGGAACGCCGGCCTTCATGAGTTCGGTGGCAATCCCATCCTCAGTCCAGTCCTGTTCGATCCAGATCTTATCTCCACGCAAACGAATGTGGAGGGTAACCCCATGTACCCGCTGCTGATCTCGCCAGCCAGTTTGCATCCAGAGGTATTGGTCCCGCTCCTCGTCAAACAGCAGCACCGTCTCCATGCCCGGCCTCGCTTGTCGAGATACTACATCCGCATAGCGCGAAAGTAGATTCCTGATCAGATTTCGGTAGTGGGTGATTTTGTCCATACTACAATCTCCTCAGACTCTACGTCCACAACCAAGATAGGTAGTTTGTATCTTTGGGCAATCACTTGGATGGCTCTCTGGCTGAACAAGCCATTGTAGACACCGCGACTAACAGCCAAAAACAGCTTTCGTTCGGGGTCTACGAGTTCCAAGAAGCCCTGATACAAGGTCGTATTGCCCAAGAGCAAGTTTGAGATCTTGGATTGGCGATCGGCTAACGAAGCTTTTGACTTCAACCACGATCTTGTGGCTGCCAAGTTGAGCCGCCATGGCACGCTCAGCTCCCAAATCGGCGAACAAGGTGATTTCTTCGAATTGGACAACATATGGATCATGCGTAATGAGCCAACCGGCTTTCACGAGTGCGTTCTTTACTGCGTCATGAATGCTGTCTGGAGCAGGCATAGTAACCTTTATTGGAGCAAATTGTACAAGAAGTGAATAATCGCGTCCGTGCCGCGTGACCAGTTGGGAAGGTGCTGGCGTTCGTTGGGAGAGTGAATGCGGTCGCCGGGTTGGCTGAAACCGGTCAGCACCGAATCAATGCCCAAGATCTGCTTGAGGTCTGCCACGATAGGCACGCTGCCGCCGCCGCGGGTGAAGACGGGGGCCACGCCCCACACCGTTTGCAGCGCAGCCTGCAGCGCCTGCACCTCGGCCGTTGATCGCTCGGTGATGACCGCTGAGGCCGCGTTGAGTTCTTTCGCTTCCCAGCGCACCGTCGCTGGCGCATGGGCCGCCAGGTAGCTGAGGAACTGGCTGCGCACCTCGCGCGGGTCTTGGTCGGGCACCAGGCGCATGGAGATTTTGGCCATGGCCTTGGCGGGCAGCACGGTCTTGGATCCTTCATCGGTGAAGCCCGACAGGAGGCCGTTGACCTCCAATGTGGGCCGGGCGCCAATCCGCTCAACGGCTGAGAAACCAGCTTCACCCCACAACTCAGCGACGCCGGCCTGCTGGCGAAAATGTTCGTCGCCAAAGGGCAAGCGCGCCAACTCGGCGCGTTCTTCCTCGCTCAGGGGACGCACGCGGTCATAGAATCCCGGCAAGGTGACGCGGCCGCTGGCATCGTGCATGCCGGCCACCAGATCGCACAGCACCTGCGCGGGGTTGTGGATCACGCCGCCGTAGCCGCCCGAATGCAGGTCGCGTTCAGGGCCGTAGACGGTCAGATCGTAGTAGGTGAGGCCGCGCAAGGCGTAGCCAATGGCTGGAATTCCTTCCACCAGGCCGCCAGCATCTGCGTTGAGCGAGAAGTCGCTGGCAAGAAGGTCGCGGTGATTGGAGATGAAGTCAGCCATGCTGGGTGAGCCGATCTCCTCTTCGCCCTCGATGAGGAATTTGAGATTGACCGGCAGCCCGCCGGCGTGCAGCGCGGACTCGATGCCGTTCAAGACCGCGGTCACCTGCCCTTTCATGTCAGAGGCGCCGCGCGCATGGACGTAGTCGCCTACGAGGGTCGGCGTGAAGGGGTCGCTTGTCCACAGGTCCAGCGGATCGGCCGGCTGTACGTCGTAATGCCCATAAATCAGCACCGTACGTGCGGCTGGCCCCGCGCCTGACCATTCGCCAAAGACGACCGGATGGCGCGTTGTCGGTATGATTTCCACGTGGCTGATGCCAATCGTGCGCAGGTGGTTGGCGACCCAGGCGGCCGCGGCCTGGATGTCGGTCGCGTGCGCAGGATCAGTCGAAATGGAGGGGATACGCAAGAAATCCTGATACTCGGTCAAGAAGCGCGCGCGCTGGGCCTCGGCAAAGGCCAGCGCCGTGCGGCGTGCGTCAGTCATGGTGGTTCCCTCGTTGAGAATACAATTTCATATTGCACGTGTCCGATTTGTTGGGCGGACAGGGTTACGCTGTCAGTGTGTCCAGGCGCTCTACCAGTTCGGCCAGCACGGCAAAGGTATCCTCCACAGCCTGCGGTGTGGTCATATCCACGCCGGCCAACCGAAGGGCATCCAACGGGTAAACCGAACTGCCTGCCTGCAAGAACTGCCGATAAGCGCCAGCGGCGCCAGGCTCGCTGCGCAGAATCCGTCCGGCGAGGGCGTGAGCCGCAGAGATGCCGGTGGCATACTGATACACGTAGTAGTCAGCAAACAAGTGTCCAAAAGCCGCCCAGTTCATTCCTACCCGCTCACGATCCAACACGACCTGGTCCCCAAATCCTTCAGCGTAGAGATCGGCCAGTAAATTGATCATGTCATCGGCCGTGGTTCCCTGGCCGCGTTCGACGCGCTGATGCACAGCCAATTCAAACTGCGCCAACATCGGCATGATGAAGAAGTAGCGGTAGAAGTTAGACATGCCTTCTTCGATGACAGCAATCTGGAAGGCTGTTTCGTTAGGCTGCGCCAGGAGATAGCCGCGCATCATGGCCTGGTGGAAATTGGAAGCTACTTCGGCCACAAACAACGAGTAATCGGCGTAGACATAAGGCTGGTGCTGCCAGGTCAGGTAAGAGTGCATCGAATGCCCCAGTTCGTGCGCCAGCGTGCTCAGGCTGAACAGATCGTCATGGTAGCTCATGAGGATGAAGGGATGCGTCCCCGGCGAGCCGGTCGAGAAAGCGCCGGCGACCTTGCCCACATTCGGCAGCACATCTATCCAACCATCTTCCAGCGCGCCCCGGCGGAGGATGTCTACATAATCGTCGCCCAAAGGCCGCAGCGCAGACGCAATGATGTCCACCGCCTGCTCGTAGCGAATCTGGGTTTTCTGGTTGGTTAGCGGCGCCCAAATGTCGTATGGATGCAGGGTTTCAACGCCCAGTGCGCGGCGACGCACGGCCCAGTAGCGGTGCCAGGTGGGTAGATGGCGGCGGAAGGTAGCGATCAGGTTGTGGAACACGGCGGGCGGCACATTGATGTTGAACAGGGAGGCTTCGAGGGTGGAGGCGTGCCGTCGCGCGCGCATGTCGAACACATTCTGCTTGACCGACGTTTCCAGCGCAGCCGCCAGGGTATTCTTGACAGTCAACAGACCGTCGGCCTGACTCTCCCAGGCCGTGCGCCGCAGCTGGCGGTCAGGACCGGTGAGCAAATCGCCGAGATTGCTAAGCGTCACCGTCACCTGACTGCCGTCCGCGGCAACCGCCGGGGTCAGCTTCAGCTCGGTATTACGCAGGTGATCTGCAGTTGTCTCTGCGCCGGCAAACGGTTCAGCCAGCATGCCCAGCAGTTCCTCGACTTCGGCCGAACGGACATGGGCCTGCTTGCGGAACAGATTATGGAAATAGTGGGCATAAACCGCCAAGTCTGGTTCGGCCTCCTGCCAAACCGCGAGGACGCCAGCGCCCAGCTCGAGCAGTTCGGGGTCGGCAAAAGAGACCGCGGCGCGCGCTTGCCCAACGAGGCCAAGCACCTGGCTGAAGGCCGCGCTGGCCGTACGATCGGTCATATCCACAAAATGGGCCATGCTGGCGTAGGTGTACAACCGTCCCACCTGGCGCATGATCTGCTCGATAGCGGCAAAGGCAGCCAGCAGCGTAGCCGGCCCCTCCTGCAGGCGGCCTTGGAAGGCGCGCACAGTGTCCAGTTCGGTCTGGACCTGGCGCAACGCAGCATCCCAGGATTCCCAGGATGCAAAAAGACTGACCGCATTCCACTGGTAGGACAGTGGAATCTCGGCGCGCGGCGGGGCTGTTGCTTCTGTCACAGTGAAGATCTCCTCATTGAGTGGTATTGGATTTGCGCGGCTTGCTGTTCGTGGTCGGTTTTGCCAGGATAGCCGCGGCCGTTTTGCGCACATTGCGCTTGGGATCAGTCAATGCCGCCTGCAGCGCGGTCAAGGCGGCCGGCGTGGATAATTGCCCTAAAGCCTGCGCCGCGGCCTCGCGCACCAGGGAAGACGTATCCTGGCGCAAACAAGCAGCCAGGGGTTCAACCGCGGCCGGCGCATCCATCTGCCCAAGGGCCAACGCCGCGGCGGCCCGCACGCGTGCAACCTCGTGCGTCAAGGCATCCAGCAAGACAGGTAAGGCGCGCGACCGCTGCGCAAAGCGGCGCAGCCAGTGAACTGCATTTTCGGCCAGCGTCACGTCCTCGCCGTAGAGCTGCTCCTGCCACCACTCAAACCCGTGCGCCGGCTGGCCGCTGAAGCGGGCCGCGTCCTTTTCCGCCGCCAGGAAGCCGGCGAAGAGATCGGCAAAGACCGGATCGCGCGGGTCAGGCGTTGGATCGCCCGTTGCGGCGACGGCAGGCTGTCCTGCCGATGTCATCTTGGCGGCAAAGTCGTGTGCGCTGATGATGCTGGCGCCCAACTGCCGCGCGCGTCCCGCCAACTCACGGTCGTTCGTGATCACCGCATACTGGCCGGGCTGCGCGCTTTTGCGCAGAAAGGCCACGATCAAATCGTCGGCCGTTTGTGGGCGCTGCGCAAAACGCACCTGCACCCCCGGCGTAGACCGATAATCGGCGCGGCCTGGCGCGTCGCCAGAGTCAAAGAAAACGATCATCGCCTTGCCCGTGAAACCGTGATACGCGCGCAGACGCACAAGCAGCTGGCCTTCGTCGTCTCGATCCCCTAACTCGATCGAGGGCAAGACGCCGATCAAATTGTGACCGTCAATCAGCAGGGACATGATGCCGTAGTATACCACGCGTGGGGAAAAAAGCCGATTGCTTGACTCTCGCGACGTCGTATGTTATCCTAATCCAGGTTGTCAAATCCCATCGTGAGGACATTTCCAATGCCAATTGCTCTCATCGTGCACGGAGGCGCGTGGCAAATTCCACCTGAGCAGCAAGCCGCGCATCTGGCCGGTTGCCAGGCTGCTCATGCGCGCGGCTGGCAAATTCTGAGCCGCGGCGGCAGCGCGCTGGATGCCGTGGAGGCGGCCATCCGGTTGCTCGAAGACGATCCGACCTTCGACGCCGGGCGCGGCTCCGTCCTCAACCTGGCCGGAGACGTGGAACTGGATGCCGGCTTGATGGAAGGCGGTGATTTACGGGCGGGCAGCGTGGTGGCTGTGCGCACGGTATCCAATCCAATCAGTCTGGCGCGCGCGGTGTTGACACAGACAGAGCACGTTCTCCTGGCTGGGGCCGGCGCGGACGCCTTTGCCCGCCGCATTGGTTTCCCCACCTGCTCGCCCGCCGATCTGATTGTGCCGCGTGAACTCGCCAACTGGCGCCAGCACCATGCCCAGGGCCTTGACCGCCAGGCCGAATTCGGCTGTGCGGCGGCCGACACAGTTGGCGCCGTGGCGCTTGACGCCGCAGGGCTGTTGGCCGCAGGCAATTCCACCGGCGGCACATCGTTCAAACTGCCCGGCCGCGTAGGCGATTCGGCCCTGCCCGGCTGCGGCTATTATGCCGACAATACCCTGGGCGCGGCCGTCTGCACAGGATGGGGCGAGCACATCATGCGCACGACCCTGGCGCGCGTGACCGTTGATTTGATCGCACGCCTGGGCGATCCCCAGGCCGCGGCCGAAGCTGCGATCAGCGGCCTGCAGAGGAAATTGAACGGACTGGCCGGCGTCATTTGCCTCAGCCCGGACGGCCGCGTGGGGCGCGCCCACAGCACGGCCAACCTGGCGCATGCCTGGCAAGCGGCCGGGATGGCAACCGCGGCATGTGGGCTTGAAGTTGGCGGATAGCACGCGATGGACAGATGCCTCTAAACCGCGGCCGCGTCCAGGATAGCATCCACCGCGGCCGCGAACCCGGTCAGCAGCGGAGAACGGGCAGATTCGCCGCGCTTGAAAATGCCGTAGGTGACATAGGTGGCGTCTCGCAGAGTCAGAACCGTGACTGTTTCCAACTGTGGGTCAACCAGCCAATACTCCTGAATCCCCGCACGGGCGTATTCCCCGCGCTTGGTCACCACATCACGTTCCCGGTCACTAGGCTCCCCGCTGACCACCTCCACCACCAGGTCAGCGCCTTCGAAGTAATCATTGTGTTCACGCGCCCGATGAGCAGTCGCCATAAAGATCAAATCCGGTTCACGAAATTTGCCGGGCCAGAGCCGCACGCGAAACGGCGCAATCAAGAGGGTGCCAAGACGGCGGCTTGCGACAAAATCAAACAGGAGCCGATACAGGAAGAGAACAATCTGTTGATGGCTGCGGGTCGGCATACTTAGCACCTCTAGATGGCCGTTTGAAAACTCGACCAGGTGATTCGTTTCCAGCGCCATGTATTCTGCCTCGGTCCAGGCGCCTTGCGCCGGAAACAGCAGCGCAATGTCCCACACCGGTTCGAGAAGCTGATCTGGTGAAGTGGCTGGCGTCGTGATGGTCATCTGCATGACTTCCTATTGTGACGTGCGCGGCCGAAGCCCTTGCCCCCGGCCGACATGGTGTTGTTTTCTGTCCGGTCTTGCGTGCAGGCCATGTCGTGGGCGTACGATCAGGGCCCGGTTTCGCTGCTTGGCACGGTCTTGAGTCGTTCGGTTTCTGCCAGCAGAGCCTCCGCGCTCTCACGCCCGACGGAGGTGGGTGTGCCCAGCATCTGCGCCAGCTCTTCGACGCGCGCAGGGCGGGACAATGAGCGGACATCGGTAATGGTGCGTCCGTTGTGCGTATCCTTTGAAACGCTGAAATGGGTGTCGCCAAAGGCAGCCAATTGCGGCAGGTGCGTGATGCAGAGCACCTGGTGGTTGCTGTTCAGGCTCCACAGCTTCTGGCCGACGATGGCGCCGACGCGGCCGCCGATGCCTACATCAATCTCGTCGAAGATGAGCGTGGGCGTCTCATCGGCGTGGCTGAGCACTGTCTTGAGCGCCAACATCAGGCGCGAGGTTTCGCCGCCCGACGCCACCCGCGCCAGGGGCCGCAGCGGCTCGCCAGGGTTGGCCGACACCAGGAATTCCACGCGATCGAGGCCGGTGCTGTCGAAGCTGACACGGCGCTGGATGGCTGATTCGTCCGCGCCTGCGGCCGCCGCGCCGGGAAAGGCGCTGGCCGGCACAAATGCGCCGTCGGCGCTCTCCTGCCATTGAATGTCCACGGCAAAATTGGCGCGCGCCATGCGCAGGTCAGCCAGTTCGTGTTCAATGGCGCGCGCCAGCCGTTCACCCGCGGCCCGCCGCGCGTGCGACATCTGGACCCCCAGCGCGCCGATTTCGTACAGCAGGCGCTTTTCTTCCTTGCCCAATTCCTCGATGCGTTCGCCGGCGTGGGTGATGCTGTCCAATTCAGCCTGGGCGCGCTCGCCAAAGGTAACAATGTCGGCAATGGAATCGCCGTACTTTCGTTTCAGATTGTAAATCAACGACAGGCGTTCCTCTGCCTGCTGCAAGCGCTCTGGATTGAATTCGATGCCATCGCCATAGTGGCGTACTTCGCGGCCGATGTCCACGATCTGCTCAGTCAGGTCGTCCAGTTGGCGCTGCAAGTCTTCCAGGGTTGGGTCAATCCGAATCAGGCGCCCCAAGGCATGGCTGGCATGGCCCAGCATGTCCACGGCGGCCGGCTGCTCGTCGCCGCCTTCTTCTAGGGCAGCAATGACTTGTTCGGTCAACTTCATCAACTGCTCGGCGTTGGACAGGCGTTTCAACTCCATTTCCAGGGCCTTGTCCTCGCCCGTCGCCAGCCGCGCCGCGCCAATTTCGTTCACCTGGTAGGTGAGCAGATCAACGCGCCGCGCCAACTCGCGTTCATCGCGCTGCAAGGCGATCAACTCACGGCGCACCGTGCCCAGCTGGCGCACCAGGCGCGCCATGGTGGTGCGCAAATCCTCTAAATTGACATAACGGTCAAGCAAACCGACGTGGCGTTTGACGTTCATCAGTGACAGATGCTCGCTTTGGCCGTGCACATCTACCAACGCGGCGCCAATTTCAGATAACAGCGCCGTGTTGACCGCGGAGCCGTTGATGCGGCTGATGCTGCGGCCGCCGCGGCGGATCTCGCGCGCCAGGCTCAACTCCTGCCCATCGGTTTCCAGCCCATTCTCGCGCAGCAAAGGGTCAAGAATGGCGGCCAGGCCTGGGGAAAGCATGAAAATCCCTTCCACGAGGGCCTTCTCCTGGCCGGCGCGTATCATGTCTGGCGACGCGCGATCGCCCAACAGCAAGCCGATGGCGTCAATGATGATAGATTTGCCGGCGCCCGTCTCACCGGTGAGCACATTAAAACCAGCGCCGAAGGTCAAATGAAGCTGATCAATAATGGCAAAGTCACGGATCGTTAATTCCGCAAGCACGATGGGTTTGCTCCTCTCCGCGTGCAGCAGTGGTTCCAGGCCGATTATAAGACCAAAAGCCCAAAGCAGAAAATCCCAAACCTTTTGACAAACCAGGGGCAGGGCTAGAATGATGAAAGTGTCAGAGGCGACAAGCTATGGTCGAATAGATAATTGATGCGATTAAGATGACTCGCAGTAATCGTTACCCTAACGATAAGCGGTTGCGTTATCTGTCGCGGGCTGAGCGATTGGCTTTCTAATCCCCGTCTTCTCACTTGCAAACGATAGCAAAACATGCTATCATGCGGTCAATGAACAAGCGGCAACAAAAAACCCTGGACAAGATCTTCCAAACGCCTGTTCCAGCCACCTTGGAATGGGGCGACATCGAGGCGCTCTTGTTAGCATTAGGCGCCAGGATGGTAGAAGGTCGCGGTTCGCGGGTGCGCTTCGAGTTGAACAGCGTTGTCGCAACCTTTCATCGGCCGCATCCAGAGAAAGAGGCGAAGCCCTATCAAGTGCGTGATGCGCGCCGTTTCTTGGAGCAAGCAGGCATCAAACCATGAACACGATGATTTATCGAGGATATGCAGCCCGCATCGAGTATAGCGATGAAGATCAGTGCCTGGTGGGTCATATCGCTGGCATCAATGACGTGGTAGGTTTTCATGGCGATTCGGTGACCGAACTGCGCGCAGCCTTTGAAGAGGCGGTCGAGGACTATTTGGAGGCGTGCGAGAAGTTGGGACGCGCTCCGCAGAAGCCTTATTCAGGCAAACTCATGCTGCGCGTGCCACCTGAAATCCATGCCGCAGTGGCTGTTGCGGCTCAGGTCAGCGGAAAGAGCATCAATCAATGGGCGGTTGAGGCGTTCACCAAGGCTGTGCAGCCATAGTGAAATGATCGTGAAGCGAGCCGGAGAAAACTGATCCGCTTATCTTGATGGCGCTTTGCCGCTGCTCCCTACTGGCTCCAGCAGGCGGAGCTTCATCTCCGTGAACTATGCCCCGAAATTGAAATGCACCCCCTGGTGAGAGTCAGGCGTGCATTTCCCTTATGAAGTATGCTAGAATCGGACTGCGCATTTTACGAAAGAGAGTATTCCAATGGCTAAAGCACTCGCCCGCATCACCGGGCTATTCTTCGAGGAGTTCACGGCGGGCGATTCGATTACCAGCGTCGGGCGCACCGTCACCGAAACCGACGTGGTGAGTTTCGCCGCGCTTAGCGGCGACTGGAACCTGATTCATACGGACGCCGAGTATGCCCGCCAGGGCCTGTTCGGCGAACGCGTTGCGCATGGGCTGCTCGTGCTCTCGATTGCCAGCGGCCTGGCCGTGCGGCTGGGCTTCATGGAAGACACCGTGCAAGCCTTCATGGGCCTGGAATGGGAATTCCGCGGCCCGGTCAAGATCGGCGACACCGTGCGCGTGCGCGCCACCATTGATGAAAAAAAGGCGATGCCCCGCTTGGGCGGCGGCTTCGTCACGTTCAAGATGCAGATTCTCAACCAACGGGACGAAGTTGTCCAACGCGGCAATTGGAAAGTGCTGGTGAAGTCGGCGCCGGCCGCCTGAGCCGTACGTCTGCTGCCAAGAGGCGCAGCGTTTGAGCGATGAGCAGGGGGCCGTGCGTTGCTTTGCCCGCGGACATGGATAGACGATGAATCCGAGATCACTGAAACTCCTGGAATACGACAAAGTGCTGGCCCGCCTGGCCGGGTTTGCCGATTTTTCGGGTGGGCAAGAGCTGGCCCTGGCCCTGCTGCCCACCGATGACCTGCGGCAGGCTCAAGATTGGCAGGCAGAGACCAACGAGGCCCGGCGTTTGCTGCCCGAAAACCCCAACCTGCACCTCGGCGGGGTGTTCGATGTGCGGCCGCTACTGGCGCAGGCCGAACGCGCGGTCACCCTGCGGCCGCCAGACCTGCTCGACATTCGCAGCACGCTGCTGCGCGCCCGCGCCTTGCAGCGCACCATGACCCGCGCCGCGGATACCGCACCGCACCTGGCAGACCTCGGCGCGCGTCTGCAGTCGAGCGATGAAGTGGCGAATGAGATCGGCCGCTGCATCAGCGAACGCGGCGACGTGCTCGACAGCGCCAGCGACGCCTTGCTGCGCATCCGGCGTGAGCTGAAGGTGGCTCACGATCGCTTGATGACCACCCTGCAGCGCCTTGTCACCTCGACGGCCAACCAGCCCTATTTGCAGGAGCCGATTGTTACGCAGCGTCAGGGACGCTATGTGATTCCACTGCGCGCCGAGTTCAAGGGCCGTATCCCTGGTCTGATTCATGACCAATCAGGCAGCGGCGCCACCCTTTTCATTGAGCCGCTGGCCGCGCTTGATCTCAACAACACCTGGCGTGAGATGCAGCTGGCCGAAGAAGAAGAAATCCAGCGTATTCTTACCAAGCTGACCGCCCTGGTGGCGGCAGAAGCGTCCACCATTCAGCGCACCGTGGACACGCTGGCGCAGCTGGATCTCATCCTGGCGCGCGCCCGCTTTGCCGAAAGCCTGATGGCCGTGGAGCCAGAACTGGTTCCGTTCCGGCCGCAATCGGTAGCTAGACCTGGGCAGGATAAGCGTGCGCATGGCAAAGGTCGAGAGACAGCCGCGGAACACGCGCCGCCGATCATGCATCCCGGCTCGACGATTGACCTGAAGCGCGCCCGCCATCCCCTGCTCGATCCGCTCACCGTGGTGCCGATTGATGTGTGGATTGACGACACGTACTACAGCGTCGTCGTCACCGGTCCCAACACGGGCGGCAAGACGGTGTCGCTGAAAACGGTGGGCCTGCTGGCGTTGATGGCCCAGTCTGGCATGCACATTCCCGCGGACGAGGGCAGCCGTCTGAGCGTCTTCGAGGGCATCTATGCGGACATCGGCGATGAGCAGAGCATCGAACAGAATCTATCTACGTTCAGCTCGCACCTGACCAACATTATTGACATCCTGGAAGAGGCCGATAATCGCTGCCTGGTGCTGCTGGATGAGCTCGGCGCCGGCACCGATCCCGAGGAAGGTTCTGCCCTGGCGCGTTCGCTGCTCAGCTTCCTGCTCGACCGCGGCGTGACCACGTTCGCCACTACGCACTACTCCGAGTTGAAGGTCTTTGCGCAGGCGACGCCCGGCATCAAGAACGCCAGCGTGGAGTTCGACTTGGAGACGTTGGCGCCCACCTTTGAGCTGAGCATCGGCCTGCCCGGCCGCTCCAACGCGCTGGCCATTGCCCGGCGCCTGGGCCTGCCCGAGCCGATTGTGGCGAAAGCTGAAGCCCTGGTACGGCCGGAATCGCTGGAATCAGAGGTACTGCTGACCGAGATCAAGACGGCCAAAGACGCCACTTTGAGAGCGCAGAGCGAGGCCGAAATTCGCGCGCGCCAGGTGCAGGTGCTCGAAGCGGACCTGCGCTACCAAATGGCGCGCATCGAAGAGGCGCGGCGTGACGTGATCAACCAGGCGCGCGCGCAGGCGCAGGGCGAGCTTGAGGTTCTGCGTCAGGAACTAGCGCAGCTGCGCCAGCAGATAGCCGCGCTGGGCGCGCCGGGCGCGGCCGATTCCACGCATCGCGCTTTCCTGTCACAGGCCGAATCTGTCTTGCTCACGCGCCTGCAAGAGCAGCGGGCTGTCCCAGACGAGGTGGTGGAGAAGGCGCCGACCGTCGCGCTAGACGGCCCCATTGGCGTGGGGGATCGCGTGTGGGTATCTAGCCTGCAGGCCAGCGGCGAGGTCGTCGCGCTGGAAGGCAGCGACGCCCAAATCATGATTGGCTCCTTCCGCATGAACGTGCCGGCGCGCAGCCTTGAACTGCGCGCCAAGGCCGCCAGTTTGACAGCGCCCGCCAGCACCCGCCAAGGGGGAAGCCGGCTGCCGCCGTCGCCAGGGCTTGAGCTCGATCTGCGCGGGCAGCGCGCCGAAGAGGTGCTGCTCGTGCTGGAAAAATACCTGGACGATGCCTTTTTGGCTGGGCTGCCCTGGGCGCGCATCATCCACGGCAAGGGCACCGGCGTCCTACGCCGCATTGTGCGCGATGAGCTGCGACGCCATCCCCTGGTCAAAGACGCACACAGCGGTGAGGCGAATGAAGGCGGCGACGGCGTCACGATCGTCAAGTTCATCCCCAACCAGGGTTGAACCCTCGCATAAACCGCAGGGATGCACCTGCCGCAAATGACAAGCATGGGTCGAGGGCAGAAGGATTAACTCGCGAAAATTCGTGGCCGAGACTGCTCTGTCAAGGGCGTAACCGATCTTCGGCGTTGTTCGTTCTGATTCACGGCGGTTCAAACTGCAGCAACGAGGGCGAAGCCTGAGTTGTACAGGCTTAGGCGACGACGGTCCCTCGCAAGCGTTATCTGTAACGTAAGCCAATGCTGCTATGCTAGATGAACCGTCACCCATGCTGAACCTGAGAGAGGAGCCGACATCGTGAATCAACCAACGACCGAACACGCGATCGCGCAGACTGCGCCCAGCCCTTTGAGCCAACTGTGGTTTCAGTTGGGTTGGCGTGTGGTCATCAGTATCGCCATTCTGTGGTTGATCGTGCAGTTCCGTTAGCACTTCCACCTGAAAACACTATCAAGACCGGGTTTCCTACGTGAGACCTGGTCTTTTTTCGGGCAAAGCCAACGTCGCACCTGGGCGTGCGAACTCAACGGATGCACATCCATGCTCAGCACAAACGTTCTTGCGCGCCGCCATCTTTTGCGGTAAAATCGCCCGCATGGAAAACATCGAACGTCTCGGCTTCTTCTACCTGGGCAAACCCTACGATCTCAAGACTGGGCAAACCGAAGATCGCCCCATCATGTACGATGCGCGTGATCTGACGACGCACGCCATTTGCGTCGGTATGACCGGCAGCGGCAAAACTGGCCTCTGTATTGATCTTTTGGAGGAGGCGGCCATTGATCGAGTGCCCGCCATTGCCATTGATCTCAAAGGCGACATCACCAACCTCCTGCTCACCTTCCCTGACCTGCGGCCGGCTGACTTCCGCAACTGGGTGAACCTGGATGACGCCCGCCGACGCGACCAGACGGACGATGAATTTGCGGCGGCCACCGCCCAGACGTGGCGTGATGGCCTGGCCGCGTGGGGACAGACGCCGGAACGCATTCGCCTGTTGCAGGAGAGCGCGCAGTTCCTTATTTACACGCCGGGCAGCGATGCCGGCCTGCCCGTGAGCATTCTGCACAGCCTGGAAGCCCCGCACGTCAACTGGGAAGAGCAGGCTGAAGAGGTGCGTGAACAGATCAGCGGCACAGTCTCCGCGCTGCTCGGCCTGGTGCGCGGCAACACGGACCCCGTGCGCAGCCGCGACCACATCCTGCTCTCCACCATTTTCGAACACTTCTGGCGTCAAGGTCAAAGTCTTGACCTGGCGATGCTCATTGCGGCTATCCAAAACCCGCCGGTGCGCACGCTGGGCGTCGCCGATGTAGACACCTTCTACCCACAGAAGGATCGCTTCAACCTGGCGATGGCCTTCAACGGGCTGATGGCCGCGCCGTCGTTTCAAATGTGGCTCACCGGCCAGCCGTTGGATGTGGGCCAACTGCTGTACAGCCCCGATGGAAAACCGCGCCATTCCATCTTCTACCTGGCGCATCTCAACGATACCGAGCGCATGTTCTTCGTCACCCTGCTGCTGGGGCAGATCTTGACTTGGACGCGCAATCAACCCGGCACCACCAGTCTGCGCGCGCTGGTCTACATGGATGAAATTTTCGGCTATTTCCCGCCTGTGGCCGAGCCGCCCAGTAAACGCCCGCTGCTCACCCTGCTCAAGCAGGCGCGGGCGTATGGGGTGGGCATCGTACTCGCCACCCAGAACCCCATTGACCTCGATTACAAAGGTCTGAGCAATGCAGGCACGTGGTTTGTGGGCAAACTGCAAGCCCAGCGCGATAAAGATCGTCTGCTCGACGGCCTCGAAGGCGCGCTGGCCGGTGCAGCCGCGGGGTTGGATCGCGCTTGGCTGGACAAGACCATCTCCGCGTTGACCAACCGGGTTTTCTTACTGCACAATGTGCACGAGGGCCATCCGCAGGTCTTTCAGACGCGTTGGGCGCTCTCCTATTTGCGCGGGCCATTGACGCGTCCGCAGGTGCGCACGCTGATGGCGGCTGCCAAAGCGCAGCTCGGCAACGGTCAAGCTGGCGCGGCGGCGCCTCTGCCAGCCCCTGCCGATCCAGCGGCCGCGCCGCAGACGACGCCGGCGGCTGATGCACCCTGGTGGGTCACGCAGGCCGTAAGACAGCCTGCGTCAGCGCCTCCTCCCGTTCAACCGCGGCCAGCCGTCCCGCCCGCGCCTATCCGCGCGCCGGCGCCGCGTCCCATCCCCAACCTGACACGGGCTTCGTTGTCGAACGCTCCTGTGCTGCCGGTCGAGGTGGCGCAGACCTACCTACCCATCCGCGCGGGACAGGGTTCTGCGCTGCGCCGCTTGACCCAGGCGGCTGGCTTTCGGCTCGAAGCCACGGCCATTGATCTGATCTACACGCCTGCGCTGCTTGGATTGAGCGCCATTCACTTTGTAGACCTGAAGCGCGGCGTGGATCAAGCCAGGGATGTAGCCCTTCTCCTGCACATGCGTGAGGGCGATCGCCTGCTGCGGTGGGGCGAGGCTGAAGCCGTGGACGTAGCGCCGGGCGCACTGCTGAGCCGGCCTGAACCAGGCGCGTTGTTCGACGATGCGCCGCCGCTTGTCAGCACCGCGCGGGCGCTCAAGAGCCTGGAAAGCGGATTCATCGAGCATCTCTATCGCACCCAGGCATTTAGCCTGTGGTATAACCCCATGCTCAAACTCTATTCGAAACCGGCGGAGCGGCAGCGTGAGTTCATTATTCGCTGTCAGCAGGCCGCCCGCGAAGCGCGTGACGCAGAAGTTGACGCCCTGGCGCAGCGGTACAATGCCCAAATCGCGCGCTTGCAAGCCAGACTCTATAAGCAGCAGCGCACGTTGATTGAAAACGAAACCGCGGCGACGGCGCTCAACCGCGAGAAATGGGTGACCATCGGCGAAACCGTCGTTGGCGCGCTGTTGGGCAGCCGGCGCACGCGGGTCATCTCCACCACCATGACCAAGCAACGCCTTGCCGATCAAGCGCGCCTGGATGTGGTGGAAGGCCGGCAAACCGTCGAGAGCCTGCGCAAGCAGATCGGCGATTTGCAGACGCAGAGTCAGCGCGCCGCCGAGGCCATTACGGCGCGCTGGACAGCCACCCTGGATGACATCCAGGAGGTCAAGATTACGCCGCGCAAGACCGACGTCGGGGTACGTTTGGTGGCCCTGGCCTGGCTGCCGGTCTGGGAGGTCACCTACACGGACCTGGCGGGGCAAATTCGCAGTGAACGTGTGGAGGCGTGGCGCGGGTGACCCGTCTCATCAACTGGCGACGGCGCTTGTGCGCACAGCGGGGCTGCTGGCAAAGAAAAACGGAGGCTGGAGAGATCCAGCCTCCGTTGCGCATGACGTATACAGCCTGCTCGTGAGTGGCGAGGGATGGGGGAAAACAGAGACAAGTCAACCGTCTGCTGTGGGCAAACCAGGCGACGCTGAGCGGCTGCCCATCAGCCGGCAGCGTGGGTTCGCTAATGAGGGTTTGACCCTTGCTTAGACGGTGACGACCGAATCTTCGGTGCCAAATTCATTGGCCGCATAGGAATCCGCAGCCCAGTCATTATGCCAGGCGCCATCTTCGCTGCGATAGCGAAAACGATAGCTGTTGCCGGTCGCAAGCGTGACGGCGGCGTAGAGAACACCATCCTTGCGCCGCTTGAGCGGCGTTGCGGCCACATCCCATTGATTGAAGTCACCCACGAGAGTGCCCTTCGTCAAGCCCGCCTCAGCGGGCAGTTCAAACGTGACTTTGCACGTCTTATTGTTTTTTGCATACTGCTTGGTCAACATCGCGTTCTCCTTGTTAATCTTTCAGGCGTGAATCTCGCTCCCAGCAAAGGCCGCTTTACGCGCAGGCTGGGTGAGCTTACTGCTGCTCAACCCCAGCCGGTCTAGATTGTACCAAACAAGGCAGATTCTGCAAAAAACCATCTATTTGTTGGTGGATTCGTGCCATTTGAATTACCATCACCTTCTGCGGAAGTCCACAGCGAGCTGTCCCTGCATTTGGAAATGGCTGAACGGGAAGATGGATTGCTTGCGCCTGCGCAAAACCTGTGTTAAACTACGCCCGCCTTAGATTTCCCGCAGGCGCTCAACCTGCGGGAAGTTGGTTCTGTGCCTGCAGATATCCTGCTGCAACAGCTCATGCCGAGGTCGCCCATTTGCCGTCAATGTCATTCTTGACCGATCCCTACGCCATTACGACCGTGCGTTGGCTGATCGGCCTGATCTTCCTGTTGTCCAGTATCACCAAGCTGCGTGATCCCAGGGGATTCACGATGGCCGTCTACAATTTTCGTGTGCTCCCGCCGCGCCTGGCGGATCTCTATGCGGCGCTGATTCCCTACGTCGAGATGATCACCGGCGCGTTGTTGATGGTGGGACTTTTCACGCCGTGGGCGGCCGCAGCCGCGTTCCTCACCCTGCTCAGCTTCACGCTCGCCATCGGCTGGAACCTGGCGCGCGGCCATCACCCCGATTGTCATTGCTTTGGCAATCTGTTCTCCGAGGAACTGTCAGGCATGCTGGTCATCCGCAACACGGCTTTAATGCTCCTTGTCAGTTTGGCGATTTTTACCCCAAGCGTTTTTCTCGCCCTTGATCCCCTCTTGGGGTTGGCGCCAGCCGCCGCGCGCCTCCCGCTGCTCGATGCGGTTCCCTGTTTGCTGCTGGCGGTGACCGGCGTCGCCATTGTCCTTCTGGCTGGCCAGGTCAGCGCCACGATCAGCCGCAGCCCCTGGGTCGAAAGCCCCTGGCCCTCGTTTACCCCCAATCCTTCACTCCGGCGTCGTTTGGGTCGCCGACGGTAGATGCCCATGTCTTCACTTTGGATCATTAGCACGGTCGTGCTCTGGATTTTCCTTCTGGCCCTTGCCTTCCTGGTTTTTGTGCTCTATCGCCAGGTCGGTTTGATTTACCTGGGACGCTCCCAAGGCGTCTCCCGCGATGGCATTGCCGAGGGGAGTCAGGCGCCTGATTTCACCGCCCCGGACCTGAACGGCGTGCCGCACCGCCTGGCCGATTACCGGGGCCAGCGTCTGCTGCTGATTTTTGGCTCGCCCAACTGCCGGCCTTGCCAACAGTTGATCCCGGATCTCAACGAGTTCAGCGCTGCACACAAGAGCGATGTGCGGCCGTTTTTCCTCAGCGGCGCGTCGCGCGAAGAAAATGCACGCTTTGCCGATCTGTACGATGTGCGCGTGCCGATTCTGACCATTCCCACCGATGAATCTCTGCAGAGCCGGTACCTGACGCGCGTCACGCCCTTTGGCTTTGCCGTGGATGAAGAGGGTAGAATTCTGGGTAAGGGTCTGGTCAATTCGCGCATCCACCTGGAAGTGCTCTTCGAGCGTCCGGTGGGCGATCCACTGAACAACTAAAGCCTATACGAACTGCGGCGAGTACGTCACAAGACTCGCCGGCGCAGTTTCTCTGATAGACGCCAACGTATCTGTCACGGAGGACTTATGAACGCAGAACAAGAAACGCGTGCCCAGTTGATGAGCGAGGCGATTGCCCGCCGCACCGTTACGCGGCGCAGTTTCCTGGGCCGCGTGGCCCAGACCACATTCACCTTTTTGGCCGCGGTCGCTATGAATTCCGCGCCCACGGCCAGCGCGCGCGCGAAGTTCGGCGTGCAAGATTGCTGTGTGCCGCCAGGCCCCTACTGCATGGATTACGGTTTCCAGTGCAACGAGGATGGCACGTGCAAATCTCCATGCTGGATCAACCTGATCTACTACCCGAACCAGGGCGGCTGCTGGACATGCGGCGGCAGCGTCAATCCGATCAACTGCTGTGACTGTTGGTGCCGCAAAGCCGGCTGCCCCAGCGATCGGCAGTGCGGCTGCGTTTCAACGAACGCGCCCGACACCTTCAACCGCCACCCGCGCACGGTGAATGCAAACTGTTAAGAGGAATTCATGACGACGTCTACTCCAGCCCTGCGCAGCAGCCACCTCGTCGCGGTCGCTGCGTTGTTGGGCGCATTGGCTGGCTGGGCCGCAGGCGGCGCCGCGCCCGCCATTGCGTTGGGCATAGGTTGTGTGCTGGCCATCACGGCCGGGCTGTCGAAAACGTGCACCCCTTGAGGGGTCAACATGATCTTCGTGATCGCGCCCCTCGTGCAGGAGCGTCAGACAACTCGGCAGTGGCTGATCCGGGCTGCCATCTACGCCATCGCGTTGGTGGCCACGGTCATTTTGTTCAACACGTTGCTGGCCGCGGCCGCGCAGCGGGTGCAGTTGGCCCTGGCCGCGCCGCCGATGTTGCGCGCCGGGGCGTTGGCCGTGGTGGGCGCGTTGGCGCTTCTTTACAGCGCGAACGAGATTGGCCTGGTGAGTTTGCCGCTGCCGGCGTTAGCGATCCAAGTGCCTCGGCAATGGGCCACCTATGGGCTTTACCGCGGCGCTGCGATTTACGGCGCCGCGCTGGGGGGCGCCGGCTTTATCACCTACCTTCCGTTTGCCTCCTATCATGCCATGCTGCTGTGGAACCTGGCGCTGGGCTTGCCCTGGTACGGCGCGCTGCTCGGATTGCTCTATGGCCTGGCGCGGGTGACGCCTGTCTTCAGCGCCGCCGTGCGTCAGCAGCCCATTCAGGCGCTCGTGCGTTGGAAGGAGTGGCTCTATGCCAAGATCAGCGTTTGGCACTTGTTCAACGCCCTCACGCTGAGCTTCTTCGGCGCCTTTGTGCTCGTGATGGCGTTACGCTAGGCCGCGGCAAAGGTATGCTTTCGACGTTCTGTGCGCCTGGCAGGCAGATGCAGATTTTATGACTCGACGCGGCATCCCAGACAAGTTCACCGTAGACCCCGCGGCGCCGACCTTTGGCCCAGAGAACCTGGAAACCGGCAAAGGACTGGCCGGCGGCAACCCCTTCCAGCGTCTGCAGCACAGCGGCTATTTGCGCGCCCCGCTAGACAAACCCCTTTTCCAGATTGCTGACCTGGAGCCGAACGGCGACGGGCTGCATGACTTCTATCGCCAACGGCTGGCCGATTTCCTGGCGCGTGGGCCGTTGGAAATCGAGATCGGCTTTGGCGATGGCAACTTCCTGCTCGACCGCGTTGTCAAGCACCCTGAGCGCCAGTTCATCGGCTTTGAGCTGCGCTGGCATCTCCTGCGCCACGTGCTGAAGGCCGCTGAAAATATCCCCCTGCCCAATCTGTGGGTGTCGGCTGACGATGCCCGTTACGCGCTGGCGCGCTCATTGCCGCCAGGATGCGCGACCGTGATGCATGTCCTGCTGCCCGATCCGTGGTGGAAACGACGCCATCAGCACAAGCGTATGTTCACCGACTACAGCGTCATCCTCTTGGCGCGCGGCCTGGCGCCTGACGGCATCCTGCATGTGCGCACCGACGTACCAGGATACGCCGAGCTGATCGAAGATGTCATCCGCGCCAGCGGCCTCTTTCGGCCGCACGACGATAGCCTGGCTGCCTGCCTGGCCGATACGATTCCTACCACCCGTGAAGCCTGGTGTTACGAAAATGGATTTCCCATCTTCACCTTCTATTTTCAGCGGCTTGCGCGCTGAGTCACGAGCGAACTTTCATGGACCTTGTTGCATTTTACGATGACTACTGGCGCAGCAAGCCTGACATCTACGATCAAGTCAGGCTGGACATTGTCGCCAGCTATGTGGGCGCGGGTGAAGCCGTGCTGGCGGTGGACTGCGGCCCTGGGGTGCTTGCGCGCCAACTGGCCGACAAGGGCAACCGGGTCATTGGCACGGATATGTCGCACGTCGCCGTCGGCCGCGCGCGTGACCGCGGCATCGAAGCGCACCAGGTTGACCTGGACAGCGCGCCGCTGCCCTTTGCCGACGGCGTCTTCGACACCGTCGTCTCCGACTCTGGCCTGGAGCACCGTTACCACTTCGACAAGGCCTTCGATGAGTGCGTGCGCGTGCTCAGGCCGGGCGGTAAGTTGGTGCTCCTCCTGCCCAACATGGCCCATTGGCGCTGCCGCTGGTGGCTGCTGCGCGGCCGCTTTCCCTACGTGCGCAACACGCCCACCGATCTAACCCACCTGCGCTTTTTCACCTTGGCGGAGGCGCGCGACCTGCTCAAGGCGCGCCGCGTGCGCATCGTGCGCACCGATGGCAGCGCCAGCTTGTGGGTCTCCGGCTTATACCCCTTCTTCTTCCGCTGGCCCGGCATTCGTCAAGCCTACACCTGGCTGGCGCGGCGCTGGCCCTCGCTGTTTGCACGCGATTTCATCGCCATCGGCATCAAACAATGACCCAGATTCCACGTCATGAACGCGCCGTGCAGGCCGTCTTATTTGATTTTGACGAAACGCTGGCGACCCTGACGCAGCCGGAAACGCACCTGGCCGTGCAAGGCGCGGCCGCCACGGCCGCGACGCTGCGCGCGGCCGGGCTAGACCTGCCGGACGATTTTGAACTGCAGTGGCTGAAGGCGCTGGAGTTCGCGGCCAGCAAGTCGGTGCAGGAGCAGGACGAACATACGGCCGACGACACCCTGGCCTTCCTCGTCCAGTTCTACGGCTACGTGTCGCTGGAACGCAAGCTCGTGCGCCAGGCCGTAGACGCCTATTTCGCGCCGTTCATCGAGGCCAGCATCCCGCTGCCTGGCGCAATGGAAACGCTGGCCGCCCTGCACGCCGCAGATTATCACCTGGGGATCATCGCCAATCACAACTGCGACCGGGCGCTGCAGCGGACCGTGCGCAGGCTGGGCCTGCGTGACCTGGTGGATGTTGTCGTCACCTCGCAGACGGTGGAACAGCGCAAGCCCAAAACCAAACTGCTTGAAGTGGCCCTCGGCTACTGGGATGTGGAACCCTACCAGGCTGTGGCCGTCGGCGACCGCCTGGATGAGGATGTGGCGCCAGCGCAGGAGTTGGGGCTGCGCGGCGTGCTGCTCAACATCGCCGCTCATCCATCGAACCGCCTGGCCGGCCGCCAGACGACCCCTGATGCCAGTCTGACCGCGTGGGATGAGCTTTTGCCGCTGCTGGCGCGCTGGCAAGCTGAGGGCGAAACAGAGGTTGACGACTTCTGGGCCGGCCAGACGCCCACTGCGCCGCCGCCGGTGGCGCCCGATTTCGATCCCGCCAGGCCGGCTGACGCATGAACCCGCAGCCAGTCGCCGCGCGTCGTGAATATCCACTCGCCCCGCGCGTTGGCGTCGGCGCGCTGATTTGGCGTCCGGAGACCCGGCAGGTGCTGCTCATTCAGCGTGGACGTGAGCCGAACAAGGGGCTGTGGTCGCTGCCAGGTGGACTGGTGGAAGTTGGCGAGAGTCTGGCCGCGGCCGTGATGCGCGAGGTGGCCGAGGAAACGGCCCTGACCGTGCAGCCAGGGCCATTCATTGCCGCGTTCGAACCGATCGTGCGCGACGCGCAGGGCCGCGTGCGTTTTCACTATGTGGTGTTGGATTACCTGGCCTACTACCAGGGCGGGGAACCGCACGCCGGCGATGACGCGGCCGACATTGGGTGGTTCACTCTGGCGGAGATGGCCGCCCTGCCAATGATGGCCGACACGCGGCAGGTCATTGCGCAGGGCATCGCTGTGGCCGGCGCGAGTTAGGGGCCAAGCGGGCGCTACAGGGCGCGGGCGTATTGGCGGTGCATCTTGTAGAAGTCCACGCCCAGATCGCGCAGTTCGCGCTGCATGTTGTCGTTCGACACGCTGATTTGCACGAGGTCGGCATGTTCAAAATGCCCCTCGGCAATGCTTTTCTGCATTTCGCTGAACAGGATTGCCATCCCACCCAGTCCCCGGTACTTCTCCACAATGCCCGCACCGTTGATGTTGACCCATTTGGTGCGCTTGAGCTCCCTCAGCAGGTCTATCCAACCCAGGGGCCACACGCGGCCGCCTGTGCGCTGCACCGCGGCGGAAACGTCCGGATAGGCAAGCAAAAAGCCGACCGGTTCGTCCTCTTTCATCACAATTTTGATCAGCCGCGGATCCGCATATAGCAGAATCTGGTTCGCGATGGTCTGCATTTCTTCTGCGGTCAGCGGCACTCCGCCGCTCGTGCCGCCCAGCGCGGCGTTGTACAGGTCGCCGAGCTGGGGCGTTAAGCGCAGCAGCTCACGCCGGGTTTGAAAACGCACGACGCGCAAGCCGCGTCGCTTTTGTACGAGCGCGGAGACCTCGTGGATTTTCTCTGGGAACGGCATGGCCGCACTGAGGTAGCCGGAAACCGAATCGTCCATGCGCTCGAACCCCGCCGCTTCGATCAGTCCCGGATAGAATGGCAGGTTATAGGGGATGCCGAGTGCCGGGCGGTGCTCGAAGCCTTTCACCAGCAGCCCCAGGCCGTCCAGCGCGCTCAGGCCGTGCGGTCCCACCATCCGGTTCAGGCCGCGGGCGCGCGCCCAATCAAAACCGCGTGCAAAAAGGGCCAGGGCGGTCTCGCGGTCGTCAATGCACTCGAACAGATAGAAAAACGCGGTGCGTTCGTGGTTGAACGCGTTGTAGTTCGCGTTGTCGAGCACCGCCAGCCGCCCGATCGCTTCGCCATTCTGCCAGGCCAGCAGGAAGATGGCGTCTGAGTGACGGAAGAAAGGATGGCGCTCACGATTCAGCATCAACGCGGCGTCGGCGGCCAGCGGCGGCACCCACTGGGGCACGTAGCGATAGAGACGAAATGGCACGCCCAAGAACTGCTGACGCCAATAGCGGCTGTCAGTGTCAATCTCCATGATTTCCAGGTCGTCTTTCATGCTTACATGCCCTTTGGCTGCTGAGATTTGCATCATCTCATGCATTGTAATGCAAGTTAGGGAGATGGGCAATTGGAGATCAGAGATCAGAGAATGGAGATCAGAGAATGGAGATCGGAGATCAGGGGCGCCTTGCGTGTCCGTGAGTCCGGTGCTAAACTACTTGGGAGAGAGCATGTGAGTTTGCAGGTCTGTCTGTGGTTACGTTTTGTATCTGAATGGACATTAGGAGGTTGCACATGCAGGTCACAGCCATCATTTACGCTACTAAACGCCAGCAGCGTACGATCAAAAGCCATGTTTCATCCGTCTTGACCCTCTATCCTGACTCGGCGTTGGTTGAGGTCACACCCCAACAGCTGGACCAGTTGACCGCCGATGGTTATACGATTGAGGTTCTGGACGGCATCAATGAGATCAACGTGGGAGGCGAATTGGTGGACACCTCCATCGCGCCGCTCGCTATCTCCCAAAATGTCGCCGACGCCCGTGGCGCGCGCATGGCGGACGATGTTCCCCATCATTTCCTGGTGCAGTTCATTGGCCCCATCAAACCCGAATGGCTGCAAGCCGTGGAGAAGGTCGGCGGCATCTTGCGCGAACCGCTGCCATCCTATGCCTACGTCGTCGAACTGTCCGATGCGGCGTATGAAGCAGTGAGGAATCTCGATTTCGTCCGCTGGATCGGCTACTTTGAGCCGAGTCTGCGGGTGTCGCCGGACCTGCGCGAGAGCCTCGCGGAACCGGCTGGCCGCGATCTGTCGCCGCAAAACATGCACAGCCGCGCCGCGCTGACGGTTGAAGCATCGGATGCGATCACTGCCGCCGAGCCGCTCATCAGCACATTCACGGTGCGCTTCTTTACCCCAGAGCTGCTGCAGGAAGCCATTCCGGCCATCGAAGCAATCGGGGGCAGCCTGGGCGAACCTCCCGACCAGAATGCGCTGGTCACGAGCGTTTCGTTTCCGCCCAACACCCCCAACCTGGCGGAGAAGGTCATGGCCCTGGCGCACATCCACGGCGTCAAGTCGGTAGATCAATTCGTGCTGCGCCAGGTGCGCAATAACGTGGCCGCGCGCCTCATGCACGTGCTCGATGTGGCGCCTCCCCAGGAACCCGGATTGACCGGCAAAGGCGAGATCATCGGCGTGGCCGACACGGGGCTTGATTCTGGCGAGACGGAGCACATCCACCCTGACTTTGCCGGGCGCGTCGCTGCCATTCAAAGCTGGCCCATCTCTGCGGACTACAACAGCGTAGTTCTCAACAAGGGCGGCAACGATGGCCCGGCCGATCTCGACTCAGGGCACGGCACGCATGTGACGGGCTCCATCCTCGGTTCTGGCGCTGCGTCTGCCCAAAGTAACGAAGTCATTCGCGGCATTGCACCCGAAGCGACGCTGGTTTTTCAAGCGATTGAGCAGAAGCTGGAATGGACGCCTGCCTACCGCCGGGCCTTTCAGCAGCGGTATGGACGGCCCCCCGCCCCTTTTGGACTCGCCGGACTGCCGGCTGACCTCTACGCCTTCTTCAACAAAGCTTACGAGGCCGGTGTCCGGGTTCACAACAACAGCTGGGGCGGCGGCGCTTTCGGCGCGTATGATAACTTCTCGGAGGCGCTCGACCGCTTCGTGTGGGACCACAAGGACTTCGTGGTCGTGGTGGCGGCCGGAAACGATGGTGCGGATCAGGATCGTGATGGCAAAATTGACCCTGGCAGCATTACCCCACCAGCCACAGCCAAGAACTGCATCACCGTAGGGGCATCCGAAAGCGAGCGCAGTGGATTGGGCTACCAGGCGAGCTGGGGTCAGTTGTGGCCTGGATTTTACCCGCGCGACCCCATCCGCAACGACGCAACGAGCGATCAGGCGGATGATCTGGCGGCCTTCAGCAGCCGCGGCCCCACGCGTGATGGCCGCATCAAGCCCGATGTGGTCGCGCCCGGCACCAACATTGTCTCCACCCGTTCGCATTTGCTGGATTCCAGCGCGCACGGCTGGGGCGACTATCCCCCCTTGCCCCAGGATTACATGGTGGACGGCGGCACAAGCATGGCGACGCCGCTCACCACAGGCGCCATGGCCCTGCTGCGCCAATTCCTACGCCAGCAAGGCCGCCGCAACCCCAGCGCCGCCCTGCTCAAAGCCCTTCTGCTCCACGGCGCAGACTACCGCCCCTATCGCTACGGCGTGAGCCAAAACGGCGCGCCCTATGATTTTGAACAGGGTTGGGGCCATGTGAATGTGCTAAACTGTGTGCGACCGATAACGCCGCGCGTGATCAACATGTATGAACGCACACGTGGGTTGACCACGGGCCGCTCGGTGCGCTTGAGCTCAATCGTGACCGACAGCAGTATTCCGCTCAAGGTGACGCTGGTGTGGAGCGATTATCCCAGCTCGGCCAGCCAGAATCCGAACCTGGTCAATGATCTCGACTTGATCGTCACGACGCCGTCCGGTCAGAATTATCATGGCAATCAGTTTGTCGCCCCCTTCAATCGCGGTTTCGATCGCACGAACAATGTGGAGATGGCGCTGATCCCTGAGCCAGCGCCAGGCCGCTATACTATCACCGTGCGCGCCTACAACGTGGCCCGCGGCCCGCAGGACTTCGCCCTGGTGTGGTCGGGCGCACTGGGCTGATTGCCAATGGACGATCGGCGTCAGCCAGGGTAAGACATATGATGACAATGGAGTCAAGCTAGATGGATGAACATCTCAGTAACCTGCGTGTAGATACGCTGTTCATTCTGCTGCTTGGCATCATGGCGTTTGTCTTCGACACCGCGGCCGGACTGCTGTTTGCGCGCTTGCTGAACTTTCTGAGCCGGGGCCATTTCAACCCGCTGTCGGGCGTGGCTGGCATCAGCGCCTTTCCGATGGCCGCCCGCGTCGTGCAAAAGCTAGGACTGGAAGAGGATTTCGAGAACTTTCTGCTCATGCACGCGATGGGAGCCAACACGGCCGGGCAAATCGGCAGCGTCGTCGCGGGCGGCGTCCTGCTGGCCTTGATGGGGAAATGAGCGCGGGATCATCAACGCGGCGGGGGAATCTCGTTCGGATGCGTACCATCTGCGCCGTGCCAGGCCGGCAGTATGAACCAGAATGAACTCCCGCCGTCCAATTGACTCTCGACGCCGGTCAGCCCGCCGTGCGCCTCGATGATCCGTTTGACGATCGCCAGGCCCAGGCCGGCCCCGCCAAAGCGGCGCGTCTTTGTGCCGTCCACCTGGTAGAACCGATCCCAGATGCGGCTCAACTGATCTTCGGCAATGCCGATGCCCGTGTCAGTTACCGTCACCTTGACCCCGGCCTGCGGTTGTTGGTCCGTATCACGAAAGTGGGCCTGTGTCTGCTCGACTCGGATCGTGATCACACCGCCGTTGGGGCTGAACTTGATTGCATTGTCGAGCAGATTGTCGAGCACTTCCCCCAGGCGATGGGAATCTCCCGAAACTTGGGGCAGATCAGGGGCAATCTTGACCTCCACCCCGATGCCATTTCGCTGCGCAGTGACGCGTGCGCCTTGGGCACAAGCCTCCGCCAGTCTGCCCAGGTCTACCGGTCCATGGACATAGGAACGCAGATCCATCTGCTGCAAATTGATGATGTCATTCACCAGGTGCACCATGGCCGCGGCGCGGTCCGCGACAATGGTGAGGGCTTCCCGCTGCGGCGCGCTCAGATCACCCAGGGCATTTTCCAGTAGAAGATCCACATAGCCACAAACGAAGGTCAGCGGTGTGCGCAGCTCATGCGAAACCGTTTGCACGAACTCGTCCTTCAGCCGATCGAGCTGTTTGAGATCATCGTATGCCACGGCTAGTTTTTCTGCGCGCGCACGGGCATCTTCATACAAGCGGGCGTTGACGATCGCCACGGCGACCTGGCCCGACAGAAGCCCGGCCACACGTTGATCATCTGGATTGAAGACGCGGCCGGCTTCAGTATTGTAGATCGTGAGGACGCCCAAAATCTCGCTGCCCCACGTCAGCGGTACGCCGAGAACCGAGCTAAGCGCGATTTCGGCAAAGGCCTCAGTGGAAAAGCCAGCATGGTAATCATTCGTCATGATGGTTTCGTTGCGCGTCAGCACCGCGCCCGCCAGGCCTTCGTCACGCCGCAAGCGCGCGCCGGTATAGTCGTGCTGCCAGGAGGGCGGCTGCTGCGACACCCGCAGCTCAAGCTGATCCGAATCAGGTAGGTAGATGTACAGGCCGGCGCCCTGTGCATCCACAAGTGTAATCGCTTGGGCGACGATCGTCCGCAGAAGTTGATCCAGATTCAAGTTGCTGGTCAATGCCAGTTCTACCTGGCGCAGAGCCTCCAATTGATGTAACTGCCGGGTGACGGTGTCGAACAGGCTGGCATTGGTGATGGCAATCGCCAGTTGGTTCGCCAGAATCAAGAGCAGATCAAGATCATTGATCGTGAGTTGTCCGGGTACAGCCGACTCCACGTTGATGACGCCCAGCACTTGCTCCGCATTTTGTACGGGAACAGCCACCTCGGACACAAGCGTTGGCAGCTCGCGCTGAAAATCAACATCCATACTGGCATTCGGCACAAGTTGGGCCTTGCGCGTGCGGACAGCGCGCGCCATGACCCCAGTGGTCAGCGGCAAATCCCAAATCAGCGTTGCCGGGTCGTATCCGACCTGGGACTGCAGATGCAGGCGTTCGTCCTCGACGCGGTAGATACTGACGAAGCTGTAACCAAAGACCTGCGCCAGGGTCTCCACCGTACGCCTGTAAACCTCCTGCGGCTGCAGCGTGCTGGCCACCATGCTGCTGACCACGTGCAGCGCCTTCAAGTCCTGGGCAAACCGCCGACTTTCCAGGAGTAAGCCAGCCGTGTAGAGGGTCACTCCTACCTGGTTGCCCAGGGTAGTCAAAAGGTCAATATCCTTCTGCGGATAAAAATCGTCAGGATGCCTTTCGCCCAGCAGCCAAATACCGCGGCCCCCTTTTCCCACTGAGAAGGTAATTGCCAGTCGCGGCCAATCGAGCGTTGGATGAGGGGCGCGCCTTTCGTACGGGCGGTAACGTCCGGCGGCAGCCAACAGATCGTGCAGCGCCGACGCCGGCCAGCTTGGAGGCATAGCGGCGTTCTCCACGTAGACGGCGTCTACCGTCACCCCGGCTGATCCCCGCGGTAGATCGGATGGAATCACGATCAGCGCCGATTGGCGGATCAGCAGGCTGGGCATGATTTCGCGCGCCAGCAAGGTTACGAGATCATCGCGCGTCACGGCCTGGGGAATACGGTTGGCGAAAGCGCGAATCAATTCGTCGGGGCTGTGTTCAGCGCCGTAGGCAAGGCGATCAATGATGCGCACAAAGCGTTGACGCAGCGCAAGGGCGATGGCGACGAAAAACGCCGAGCAAACAAGATAAGCTAGAATCGCATTCGTGCTGAGTCGCAACCAGCGTCCGAGCAGGGAAAAAACAAAGAAAAACGCCGTGCCATAGAGGGAAATGAAAGCGTAGACGCTTAACAAACGGTTGGCGCGAAACTCCAGGGTGCCCAAACGGTGTTTGTAGGCGGCATAGGAATAGAAGAGCGGTAATGCTGGCAGAGCCAACGTCGCAAAGACCGCGGTGTTGACAATGGGAAGCTCGATACCGATCAAGATGGGAATGACCCAGAGGAAGAGGCCGGGAGCAAACGCCAAGATGACGCCGGTCAGCATGAGACGCGCCGCAAGACGATCGGATGTGGACATAGGGCGCAAGAGGCGGTAGCTGATGAGGCCAAGGCTCGTCAAAATCGCCAGCGCGTCGCTTGCGACATAGGTCCGTGGGGGCGGCAGCGACCACAGCTCGCTCAGGGCCAGCGCGATGAAGATCAAATAGATTGGCGGCAGCGAGATTCGAGATCTGAGGCGGGGCAGTGGATCTGGCACATCCAGATGGAGATGGAGAAAGACCGGCGCCATGAGCCATCCGGCGATGCGTACGACAAAGGCCGAACCTCCCAGGTGTGTGTTGGAGGTGAATCCGGCTGCCAACCAGATGGTAATCAGATAGTTGGAAAGAACCAGCAATACCCAGCGTCTATCGCGCGGCCGCAGAAAGAGCGAGATGATGGAGCCGGCTAACCAGAAGGGAAGGACGAACAGTAGATTGAAGAACGCCATGTTCCAGGCCAGACTGGTTGAGTCAGGCATGACCCAATGAACCTGCCTTACCTGGCCATTTCGTTGTAGGATGATAGGCACATGGCTGCCTGCCGTAAAAGCCCCAAATGGCACGGCTGTGCGGTCTTCGACATACGCGGCGTATGTCAGGTCGCCAATTTGCAGCAAATGATCGCCGCGCAACATCTGCCCGTTATTGGCGCGACACCAGGCAAGCGCTGGATCACAGCCATCGGTGTCCAGCACTTCCCAGTCATACGT
The DNA here is from genome assembly GCF_900491745.1 of Candidatus Amarolinea aalborgensis. Classification (NCBI taxonomy): domain Bacteria; kingdom Bacillati; phylum Chloroflexota; class Caldilineae; order Caldilineales; family Candidatus Amarolineaceae; genus Candidatus Amarolinea; species Candidatus Amarolinea aalborgensis. Next base: position 62,021 of record NZ_UETR01000012.1, on the reverse strand, counting down.
GAGGCTCATACCCGGATAATGACCAAGCAGCGGATAGGAAAACGCGTAGAACACGCACACCAGCAGAATGGTCAAGGCCACGATGGACAAGACGCCATCAAGCCGCCAGGCGGCTGCGCGTTGGTTTCCACGGGTTGGAGGATCCGCGCGGGCTGCATCCGGTGCGAGCGCTTCAGAGCCTCGGTTCATGCATGGCTTCCTAGATGTTCAATTCGGGAGGAGCTTCAAGCCCAAGCTGTTGAAACAAGGTCTTGAGAGGCGCTATTTGATCCATCAGCGCGCGCCGAATTGGCTCCGGATTGGCCAGCCCGAGATTCTCCAGGCGCTGCCGCGCGGCCTGAAAGCGCGTTACCGCCTGGTAGATCGCATAGCTCACCGCGCCGCTGTCAATGAGGATTTGCTGCGCCTCCTGCAACACGCCTGGTTCGGCCAGGCGGGAAAGCCGCGCGACGAACGCATCGCGCTGCTCATGCGCTGCGCTGCGGGCATAGAGAATGAGGAGGTTGTTGCGTCCCTGCGTCCAATCGGGCGAGGCAGGGTCTTGCAGGGCGTCTTCAAGATCGTCAAACAACTGGACAATCTCGCCCAACTGCACGCCCAGGGCATAGATTTCAGCCGCAAGTTCGGCGTCGGCGCCGCCCAGCAGCGCCCCTACCTGCAGAGCCACGCCATAGAAGGGCGTGCTTTTGGCTTCGACGACTTTCCAGTAGTCATCTTCGCCGGTCAGGTTTTGCACGTCGAGCCACTGCCCGTAGGCTGTCTTCAGCGCCAGGAATGCCAGGCGACCCTGCACCGCTGCGCGTTGGGCGGCAGACATGGGCGCCTGGTCAATGACGCGCAAGGCTGCGGCTTGAAAGGCCAACGCCAGGTTGGCTGCCTGGCCGGTCCCGATCCGATGATGCTCGCCGCGCGGGTCTTCGTCCAGCAGGTCGTCAGCCAAAATGATGCTGATTTGTGAACAAGCCATGGCCGCCACGCCCGGCAGCGCATCAGCCTCGGCGCCGCCCACGGCCTGACACCCAAATACGGGCAAGAGCCAATCCATACGCACCTTGCCAGCCGTGCGCGTCAAAATGCTCGCCATTTGCGGCCAAGCGGCAATTTCCGGAATGGCCAGCAACAACCCGGTGATGTCATCGTTCGTCATGTGGCTCCCTCAGACTGTGATGATCTAGGGGCAGTAACCGGACTAGAAAGCTATAGCGTGTGGGGATCTCCCACACGCTATAGGGCAACAAATCGAGCTGTCTGTCATCTCAGACAGGCGACATGACCAATCAGGAAGGTCTAGAGGTTCCATCCAGTCCAAACGAAGTTGGGGCTTTGGTTGTTACTGGTGTGCAGTGCGATTCGTTGGGGCCCCTTGACAGTCTTTACCTGGCGCAGTGCGGCTATCAGCGGGGTGTTGGGTTGCGATGATGCCATCATCGTGTGAAAGTGGTCAATTGACATTGGGTGTTTCATGATGTTTCGCCTCCTGGCAAGTCGGTGTTTGTGCAATGGCGGCAATGTTGAAAAAGAGGAGCGGCACAAACAAATGATAACCGGCAACCCCATTTCTGTCAAAGGTCAGAATTGGCCCAACTGCACTGCGTTGGGTGACGCCAGGTCGTCAGGCGCCTGCTCTTTCTGCTTCTGCTGCGCGCACGGCTGCGCGCACCGCCTGCGCTGAATCGAGCATCAGGACTGACTGCGCCAGCGCCGTCGCGGCCCGGCGATTCAACGCGCGCAGCCGTTGCTTGGCCGCGGGAATGGAGGCGGGGCTCATGCTGAATTCATCCAAACCCAGACCCAGGAGAATCGGAATGGCGGTCAGGTCGCCGGCCAATTCGCCGCAAACGCCCACCCAGCGCCCGCACGCGTGCGCGGCTTTGATAACCTGTGCAATCAGCCGCAGCACGGCTGGATGCAGCGCATCCGCGAGATAGGCCACGCGAGGATTGCCGCGTTCGGCGGCCAGGGTGTACTGCGTCAGGTCATTGGTGCCGATACTGAAGAAGTCCACGGTCGGCGCCAGCTGATCGGCCATTACGGCGGCGGATGGAATCTCCACCATGATGCCGATCTGCAGATCCACAGGCGCAGGCACGCCAGCCCCCGCCAGTTCACGCTGCACCCGCTCCAACTGGCTGCGCAGCATCGCCACTTCGTCAGCGGTCGCGACCATCGGGAACATGATGCGCACACGATGCCCGACGGCCGCGCGCAGCAAGGCGCGCAGCTGCGGCTCGATCAGATCCGGGCGCTCCTGGTACAGGCGAATGGCCCGCGCGCCCAGGAAGGGGTTGTCCTCATGGCCGAGGTTGACATACGGCAATTCCTTGTCTCCGCCCACATCCAAGGTGCGCGCCACGACCGGTCGTTGGCCCATGATGTCGAAGATGGCGCGGTAAATTTCTTCCTGATCTGCTTCCGTCGGCGCCGTGTCACGATTCAGGTAAAGGAACTCAGTGCGCAGCAAGCCGACCCCTTCCGCGCCCGCTTCGATGGCCCGGCGTGCATCGGCCACACTGCCAATGTTGGCCACCACCTCAACGTGGACGCCATCCGTGGTCACGGCGCCCTGTTGGCTGGCCGCCGCCGCCTGCTGACGCGCGGCAAGCCAGGCCGCGCGTCGCGCCTCCCAGGTCGCCGCCTCGCTGGCGTCCGGGTTGACCAAGACCGCGCCGCTGTCGCCATCCACCACCAGGGACGCGTTCGTGGGCAGCGCTAACACGCGCGCGCCCAAACCGACCACGGCCGGAATGCCGAGCGTGCGCGCCAGAATGGCGCTGTGCGACGTGGGGCCGCCGCGCGCCGTGCACAGCGCCAGCACTTTGCTGCGATCCAGGTTGGCGGTGTCGCTCGGCGCAAGGTCGTCGGCCACCACGATGGCTGGGGTGTCCAGGCAGAAAGCGGCGCGCTCGCCGGTCAGTGCGAACAGCACCTGGCGCCCCACATCGCGCACATCGGCCGCGCGGGCCTTGAGGTAAGGATCATCCAGCGCGTCGTAAGCGGCTGCCGTCGCCTCGATGCTGTCCTGCCAGGCAGCCTCGGCGTTCGAGGCCTGGTTGAAGATGCCCTCGTGCGCCGGATCCAGCAAAGCCGGGTCGTCAAGGAAAAGCAGATGGGCATCGAAAATGGCTGCCTCCGCGCGCGCGCCCTGCTGCAGCAGCAGGCCATGAGTCGTCTTGATCTGCTGGCGCACCGCCTGCATCGCGGCCTGCAGCCGCTGCCATTCGGCCGCCGGGTTTGCCACGACCTTGCGTGTCACCGCCGCCACGGTCGGCTCGAAACGGCGTGCAGGGCCAATGGCAATGCCAGGGGAAGCAGCCACCCCTTGCAACCACCCCTGCGGCTCGTCCTGGTCAGCCAATCCAGGCTCTGTCACCACGCCCACGTCTGGCGCAGGCTCAAGCGCCCTGACCGCGGCTGACGCAGGTGCAGCTAACTCACCATTCAGCGGCGCGATGCCGTCGCCAAAGCCTGCGTCGGCCAACTGCTGTAACGCGGCGAGCGCGGCTTCGGCGTCGGCGCCGCTGGCGTTCAGCTCAATCTCGTCGCCCTGACGGATCGCTTGCGTTGCCACCAGGTTGATGCTGCGCGCATTGACCGCTGGGCCGTGCCGGGTCAGGTTGCGCACCGTCACGGAACTGGCAAAACGGCCCACAGTCTGCACGAACAGCGCGGCGGGCCGGGCATGCAGCCCCAAGCGGTTGCGCACGATCAGCCGCCGTTGAATCGGGCGGTCGGTTGCGCTGACCGGGGGCAGCGCCGCAGGCTCGGCCGCATGGACACCCAGGTGCGTGGCCTTGGGCAGCAAGGCGCTGCGCGCTTCGGCCGCGGTGACAGCCAGGGAGCTGCCCAGGCCGGCCTGTACGGCCGCGGCCAGCGCGCCTTCGACCAGGGGCGCTTCGCACAGGAGAACTCGCTGCCGCGTCTCTTCGGTCACAAAATCAAGCGCCATTTCGGCGCTCAAAATGGCGCTGCCCAAGTCCATCAGAACCAGGACGCCGTCGGGGTCGTCAACGGCCTCGATCGCGCGCTGCACCAGGAAAGGGTCGGTGCCCAGGGAATGGTCGGGATCATCCAGCCCGCCGGCGGCCGCGATTTTCACGCCGGGGGTCGCCATCTGGCGCGTCAACTCCAAAACACCCTGGGCAAGGGAATAGCTGTGTGATACAATGACGAGGCCAACCATAGAAACCTCTCGTGTGAGATGATGGCTGGTGTGCGGAGACGATGCGGCGAACCTATCGCCTTCGTGGCCAGCGGGGATGATCTAGGCGAGGGCAGCCACCAATTCACGACAGAAGAACGGGATGTCGGGCACGACGCGTCCCCACACCAGGTTGCCATCGCGAAAGGCCGGTTCATCCACCCACGTTGCGCCGGCGTTCAGGAGGTCATCCTTGATCCCCAGGCTGCCCGTGCTGCGATGACCACGCACGATGCCAGCCGAGATGCCGACCAGGCCGGCGTGGCAGATCATGCCCACTACCTTTCCCTGGTCATACACCTGGCGCACCAGGGTGGTGATGGCGGCGTAGCGGCGCAGTTTGTCGGGCGCCCAGCCGCCGGGCACAATCAGGCCATCAAAATCGGACGCCTGCACATCGGCCGCGGCCACGTCGGTCGTCGCGGTCAGGCCGCCCGTTTTACTCTTGACCGTCTTGCCGGCCGTGAGGCCCACGACGGTGACGCGGGCGCCCTCTTCTTGCATACGCATCAGCGGCGCCCAAAACTCGAGATCCTCGAATCCTTCTTCCACCAAAATGGCAATCCGCTTGCCTTCCAGTCGCAATGTCATAATGATATCCTCATGGGCCGCCGAATGAATTCGGGGCAAAAGGGCGTGCCGCCGCTATGTCGGCCTGCGCCGACCGGCATTGCATCCACGCAGGTTGACGCCCGGCGGGGCGCCATTCAGGCGCGATTTCAATCGCTGGCTCTACAGGCGGGGCAGTCGAGAACTTCCTGCGTCTGCTGCATGTGCGCCGCGGTCAGCTCGGCCGCGGGCAGCGCCTTGAACCCGACGGCGCCGCAGCGGCACGCGTACCAGCCGCCGGCAGCAACGCGCCACGGCACGCCGGCCTTCAGATCAACCGCTTCGACGCCCACGCGCCAGCGCGCATTGGTGATGAGTCGCCAGCAGCCGGCCCGGCGCAGGCGTTCCGCGTACGCGGCAAAGTGCGTGCAATGCCGCATCAGCAGGACAGCGACCGTGATCCCTGCGGGCAGCGGCCAGGTCAGCGCATCCGCGCAGACCGCGGTCAGATTTGCGGGCAGGGTCGCCAGCTCGCCCTGGGCCAGCACAGCCGCCTGCTGTTCCACCGCGAACACGCGGCGACAGCGCGCGGCCATACGCCGCGCCAGGCGCAGATCGCCCGCGCCGATGTCCAGCGCCACGTCGTCCGGCCGGATGAGCGCCAGGGCGTCCGCATACGTTGGCTCGTCATACGGCGCCCAGGCGCTCTCCCAGTCAGCGGCAGTCCACGCAAGCGCGCTCATCGCCCGTGTTACTCATTCAGCGGCCGGCGTTTCTCCAGGTCATACAACCCATACGCGGCCGCCAACACTTCGATGGGATGGCGGCTGGGCTTGTGCGTACCGTGCTCCAACTGCCAGCGGCACGTTTCGGAATCGCACGCGGTGATGGCGACATCGTCGCCCTGCGCGCGCACGAAGCTGAACAGCTCCTCACCCACATCCATTGCAATCTGGTACTTCTCAACCTTGTAGCCATAGGTGCCGGCAATGCCACAGCAGCGGGCGTGGCTGTCGCGCACGTCCAGGCCGGGGATCATTTCAAGAATTTCCAACGCGGGCTTGCCCACGCGGTGCGCCCGATACTGGCACGGCGCATGATAGGGCAGCACCATCTCGATATTCTTGAAATCGGTGCGGAATTGGCCCTGCGCGACCAGCTCGCTCAGCCATTCGAAGATGTCCCAGGTGCCCATCTTGAGCTGTTCGCTGGCCTCGCCCTGCATGTCCAGCAGTTCGGGCGCTTCTTCCTTGAGCGTCAGCGTGCAGCTGGTGCTGGTGCCCACTACCGGGATGCCCTGGGCGGCGTAATCGGCCAGGTAGCCCACGTTGTGCTCATGATAGCTGGCCGCGGCCTTGAATTCACCGTTGCTCAGCATGGGTAGGCCGCAGCAGTTTTGCGGCGGCACAATGACCTCGTAGCCATGATGCTCAAAGACCAGGACGGCCGCCTTGCCGATGAACGGCTCGTAATACATGGTGGCGCAGCCGTGGAAGTAGACCACCTTCTTGTCTGAATGCAGACGCTGCCCCGCGGTGCGCTTCAGCCAGTCGCCGAAGGTGCCCTCCGTGCTCCAGTACGGCAGCGGCGCCCCGCGCGCGATGCCCACGACCTTTTCCGCCAGCAAGCGGCTGAAGGAATTGTGCATCGCCAGGTTGGCCAGGGCCGGGACGTAGCTGCCGACCTTGCCCAACATCTCGTTGCGTCCCAGGAGGCGATTACGCAGCGGGATGCCGTGTTCGGCCACCATCTGCGCGCGGGCCCGCGCGTTGATCTCGGCAATGCGCACGCCCGTAGGACACACTTCGTTGCAGACACGGCAGCCAGAGCAGTAATCCACCGAATGATCGGGGGAATGAGGCTGACCGTTCTCGCGGAAGCGCTGCGCCTGCGGCCCAGAATACTTGGGGCCGTGGAATTGATCGGTCACCGCAGCCACGGGACAGTAGCTCGTACAGATGTTACATTTGATGCACTCGTCGAGCGATTCGCCCACCGAGTGCCAGGAAATCGTGTGCATAAGGATAGTCCGTTCGTAAATGCTGAAACGTCAGGCCGCGTGCATGAGTCGCTGGGCAGCCGCGCGGCCGCTGGCCAGCGCGACGCCTTCCAGGCTCCGCTCCTGGATGTAATCACCCCCGGCCAGCAGGCCGCCTGCCGCCCATAGGTTGCGATACACAGGGGTTCCGTCAGCCTGGCGCGGCTGCCAATCGCCGTTCACCGCGACGCCCCCGCGGAACACCGGGTGTCCCTGCGGATCCATGAACTGTGACTGGAACCACTGATGGCGCTGCTGCGGCACAGTCAATGGCAGATTGAAAATCACTTCCCACACCCGGCCCAGGTGATCGCTGTTGAAGCCGCCGCCCAGGATGCCGCCGGTCGCCAACAGGTACTTGGCCGCGCGGTGCTTGAGCGGGCGCGCGCTGGTGGCAGTCTCCACCCACTGGATCTCATCCCCTTGCGCGTGAAAGCCGATGCCCTCCATGCCAATCTCAACCCGCACGCCCAGCGCTTCGACATGCTTGCGCAAGGCGGCATGCAGACGAATGCCAGGCACGCTTGGGGGTAGGGTGGGGATTTCAAAAACGACTGCGCCCGTTTGCGTGCGCAGATCATCCAGCACACGCTGGTGATTGACCACGCCCAAAATGGCCGGCAGGCCGATGCGCTCTCCTGGCTTGACCAGGCGCTTGAGTTCATTGCCCAGCCGGGCCGCGACCAGTGAATCGTCCAGGCCGTAGGCCAGCTGCACGGTGTTGCGGTCGCTCTGCGTGGTGAGCAGGCTCAGCGGCAGGAACGCCGCACGCGCAGCAAAACCCTGCTTGCTGAGATTGGCTGCGATCAGTTCGGGGTAGAAGTCGCGCATCCCCTGAAAACCGACGATCAGCATCGGTTCCGGCCGGCTCAGATCCCCGCCGCGCTGACCGCGTGGGGCCAGGAACGCCGGTCGGGGCGCGCCCACCGGCGACGGCAGCAGCAGGTTATCGCCGTTGGCGCTGCCTTCATAGGGCAGGCCCAGTTCGGGGGTCAGGGCCGCGAAAGTTTCCAGCGCGTTGGCCACGCCGTCGCGTCCGAGCAAACGATAGGGATGGGCTGCCGGCATCGTGGCGATCGTGTCCAGCGGCCGCTGCACCAACTCAGGCGCCGCGCCCTCGGCCGCCGGCGCATAGCCAAGCACATCCACGGTGCCCGCGGCCCAGTGGGTGGCGCTCAAGCCTTTGGCAATGAGCCGCACCCGTGCGCCGGCCTGCGCCGCGGTCACCGCAGCCTGGAGGCCGGCCAATCCAGCGCCGATGACAAGTAAATCAAGCATGTTGGCGCTCCGTTTTCTCGTTCGGCGTGGTGTCGAACTGCCAGAACGTACTCAGCGGGCCGTGGCGGTCGCCGCCCGGCAGGTGATCGGCGTTCAGCAGGCTGAGGTAGATCAGCTCATCCAGGCGTTCCTGTTTGAGCTGCTGCGCCCAGAGGATCGGCGTCAAGCCCTTCCAACGCTCCTGCAGGAAATCGCGCAAGAGCAGGTTGGCATCCTCCACCGTAATGGCCTGGTTGGGCAGGGCCGTCGGGGCGGGCGTCGCGGCGCCGTTATTGTGACCGGGCGATTGCAGATAGGCCACTTCCCACGTGGCGTCGCTTTCGCTGACTTGCAGCGGCGGTCGGCCGGCGGGCTGCTTGCTGCCCAGCTCATGCAAGATGCCGCAGGCGCGATAGGTGCAGAATCCACCCTGGCAGGGCCCCATGCCCAGGCGCACATCACGCCGGAGGTCATCCAGCGTGACGAGGGGATTGCGGCGCACGGCATTTTCCACCATCGTGCGCGTCACCAGTTCGCACTCGCATACCAGCTCGCTCTGCAGCTTACCCTCTTCGACCTCGTGCAGGCGATGGCCCAGCCAATAGTGCCCCTGCTCAATGCCCGGTACGACTGTCTCCGCCGTGACGCAGGGCTGGCGGACGCCGATTTGCTCGCATGCGGCATCTACGGCTTTCTCCGCCATCAAGCGGAAAGTCGTCCACTTGCCGCCGGTCATGGTCAGGAATCCCTGGACGCCGTCGCGGCTGTTGTGGCGCAGGAGAGTGAAGGCGCGCGTGGCATCGCGGCTGGAGCCGCTGTAATGCTCCTGATACAGTGGCCGCACGCCGGCCCAGGCGCGCACGACACGCGCTTTGGAGATCGCCGGCACCAGCTTTTCGCCTTCGCTCAACATCAAATAGACTTCCCACGGTTCGATGCGCAGGTCTTCCGGGTTGACCACGCGTTCGTCCGTGGTGCCGATAACGGCCACGGTATGAATCGGCACAATGATGTCGCCATCGGCCGGTTTTTTGCAACGGTTGACCACCGTGTTCACCACACGGTGATTCATAGCCACCAGGGTGCCTTTGCCGGGGATGACATCCACACGGATGCCAGCCATCTTGGCAATCTGACCGGCCCAGGCGCCGGTGGCGTTGATTGTCATACTGGCGTAGATCGCCATTTCTTCGCCGGTGGTGACATTGCGCACCTGCGCGCCAGCCACGCGGCGGTTGCCATCGCCGCCCTCCACAAATAGATTAACGACTTCGTGGTAAACGAGCGTTTGCGCGCCCGCGCGCTGCGCGGCCTGGGCCGTGGCGTGCGTGGACAGGAAGCTGTCCGCGGCGCCATCGGGCACTTCGAACACGCGACTGATGCGCCGGTTCAAAAGCGGCTCGCGACGCAGGGCCTCGGCCACCGGAATTTCAGTGCAAGGCACGCCGCACTTCGCACACGCGGCCTTGAAGAGATCAGGGTACTCCCCCTCATCTTCTGGCGTCACCACGAAGAAGCCGCTGGTATCTTCGATGCAGTGCGCATGGGTTTTGCGCAGGATGCGGTTTTCGGTAATACACTCCACCGCGCTGCCAGGGTCTTTGACGACATAGCGGCCGCCGCTGTGCAACAGGCCGTGGTAACGCCCGGTGGTGCCATGGGTCAGGTCGCGTTTTTCGACCAGGATCACCTTGAAGCCACGCAGGGCCGCATCCCAGGCAATTCCCGTGCCGGTGGCGCCGCCGCCAATCACGAGAATGTCAGTATCTAGGCGTTTCATAGAACATCTCTCTACTGAATAGTCACGATGTCAAAAGACCGAAGGGTCACAAGGTCCCTTCGGTCTTATCACCCTACGTCGTAAGTCTGAAGGGCTGACGCCGCCGACAAGATGTCTGGACGGCGGCCCATTTTCAGCGCTCACTGAATCCGCAGGCCAGTTGTGGCGCGCGGCTCGCGGTCTCCCGATCGAGCAGGCGCCAGAGAGGGCCGCGCTGCGCGCGCCCTCTGCTTTCAGGTTTAGGCAACCCAGTCGAAGGTGCGAGTGACGGCCTTCTTCCAGTTGGCATACTGAGCTGCGCGATGGTCAGCATCCATGTTTGGCTGCCATTCCTTGTCCTTACCCCAGTTCACGCGCAGGTCCTCGACCTTGGCCCAGAAGCCCACAGCCAAACCGGCCGCATAGGCAGCGCCTAGCGCGGTGGTCTCAGCCACGATCGGGCGGATCACAGGCACACCCAGGATGTCAGCCTGGAACTGCATGAGCAGTTCGTTGAAGACCATGCCGCCGTCCACCTTGAGCGCGGTCAGCGCCACGCCGGAGTCGGCATTCATGGCATCGAGCACTTCGCGTGTCTGGAAGGCGGTGGCCTCCAGGGCGGCGCGCGCGATATGGCCCTTGTTGACATAGCGGGTCATGCCGACGAGCGCGCCACGGGCGTCACTGCGCCAGTAGGGCGCAAAGAGGCCGGAGAACGCGGGCACGAAGTAGATGCCGCCGTTGTCCTCGACGGTCGCGGCCAGCGCTTCCACGTCAGCCGAGCGCGAGATCAAGCCCAGGTTGTCACGCAGCCACTGCACCAACGCGCCGGTGATCGCGATGGAACCTTCGAGTGCGTACACGGCCGGTTCGTCGCCGATCTTGTAGCCCAGGGTGGTCAGCAGTCCACTCTTGCTCGGAACGGCCTTGGTGCCAGTGTTGAGCAGCATGAAGCAGCCGGTGCCGTAGGTGTTCTTGGCCTCGCCAGGGCTGAAGCAGGTCTGCCCGAAGAGGGCCGCTTGCTGGTCGCCCAGGTCGCCGGCCACTGGCACGCCGGCCAGGGCGCCCTTGGCGGTGCCGTAGACGGCGCTGGAGGCGACGATCTTCGGCAGCATGGCGCGGGGCACGCCCATGATGCCCAGGATTTCATCGTCCCAGTCGAGCGTAGCCAGGTTCATGAGCATCGTGCGGCTGGCATTGGAGACGTCGGTCACATGCACGCCGCCGTCGGTGCCGCCGGTCAGGTTCCAGATGACCCAGGTGTCAATGTTGCCAAAGATGGCATCGCCCTTCGCGGCCGCCTCACGGACGCCAGGCACATTGTCCAGAATCCAGCGCACCTTGGGGCCGGAGAAATAGGTCGCGAGGGGCAGACCGACATGGGCGCGGAAGCGATCCTGCCCTCCGTCTGCGGCCCACATGTTGCACAGATCGGCCGTGCGCGTGTCCTGCCAGACAATGGCGTTGTAGTACGGTTTGCCGGTGCGGCGATCCCACACGACGGTGGTCTCGCGCTGATTGGTGATGCCAACCGCGGCGATGTCGGCCACGTCAATGTTGCCCTTCGCCAGCGCGCCCTTGACCACTTCATCCGTGCGCGTCCAGATCTCCATCGGATCATGCTCAACCCACCCCGGCTTGGGATAGATCTGCTCATGTTCCTTCTGATCGAAACAAACCACCTTGCCGCTGTGATCAAAGACCATGAAGCGGGTGCTGGTGGTGCCCTGGTCTATCGCTGCTGCATACTTAGCCATGTGTACGAATCCTCCTTTGGATTCCAGTGAATAATGTGACAGGCTACCCTGCCTGCCCAGATCGCATACGTGCTTAGGAATTGGCCCAGGTTTCGGCCGCACACTTCAAGATCAGATAGCTTGATGTGGCGCCGGGGTCCTGGTGACCCGCACTGCGTTCGCCCAAATAGCTGGCGCGTCCCTTGCGCGCCACGAGGGGAATCGTGGCTTTCATGCCTTCTTCCGCGGCTTGCACCGAACGGCCGAGGGCCATGCCGATCGTGACGTTCTCTGCCACGGCGTCCTTGAAGGCTTCCAGGGCTGGCGTCAAAGCATCCACCATCGTTTTGTCGCCGAGCACGGCTTTGCCCCGCATGACGACGCCGTTGACGGCCGCTTCCAGCGCGGCGCCCCAATCGGCCGCGGTCAGTTCCTGTTTGCCGGCAGAGGCTGTGCCTGCCTGCATGAAGAACGTGCCATAGAGCGGCCCACTGGCGCCGCCAACCGTGGAGACCAGCGTCATGCCCACGGTCTTGAAGATGGTGCCGATATCCTTGTCGGTCACCCCGGGCAGTTTGGCCAGCACGGCTTGAAAGCCTCGAAACATGTTCGCGCCATGATCGGCGTCGCCGATGGCCGAGTCAAGCTCCGTGAGATAGTCTTTGTTCTCAGTCAGCACATTGGCCACGCTCTTGATCCACTCAAGCGCGTCTTGGCGAGAAATTGTCATGGTCACCTACGATTGAAACGAATCGGCTGAACTCAAGCGCCCCAGCGCAGACCCACCGTCTTCACCGGCGCGTCCCACAGCTTGAGGAGATCATCATCCATCTTGAGCAGCGTGATCGAGCAGCCGGCCATCTCCAGACTGGTGATGTACGAACCGATCAGGTTGCGCACGATCTTGATGCCGTGGCTCTCGCAAATCTGCGCCAGCTTACGATAGATGACATACAGTTCAATGAGCGGCGTCCCACCCATGCCGTTGACAAAAGCGAGGACATTGTCGCCCGCCTTGAAGGGCAGGTCGGCAATGATCGGCTCGGCCAACATCTCGGTGATCTCATCGGCCGTGGCCAGCTTCATCCGTTTGCGGCCTGGCTCGCCATGAATCCCGATGCCGATTTCCATCTCATCTTCGGGCAGGTCAAAGGTAGGCTTGCCCGCGTGAGGCACCGTGCAGGAGGTGAGCGCCATGCCCATGCTGCGGCCCCAGGCATTGACCTTGCGGCAGACATCGGCGACTTCCTTGAGCGAACGGCCTTCTTCGGCAGCCGCGCCCGTAATCTTCTCAGCCAGGACGGTGACGCCGACGCCGCGCCGGCCGGCCGTGTACAGGCTGTCCTGCACGGCTACGTCATCGTTCGTCACCACGGCCTCGACCTCAATCCCTTCTTCGCGCGCCAGGTCGGCGGCCATTTCGAAGTTCATGATGTCGCCGGTGTAGTTCTTGACGATGTGCAGCACGCCCGCGCCGCCGTTGACGGCCTTGGTCGCTTCCAGCATCTGGTCAGGCGTGGGGCTGGTGAAGACTGCGCCGGGGCAGGCTGCGTCGAGCATGCCCATGCCTACGAACCCACCGTGCATCGGCTCATGACCCGAGCCGCCGCCGGAGATCACGCCCACCTTGCCCTTGACCGGCGCATCGGCCCGTACGATGAAATTTGGGTCATAGTGCACTGTTACCAGGTCTGAATGGGCGTAGACAATCCCTTCTAATTCTTCGCGCACGACATCTTCCGGTTTATTGATCAGTTTCTTCATACCACCAATCCTTTCATCCTAACAATCGCCTCGACAGGCTCGCACGGTCACGAATCAGCTGGCCCTTGCGAAGGCCTCAAGTCAGGCCTTCGCAAGGAAAAAACGCAGCGGGTTAGAAACTGCCGAGTGCACCGTAGAGAAGAGCCGCAATGATCGCGCCAACGATGGGGCCAACCACCGGAATCCAGGAGTAGCCCCAGTCGCTGTCGCCCTTGCCTGCAATCGGCAGGACAAAGTGCGCAATGCGTGGGCCGAGGTCACGGGCCGGGTTGATAGCATAGCCGGTGGTGCCGCCGAGCGCCAGACCGATCACCCACACGAGGAAGGCCACCGGGATGATGCCCAGGGCGCCCATGTTCAACGGCACAGCGGAGCCAGACGAATCCATCACAGCGCCCTTGATCGTCAGGATGCCGAATACCAGCACGAAGGTGCCGATGATTTCAGAAACCAGGTTCCAGGTGACGCTGCGAATGGCCGGGCCAGTCGAGAAGACAGCCAGCTTCAGGCCGGTGTCCTTCGTCTCGGCCCAGTGCGGGAAATAGTGCAACCAAACCAGGGTGGCGCCAATGAAGGCGCCGATGAACTGCGCAATGATGTAGGGAAGCACATTGCCCCAGGCAAACTTGCCGGCCACGGCCAGACCAATCGTGACGGCCGGATTCAGGTGCGCGCCGCTGACGCTCGCCACCGAATAGGCGCCGACAAAGACCGCCAAGGCCCAGGCTGTGGTAATGACAATCCAGCCAGAATTGTTACCCTTGGTCTTGCCCAACAAGACGTTGGCCACCACACCATCACCCAACAGGATCAGCAACATCGTGCCAACCACTTCGCCCATAAACGGAGACATTGTTAGATTTCCTCCTACCTTGCCTAGTGCGTTGTTCGCTGCCATACCGGCAGCACGAAATGGGGTTGCAGACCGCTCATACGAGGGGTTTTGCTCTCGCGCCTCATGCGCACAGTAGAACAAAACAACTGACTGCGATGGGGATTCAGTCCTCCTTTCCAGCTTCGGAGTGGCGCTGTCTTCACAGCCGCTCCTAAAATGAGACCAATCACGACCGCTCAACTCGTGCAGGCGTTCGCCATGACCAGCGTCAAGTGGGAGATGCAGCCACCGACTGCAGCCTGGTCAGGAAAACAGAAACGCCCACAGACCTCGTGTCTAAACACGGGCCGCAGGCGTTTTCACATCCCACTACCAGCCAATTCAGCCATACGATGCATCATCCTTGACGCGCTGACCATCAGCCGTAATAATCCACTCTGACGTTGAGCGGTTTCCTAAAAAATCACACGGTGTTAGATTAACACAAGATGCCAGATGTGTCAATCAACTGTCGCACTTTTGTTTCAAACTGAAACGTATTTTGCCCAAAGTGTTCTATTTTGAAACATCGCTCATGGATTCAAACTGAAAATGACTTGCGTCGAGATTGAAGGCCCGCATCTTGCGCCACAGCGTCGTACGGCTGATGCCCAGCATGCGCGCCATTTCGGTCAGGCTGCCGTGCGTCGCCCAGCCGGCGCGCATGATGGCCTCGCGGTTCCATTCATCCATGTTGAGCACCGGCTCGACTCTTTCACGCGTGGGCACCATGACCGAGCCGCGGCGGATGCTCTCCGGCAGATGAGGCACATCAATCGGCTGACCGACCGGCGCCAGGCTGCAAGCCCGTTCCAGCGCGCTCTCCAACTCCCGGATATTGCCCGGCCAGGGATACTTTTTCAGGAGTTGGATGGCTTCAGGCGTCAGGGCCGGCAGTTCGGCGGCGCTGCGACCCATGCGGGCCAGGATGCTGTCAATCAATTCGGGGATGTCTTCGCGGCGTTGGCGCAGAGATGGCATCTCGATCACAATCGAGCTGAGCCGGTAGAGCAGATTGGCCTGAAACGCACCTTCGACCACCAGGCGATCAAGGTCCGTGTCGGTGGAAGCAATGACCCGCACATTCACGGGGATGATACGCGAGCCGCCCAGGCGCATGACCTCGCCGGTTTCGATCACGCGGCCGAGCACGGAGTGAAACTCCAGTGGAATGGCCTCGACTTCGTCCAGGAACAAGGTTCCGCCGAACGCCAGTTCGAACTTGCTGGGACGCCCCTCGGCGCGCGCGCCGCTAAACGCTCCGCTTTCATACCCCAAGAACTCGCTCAGAAACAGATCGCGCGGGAAAGCCCGGCAGTTGACAGCCATGAATGGTCCGTCGGCCCGCGGGCTGGCATTGTGAATCGCGCGCGCGACGACATGCTTGCCCACCCCAGATTCGCCTTGCAGCAGCACATTGCCGCGACCCCGCGCGGCGGCGCGCGCTTGCTGGCGTACGCGCTGAATGTCAGCCGACTTGCCTTTGAGGTCGTCCAGCGTCATGGCAGCCTGCGCGCCCGCCAGGCGATAAAAGATCTGATGAATCTGCTCGATGGGCTGCAACGTGGCCAGGAAGCCAATCGGGAGCGCATCGCCGATGCGAATCGGCTTCAGGTTGATCATGCAGTGCACCGGGCGTCCATTGACCAGCAGATGGGCTTCCATGTTGCTTGCCGGTTTGCCGTGCAGAATGGCATCGAGCAAATCGGCCTGCGTCTGCACATAACGCTGCAAGCGGTTGCCCACCACGGCCCGCGGATTCAATCCCAGCAGCTCGGCCGCCCGCCGGTTCATTTGCGTGATGATGCCCTCACGATCCCATGCCAATACGCCGTCGGCAATGGATTCCACCGTCGCGTTGAGCAGCGTCAGGTGTGTGTTCGCGTCGTGGTTCATCACATCGGCGGCCAATTGATTTTCCAGGGCGCGCGCGCCGGCCACGACAATGCCGGCGGTATGGGGATGGTGCAGGTTGGTCAGGCAGACAATGCCCAAGACGCCGATCATGCGCCCGCTCGGATGAAAAATGGGCGCAGCCGCGTCCACCAGATGATGGTAGCAGGCCAGGAAGTGCTCCGCGCCCACCACCTGCGCCGGCATGCGCTCGGCCAGGGCCAGGGCAAAGGCGCTGGTGCCCACGCGCCCCTCATCCCAGTACGCGCCGGGCGTCAGTCCGATGCGCGCGGCCTCCTGTTCCATGTTGGCGTCGCCCAGGGTAAGCAGGACACAGCCGGTGTTGTCCAGCAAGACCATCAGGCTGCTGCTGCCCTCGACGGCCTGGTAGATGTCCTCCATCACCGGTCGCGCAATCGCCAGCAGATCGAACTGGTTGATGAGCAGGCGCCGTAAGCCTTCCTCGTTCAGCCGCGCCAGATGCGGTTCGGCGTGCGGGTTGAGCAGCGGGCCGCAGCGACGCCAGGAATTGACCACCAACGGATCCATATCCGCCGGCAGCGCGCGCGTTTCCGTAAACGCGCGCCAACGGGCGGTCAAGGCAGGTAGGTCAAGCGCAGCGGCGTTGGGTTGCATAGGCCAGGTAACAGATTAGCGGCGCCAGGGCAGCATGAGCAAGGCTGGCAGGCACCCTTTGCGAGGCGCAGGCGCGGGCGCCGGATGCACATTGCCGCCGCCCGTGGCGCCCACCGGCGGCGGCGCGGGCTGGCCCACCTCGAGTAAGCGTGCGGTCGGCTTACCGGTCGCGTCGTAGTCCACGCGCACGTAGTTCAAGCGGCGCATGGCGGCGTAGTTGGACGGGTGACGAAACAGGTCTTCCCATTGCGCCGCGGTCGCGTGCGAAAAGTCGCCAGTCCAGATCCAGGTTCCGCTGTTGATATACGTGGCGCCGCCCTCCAGGGAAATCACCTCCGGCATGTGCGTGTGCCCGAATGTCACCAGGTGCGCATGCGTCTCGCGGGCGATCCGCTGCGCTTCGACCTGCAGCCGGCTCTTCTGTTCATCAACCGATTGGTTGGCGCGCGCCAGGGCATCTGCGGGCGTCAGCGCGCGCGCGGACGGAAGAAACGTATCGTCGGCCTGGACATTGCGCAAGGCTTCCATGACGCGGGTCTCGAACTCGCGGCGGAAGGCGGGGTCAGACTCGTAGCGCGCCTGCGAAGCAGCAACCGCCGCCGGGGTCGCCAGGTCGGCCTCCAGGGCAGAGGCTGCCGCGGCTTGCTTGGGTGTCACGTCCCGCGGCAATCCGAGCCGAGGGGCGGCCTGCAACAGGAGCTTGAGCGCCTGCGCGGCAAAGGCAAAATCATAATGCAACCCGTACCAAATGAGGCCCGTCATCGGCGCCACGCCATCCACCCAGCTGCGTTCGCGCTCGATCAGGTTGAAGTATTCGACGACAAACCGTGATCCCCACACGAGTTCTAGCCGCGTGGGATCTTGAGGGTCCAGCGGCTGCGCCATGTTGCTGAAGCGGTTGACCGATTCGGTGTACTGATTGCCATGCTCGACGTAGACCCCATCGG
Organism: Candidatus Amarolinea aalborgensis; assembly: GCF_900491745.1. Lineage (NCBI taxonomy): Bacteria > Bacillati > Chloroflexota > Caldilineae > Caldilineales > Candidatus Amarolineaceae > Candidatus Amarolinea > Candidatus Amarolinea aalborgensis. The sequence goes on along the minus strand of NZ_UETR01000012.1, from coordinate 44,370 downwards.
CCAGGTAACTCCGCGGCGGGAAGTGCAGCAGGTCGTGCATCTCGCCGACGGCGCCCAGGAGGTTGCGAATGGCGTTTTGCATGCCCGGCCAGTACAGTTCTGGATCATGGTTGCCGCGCAGAATGACGACGTTGCGTCGCGGGTGGGGGGCGATGAAATCGGCCAGGGCCGCAAAGACACCGGGGTGGCCCTGGGTGATGTGCGTGAGTTTCAGAAGAGCTGAAGCTTCGTCATTGGCCGCGTAGAGCGCAGGAGGATAGGGCTCAGCCGGGTTGAAACGCGGCGTCGCCGGCGCCTGCAGCATCTCCAGGAAGTCGCCATTGATGATGAATTCCATGTCCGTACCGCCGGCGTTGCTTTCGGCCGTCAATCCATGCAGCCACTCGACAAAATCAATGTCGCTGATGAAGTCCTCGAGGGGATTGCCGCCGGCGCCTTCCAGCCCGGCTCCAAGGTGCAGGTCGCTGACGATAATCTTCGTTTTGGCTGCCACGACGCCCTCCATCAAACCTCAAACGCCATCCTCAGCGTCATAGAGCAGGCTGCTCCACAATCCATCGTCCTCCGGCGTGGTCGCCGCCACGGGCTCAACGGGTGGGGCGACGCGTCCGCTGCCATTCGTGCTGATGGGCAGCGACGGGGCTTCTGCGATGACCACAGGCGGCGCTTCGCTCTCTGGCCGCGGCGCGGCGCGCGCCGGTTGGCCCGCGCGGGTGAGGAGGTCCTGATAGAAGACAAAATGATCTACGGCCCGGCCCAGGTAGGTGGAGGTGGTGTCGGCCACGCCAACGCCGATGACGACTTTGCCCTCCATGCGCAGGGCGCGCACCAGCGGGATGAAATCTCGATCGCCGCTGATCAGCACGAACGCATTGAGATGCGGATAGCGATAGAGCACGCGCATGGCATCCACACACAAGTGCATGTCCACGCTGTTCTTGATCGAGCCGTTGTTGGTGCCGGGGCGGCCGTACTGATAGCTGGGGACGAACACCGGATCAATGTCTTGCGAATGGAGGATGGAGGAGACGGTGGGGGCGTGGCGCCGCCAATCGGCGTAGGCGCGGGCGATGACCACGCGGCCAAAACTGCGACAGCAATCCATCAAGATGCCAAAATCGGGGTTGAGGTTCAGGCAGTTACGCGTGGAATAGACGATATTCTCGAAATCAAAAAAAACGGCTACATCCTGCGGTTCGGTGACATCATCACGTTTCAGCCCCACGTTGGCGCGCGTGGAAGCCTGGTCAGATGACGACGGGGGAGGCGATTGTCTCCATTGGTGAGATTGATTCTGTTGATTTGGATAACTCATACGAAAAACCTGCCATTAAATCTTTGATTGATACGTTGATACGCTGCGTCTTACTTTGGTTTTTGCACTAGCTGACCGGCTTGGGGTGCATCCACAAGAAGGTCTACCCATACCCGTTGGCGGTCCTCACTGTGATCGAACGATAGAAAAACAACCTCGATACTATCACGTTTGTGCCTGGCTGACAGTAAGCTATTCCGTTTTTCCTCTTCTTCGGGGCGAGCAATGACCAGGCGCAGCGCCAGGCGCGAGCGGCGGCCGTGACTCAAGAGGCCGCTCGTCACCGAGAGCAGGTCTCGCGGCCGGATGAAGATATACCACATGCCGATGTCTTGTTCAGGCCAACGGCCGATGAATAAGAAGCGCGCTGGGCGCACCCGCCCGATGATGACGTGCTCACGAATCTCGAACGACTGGTAGTGGGCCGGCAGTTCCGTGAAACGCTGCGATTCGCCTTCCACATCGAAGCGACCGCTGGCCGAGACTGGGATCAGCTCGCTCATGGGCAGCATGGCGCGGGCGCTGGGGGGCGGCGCATGATCGGCGGTGAAGTGCACATAATCACGGCGCTGCGCCCAACGGCCCAGGCCAAGCAGCGCGACCGCGGCGCTGGCCGCCACACCGGCGCTCAGTCCATCGCCAGGCAGCCAGCGCAGCAGGCCCAGCAGCCCCAGCAGCAGCAAAATCCCGGCTAACCAGCGCTCCAGCGACCAGCCGGCCGCCTGGAACCGGCGCAGGTTGTAGCTCAGCTTGAACAGGACGTCCATGCGGTCCAATCCCTCTTTCTTGTAGGTCACACCTCCGGGGTGACGTGCGGCCATGACCCGGGAAACGTACTCTACCGCTTGACCTACCAGGCGCCTGCATCATACATCACGATGCCCGAAATGAGCTTCGGATAGAAGTAGGTGGCCTTCTGCGGCATGACTTGCCCGGCGTCCGCCACGGCGCACAGTTGGTGCAGCCCGGTGGGGTTGAGCAGGAACGCAGCCTGGTATTGCCCCTGGTTGACGGCGCTCACCACGCGCTCGAGGTTTGGCTCGTACGCGAGGAAGCGTTTGTCGGCCAGGTCATCGGTGATGCCGCGCAGCAGAGGACGCAGCACCCATTCCTGCAGACGGGTCACATCCAGCTCGGTCAGCTCGGCTGGCAGATCAGCCGGCAGCGTCAGCTGGGGCCGCGGCCGCAGGAGCCAGCCCCCGCTCATGCCCGGCAGCAGCAGTCCAAACCAGCCCGCGCCTGGCGCGGCTTGCCCCAACGCGTCGTGCAGCGGGCCGACCGCCGCGAAGCGCTGCAGATCGAAGCCCTCTCGCACGACGCGCAGCACATCGTCTGACCACAGTCCAGGCGCATCGTGCAAGCAGCGATGCGCGGCCATGATGCGCACGCCGGGGTCTTCCAGCGGCGCGGCATAGGTGAGCACAAAATCCCACGGCTGTTCGCCGCCGCCATCGCCCCGCTGGCGCTGATAATTCAAGGCCGTTTCGTAGCGATGATGCCCATCGGCCACGTACAGGGTGCGTTCATGCAGTGTGTCCGCCAGGCGCGCGATCAGCGCCGGGTCCTCCAACCGCCAGAGGCGATGCTCCATGCCGTCATCCCCCATCAATGCGGCTGCAGGCAACGCAGCGGTTGTGGCGCGCAGCGCGGTCATCACCTCGCCGGCCGGGTCGCGAAATAAGGTGAAGATGGCGCCGGTCTGCACGGCCGTGGCTTGCAGCAGAGCCAGGCGATCGGCCTTCGCGCCGGGAAATGTCTTCTCGTGCGGCAAAATGCCCTGCCCCCACGGGCCGAGGCGCAGCCGGCCAAAGAAACCGGTGCGGACGATGCGCTCGCTTTGACCGGGCAGGCTAAAAATCTGCTGATAGACGTAGATGGTTGGTACGGGATCACGCTGCACAATGCCCCGCGTGCGCCAGTCGTCCAGGGCTGCGGCCGCGCGTGTGTAGCGGTTCGTGCGTTCGTCGTCGTCCGGCCGTTCCTGTCCCAGCTCGACTCTGATCAGGTTATCTGGATGACGCGCATAATAAGCGGTTTGTTCAGCCGGACTGATAATGTCATAGGGAGGAACCAATAGGTCAGCTAAGGCTGCGGCGTCGGTAAAACGCCAGGCCCTGAACGGGCGTATGGCAGGCATGGGTGCAAATTCTCCAGTACAAGCACAAAAAATAAGAGACGAAAGACGCCAGGATCAAGCCTCTATGGTCGTCACTCGTCTCTTGTCATGTTACGGTTGGTTGGACAATCAGGGCAATTGGCCGACAAGCGTCTCGCCCACGACATGGGTTTTGACCCGGTGCAGGGGGCGGTAGCCATCGCGGGCCTGTTCCGGCGTCGGCAGCGAAGCCTCATCCGGCTTGTCCGATAGCACCAAGACGACTGCGCCGCGCTGTTTGAGCCAGGTGCACACGTCCAACACCTCGCGCGTCAGGCAGATTTCACGCGCCAGCATCTCACTGGGCAAGGCGGTGTCTGGCAGCTGGCCCATACGACCCGTGGTTGCAAGATACTCGAGCCGGCGGAATGACTTGAACGGCGTTGGGTCGTCAACCTCCAGGCGTTTCAAGAAGCTGAAATGCATGTCGGCTAACTCAGGCTGGCTGCCTGTCGCCAGGCGCGTGTCGGACCAGCGCACGAACTGGAGAAAACCGTAATCTGGCGCTTCGGCGATACAGTCGAGCAGACCGCGCAGCGAGATGACGCCCGCGCTGATGATGAGGCAGACATACGCCAGGTAGTCCTGGTTGTCCGCGGTGAACCGATGGTAGCGCGGCTGGTTCAACTCGCGATACGCCTCTTCGAAGATGATCTGGTTGAATTTTTCTCCCAGCATCTCGATCATCGTCGCGCGCAGACCGGCCAGGCGCGCCTCGTCAATCACCTGGCTGTTGCGGCCACGCGCGCCAATCACGGTCTTATCCATGTCAATGACCAGCGCCGTCCGTTCGTCGCACAAAGCGCCTTGTTCCAGGATCGTGTGCGTCCAGCGGGCCAGGTCGTTCCAGCGGCCAGCCACAATGACGTTATCCGCGCTCTGCTCCCAGGCGGAAGGGCCAGGTTTGTTTTCATGGGCGCCGCTGCCGATGAAGGCCCAGCCGCCCCAGCGCCCCTGGCGCCGAATGTTGCGAAAAGCATCGCCGTCGGCCAGGGCGGTGTCTCCAAGAAACAGAAGTTCTTGAATCTCGCCGTGGGGTTTGTCAAGCTTACGCGCGCGCCTGATGAGCCAAGACGCCGCGCGCGCGTAGTCTTCCTCGTGTTTGCGGGGAATGCGCCGCGAGGGGAGGTCCATGTCCATCCACGCCTCGCGCAGGCCGGGGATCCGTTTGTCCTGGATATTCAAGTTGCGGAATACGACCAGGTCGCCGGCAAAATCAGCTAAGGTTGCCGTTCCAAATGATTCCATTGAACAACTCCACAGCGATGCTAGGCGTGTTGCCACAACGGCAACTGCGTGGCCTGCAATGCTGCCTGCACGGGGGCAGCGATAGCACGTTCGCCAAAATACCCTTGCGCCACCATGAGTTCGGCATTGAGCACCGAGCCGCCCGCCGCGCCGCGCAGCGTGTTGTGGCCAAGCAGTACAAATTTATAGCTCAACAGTTCACACGGCCGCAGACGCCCCACGCTGGTGGTCATACCGTTGCCGGCCAGACGATCGCGCCGTGGCTGAGGGCGGTCTGCCTCCGGGCGAACCACAATGAACTGCGAGGGCGCGGTTGGCAGATGGAGCTGCTGCGGCAACCCGCGGAAACTCTCCCAGGCCGTGATGATGTCTGCCTCCGTCGCCGGGCGGTCGAGTTCAACCGAGACACACTCCAGGTGACCATCACGTGTGGGCACGCGATTGCAGTGGGCGCTGATCCTGAAATTGGCCGGCACGATACTGTCTACCGCATAGGCGCCGAGCATCTTCAGTGGCTCCGTTTGCACTTTGTCCTCTTCGTTGCCGATATAGGGAATCACGTTGTCGGTGATGTCGAGCGCAGAGACGCCAGGGTAGCCGGCGCCGGAGGTAGCTTGCATCGAAACCACAAAGACGCGGTGTAAACCGAAGGCATCGTACAGCGGCTTCAAGGCGCAGGTCAGATGCGTGGCCGTGCAGTTGGGGTTGGTGACGATGAAGCCGGGCCAGCCGCGTTGTTTGCGCTGGGTTTCGACCAGCGCGCTGTGCTCCGGGTTGACTTCAGGAATCAGCAGGGGCACGTCTGCCATGGCGCGATGAGCGCCCGCGTTGGAGAAGACAGCATAGCCGGCGGCCGCCAACGCCGGCTCCAAGTCTTGGGCGATGGCGTTGGGCAGAGCCGAAAAGAGGATTTCGCAGTTCATTCCTGGCCGACCATGCTGCAGTTCCATGTCGCGCACGGTTTTGGGCATTGGTTCGTCCAGGTACCAATGACAGGCGTCTGCATAGCGTTTGCCGGCCGAACGGTGCGAGGCGGCCAACACGCTCAACTCGAACCACGGATGGTCGGCGAGCACCTGAACAAACCGTTGACCGACGGCGCCGGTGGCGCCCAGGATGCCGACACGAATTTTGGCGGCCGCATGCGGCTGATTGTCAACCACGTTCGATGATTCGCTCATGTCCACTCTCGTATGTTCCGCCGCGCACGGCGATAGGTTTCCGCAAGGGATGATTGCAGCCGTTATCATACCCGTAGGCGGTGCATACGTCAAGTTCTGGCGGGGAAACCAGGGAAGATGACAGAGTGAAGATGACCGGTGGGAAGCGTTAGGAGCGGAATTGACTGAGAGGGAGGTACTTGCGGAGAACGTCGCTTCTGTTGCGCAGGGCCAGGCGAGCCGCGCGGGTCATGAAGCCGCCTACGATGCGCAGGGGATGAACGACGAGCGCATACGCATAGGCGTGGATGGTGCTGTCCAGGGCATAGTTGGTTTTTTGCCAACGCACGCCAGGAAAGAGGCGCTGGCGCACCCAATTGAAGATGCCGGGCCAGGAGTCAATCACGGCGACGTTCAGCACGCGGCCGGCATCTTCCTGGGACGGAGCCACGTCCACGCTCAAGATCAGTTCCAGGTCAACCAGGCGCTGCAGCAGGTGTTGACGCCACGGCGGCGGCGCTAAGGCCTGCAATGTCGAATCGGGAACAGCCGCGCCCAGCAAATCTCGCGCCAACTGCAGGGCCAGGAAAACGATGGCTTGCGCCTGATAGGCATGCGCGCGCGCCGTCAATTGCTCCCACTGGATATGCTGGCCATGGGCGGCTGCCATCCAGGCAATGTCAACGTAGCCTGGCAGTCCGGTGAAGCCGTGGTGCATGGCGCGGTGCAGACAGAGGTGGAGCAGCATGTCTTCGATGCAAAGCTGGACGACCGGTTGATTCGCCACGGTCAGCGGCTGCGCGCGCAGCCACAGCGCATCGCTGTCCACCTTGAGCGGCGCGGTGAAGTTCCAGTGATGAACCAGGCTTTGATGAAACTCGAGGGCGAGCGTTTCCGTGTGCGTGCCTTTGGCGAACGACAGCTCTCCGTTGAAGAATTCATCGTCGAGCTGCGCGGCGGCCGTCGTGGTGTGATAGCCAAGCGGCTGGAGCGCCTCACAGACCCGCGGCAGGTCCGCTGCGTGCACCAGGATGTCAATATCGGTCATCGGGCGCAGCCCAACGTCGGGGTAGGTTGTCTCGGCCAGGACAACGCCCTTGAGCAGCAGCGGAACCACGCCATGGGCGTGCAACGCAGCCAGCACCGGTTCTAGTTCTGCGTTAAACAGCAATTGCCGACGCACCGACGCGTAGTATTCCTCGCTCAGATGCTGGCGCACCTCGGCCGGGACCAAATCAAGCATCCCTTCATGGCGCAGTGTGTAGAAAAGCAAGGGCGCCAGGTTGGCCGACGTGGCTCGCGCAGAAAGAGCGGCCCAACCAGCCCCATCGAGGCCGTGCAGGCTGCTCAAGTCGTGCGGCGGTGGGCGGACGGCCATCAACAGAGCATGGTCGGGCAGGGCAAGCGTTGTCAGTGAAAACATGGTTCGAACCGCCTAGTCTCCGCCGGTTGGCTCGGCGCTGTGGCCCGCGATCGTGGTTTCTAGCTGAGACTGGAATTCATCCAGGGTATTGGCGCGAATGATGGTTTCTAAGAGGCGCGGCAGGACGCTCACATCGCGCACCTGACGCAATCGGTGTTCCAGGCGTTGATAGGTTTGAACCGGAGGGTTGAAACGAGCGGTCACCGCAGCCAACACGGCAGCGCGCAATCCTTCTTCGACGCCCTCGCGGCGTCCTTCTTCGACGCCCTCGCGGCGTCCTTCTTCGACGCCCTCGCGGCGTCCTTCTTGACGCCCTTCGCCAACGCCCTTCTCCCAACTTTCCTGACGAATCCGACGCAGGTAGGGCGTGTCCAATAGTTCCATGTCAATCATGCGCTCAATCATTTTCAGCACCCCTTCGTCCCCAATCAGGTTGATCAATGCCGTCAGCAGCTCACTGCGCTGCTCGCCATCGGGGACAGCTTGAATTCTGCCAAGCACCATAGGGACAATCCGCTCTGGTTCCGTCAAGCGCATCTGCCCCACGAGCGCCAGCAGGGCCGGCTTGTCCATCTGCAGCACCGCATCAGCCTCAAGTTCCCATAGGCGAATGACATCGTAACGCCAGGCCAGGCTAGGCTGATCCATAAAATTGGTGAGGGCATATTCGCCAGTATCACCTGCGCCTGCACCTACACCCACGTAGAGAACAACGCTCTGCAGGCTCAGGCTGCCCTGCGGTGCCCGCCGCCCCCACTCATGGCGGGCTGTGCGGCTCATGTAGTCCAACATACGCCAGGGCATAGGGGCTGCACTGCGCTTTCCCTGAAGCTCGATATGCAGCAGCCCCATATTGCCATCTTCGCTCACAGCCTCGAAGAGCAGATCACTCCGCTGGCGTGAGGCTGGCAGCTCGATAGTCAAGGTGCGCACAGAGCGTAGCCGCTTGCCCAGCAGCCACTCGGCGAAGGTCTCTTTGTATGTCAGAATCAGGCTTTTGAGCGGATTATCAGTGTCGGTCACGGGAGTTACTCCTGGCTGTCTCCACCGCAGGTTGAAGTCTACCTCAGGGCTTACGCTGTGTCAAACCGTCGCCAAAGGGCAGACATCCCAAGTAAACGAGGCGCAGCCCTCGCCCACGGCTGCGCCTCGTCAATTCTGTTACACGATACACGGCGCTGATGCGCGCTGAGAGGTGGTCTCAGGCGCGCGGCGCGACGCGGCGACGCTGGACCCACAGCAGGGCCAGGATCAGCAGCAAGCCGCCAACCACCAACCCCAGGGTCATATCCGAACCACGGGCGCTGAAGCCGCCCAGCCCCACAGCCGTGGGCGCAGAGTAGGTAATCATGTAGGTCTCGGTGGTGTTCGTGCCCACGTTGACGCCGGTTGGTGTGTAGCCGCCGCCAACCCACATGCGCCCACTGGTCGCGTTGTCTACGATGAACGCGCCGGCATGGTTGCGCCGCGCCGCATTGAGACTTGCGAAGGTCGTCCAGCTATCGCTGGCGCCATCATACAGGAAACTGTCTGTCAATGTCGTCTGCGTCTGGTCCCACTGGCCGCAGCCGGCCAGCACAATTTTGCCGGCCAACGACCATCCGGAGCTCGTGTCGAAGGCGAATGCACGCGACTCATCGCAGCCCGGCGCGCCTGAAGAGGGCAACGGGATTGAGGCCTTGGCCTGCCACCCCGCGCCCAGGTTGGCCGGATCTAGCATCAGCACATCAGCATAGGCGGTGAGAGAAGCGCCGTCAAAGGTATCTCCGCCGATCGAGTAAACCTTGCCGTTCAGGACAGCCCCGGCCTGGTATGCGCCAGGCGCAGGCAGGTCCGGCCCAGCGGTCCAGCGGCTGCCCGCCGCCGCCGTGGGGTTGAAGACCCACGTTTGGATGCCGGTGTAAGGCGCCGTGGTGCCGCCGCAGAAGCCGCCCCAAGCATAGCCCTTGTTGCCCACCGTCACCACGCCGCCGGGGAAGATCGCGGCGCCATTCACCGTGCCGGCAAACGGGTCAGTCGCGAGCACCGCGGTCGTGTTGGTGTCGGGATAGTACACCTGAACGGTTGTCGTGCATGCGCCGCCGCTGTCACGACCGCCAAAGATATACAAACCCGTACCGTTGGCGTCGGTCAGCTTGGCGATGGTGTAGTTGGAGACGGGCACTGGCATATCTATGCCCGTGTCGCTCCAGGTGTCGAGAGCTGCATCGTAGACCCAGATGCTGCCATCGGTCGTGCCGGCCCCGTCCGTGCGGAAGCCAAGCAGATACATCTTGCCGTTGTAGAACTCGGTGTCGAACCGCACAGCGACGGCCGGCAAGTTGGTGCTGTAGACCCACGGGCCGTCTGCCGGGGCGCTAGCCGACACGCCCCACGCGGTAGTCAGGGTCGCCAAGAGCGCACACAAGACAATGAGGGTAAACAAGCGACGAGTACGTTTCACGAGAGTTGCTCCTTTCCCAATGAACTTGGGCAGCCAGGGCGAGGCAAAGGAAGCGTCGGGCGGTGAGCTGCCCCAACCACCGCGGACGCAGGCCGGTCTTGGCACGCGCCAGAACCAAACACGAACGAGGAAGCGACCGACCAACAAAGAAACGGGACGCAAATCAGGGGACTGCGGGGCCAGACACCAAAACAACACACGTAGCATACCACGAGGTCACGTGCCTGTCAACAGCGATTCTGCGCGCGCACTTGTTTGACTTTTTATGCCAACCTGATAAGATTCTAGCGGCCGATGGCAAACTGTCTCTGAACAGGCATTGGCAGTCTGCGTATCACGCATCAACAAGGAGGTTGATTCATGCTCGCTCCCTTTCGTAATGAACCCTTGACCGACTTTAGTAATCCGACCCAAATCAAGGCTTTTGAGGCCGCGCTGACCACGGTGCAGTCATGGCTAGGTCGCACCTATCCGCTGGTGATTGGCGGCGAAAAGATCTACACCGATGAGACGTTCGACTCGCTCAACCCCGCCGACCCCAGTCAGGTCGTGGCCCGTTTTGCCCGCGCCACGCCAGAACATGCCAACCGCGCGGTGGAGGTGGCGCACGATGCTTTCAACGAATGGCGCAAGGTGCCCTACGAGACACGCGCACGTTATCTGTTCAAACTGGCCGAGCTCATTCGCAAGCGCAAGCACGAATTCAGCGCCATCATGGTCTACGAAGTCGGCAAGAGTTGGCCCGAAGCGGACGCCGACACCGCGGAGACGATTGACTTCTGTGATTTCTACGCGCGCCAGATGCTGCGCCTGGGGGGCGCGCAACCGGTGGAACCGTTTGCCGGTCGCGACGCCGAGCTGCGCTACATCCCGCTGGGCGTTGGTGTGGTCATTCCGCCGTGGAATTTCCCCGGCGCGATCATGGCCGGCATGACGACCGCCAGCCTGGTCGCCGGCAACACGGCGGTGCTCAAACCGGCCAGCACCTCCCCCTGGATTGCCTGGTTCCTGAGCGAAATGCTCTATGAAGACCTGCGTCTGCCGCCAGGGGTGCTCAACTTCCTGCCCGGACCGGGCGGCAAGATGGGCGATGCGCTGGTGGATCATCCATTGACGCGCTTCATCGCGTTCACGGGATCAAAGGAGATCGGGCTGCGCATCTTCCAGCGCGCGGCTGTGCTGCAGCCAGGCCAAAAATGGCTCAAGCGCACGCTGCTGGAGATGGGCGGCAAGGACGCCATCCTGGTGGATGAAACCGCGGACCTGGACGCGGCCGCGCAGGCCATCGTCGCGTCCGCATTTGGCTTCCAGGGCCAGAAGTGCTCAGCCTGCTCGCGCGCGATCCTGGTGGAAGAAGTGTACGATGAGGTGGTAGATAAGGTGGTGCGCCAGGCAGAAAAGATCACTGTTGGCCCTACCGTGGATCCCAGTCATTGGATGGGGCCGGTCGTGGACGCCAAGGCGTATGCCAAGATGTGGGAGTATATCGAAATCGGCACCCAGGAAGGTAGGCTGCTGCTGGGCGGCCAGCCCCTCAAGCACAACCCCACCAACGGCTACTTCGTTCCGCCGACCATCTTTGGCGACATTGACCGCAATGCCCGCCTGGCGCAGGAAGAAATTTTTGGGCCGGTCCTGGCTTGCATCAAGGCCAAATCGTTCGAGGATGGGATGGATGTGGTCAACGGCACCGAGTACGGCTTGACCGGCGCCATTTTCACCCGCCGCCGCGACCGCCTGGAGACGGCACGTGAGGACTTCCACGTGGGCAACCTGTACTTCAACCGCAAATGCACCGGCGCGCTGGTCGGCGTCGAGCCGTTCGGCGGCTTCAACATGAGCGGCACCGATTCCAAAGCCGGCGGCGCGGATTACCTGCTCCTGTTCACGCAGGCCAAAGTCATCAGCGAAGCGCTTTAACTAACTATAGAACGCTGAACACGGAATGCTGAACACTGAACACGCTCTACGACATTCAGCGTTCAGCATTCCTAATTGCTAATTCGTCATTCATCATTTCTGCGAGGTTCCATGTCACCACATCAACTCGCTGTGCGCGTCCGCGCCACGACGGAAGGGATTGGCCGCGGAGAGCCGCAGCCGCACCTGCAAGGCGTCATGCTGAAGGAGTTACACGGGGATGGCGACGACCGCCAGATCTTCCGCGAAATCATCCGCAGCACGGATGAGTTTTTCACCGAAGGCTTCGGCCAGCTCAGCTATGCGCTGATGTACCCCGGTTCGGCCAAGGCCTGGCACCTGCATCAGCAGCAGGTGGATTGGTGGTATGTGCCCATCGGCGCGCTCAAGCTGGCCCTGCACGACCTGCGGCCAGACTCGCCCACCTATCAGCAGACGCAAGAGATTCTGCTTGGGCCGGATTACGGGCATCGCGTCGTCAAGATTCCGTCTGGCGTCGCGCACGGCTGCAAAGTGCTAGGCGGCGTCACCCACCTGTTCTACGTCACCTCCAATGTGTATAACCCTGCCGACGAAGGTCGCATCCCGCATGACGATCCGGGCATTGGCTATGATTGGCGGGCCTTGCCGCCCATCAAGTAGGTGCATCGTGTCTCCATATTGGTGGAACTAAACATGCCAGCTAAAGATATCATTCATCGAGCCGTCAGAACTGCTCTCGAAAAAGACGGATGGGTAATCACCGATGATCCCCTGTTCGTGAGTTTCGCCCAGGTTCAAATGTATATTGACCTCGGAGCAGAAAGGCTGCTTGCCGCCGAGAAAAACGGCCACAAGATCGCGGTTGAGATCAAGAGCTTCCTGGGCTCATCCGCTTTGTCAGAGTTTCATCTGGCGCTAGGTCAGTTCCTGAGTTACCGGTTGGCGTTGGAAACACAGCAACCTGATCGTACCTTGTATCTGGCTATACCTTCCGATGCTTATCATGGGTTCTTCCGACTGGAGTTTGGACAGATGATTGTCCAACGGTACCAAATCCGGCTGATTGTGTTTGATGTGCAAAACGAGGTGATATACAAATGGCAACCATAAGCGACGAATACCGGACTCGTATCCAAGAATTACTCAGGCAGTATGCCAGTCAGCCTCCCTCCGCACTTGGGATTGAAATGCAAACCGTGTTCGATACAATAAATGACCACTATCAACTTGTTAACGTTGGATGGTTGAATAATCATCGAATCTATGGCTGCGTACTACATCTCGACATCATAAGCGACAAGATATGGATTCAGCATAACGGGACCGAGATCCCGATTGCTGAGGAACTGGTGGCCCTGGGCATTCCCAAGGATCACATCGTGATCGGCTTTCATTCTCCGCCGATGCGTTTGTTGACGGAGTATGCGGCCAACTAGACGATGCGTTGGCTGCCGTCCGTTTCGTGGCGCAGCCGGCGCGTGACGAGACGCAGGCTCTGTTCGAAGAGGATGGCGAGGAAAGCGACGGCCAGGACGCCGGCCCAGATTTTGTCGCTGTAATCCTGGCTGATGCCTTCACGAATCAGCGCGCCGAGGCCGCCGGCGTCGAAGAAGGCGGCCACGGTGGCAATGGCAATCGTGGAGATGGCCGCGATGCGCACGCCCGCCAGGATGATGGGCAGCGCCAGCGGCAGTTCCACCTGCCAGGTGATTTGCCACACGCTCAACCCCATCCCCCGCGCGGCTTCCAGCACGGCCGCATCCACGCTGCGAATTCCCACCACCACGTTGCGCACCAGGATAGCCTGGCAGTAGACCACCAGCGCCACGATCGTCGGCCAGAAGCCCAGGCCCATGACGGGGATCAACAGCACCAGCAGGGAAACACTGGGGATGGTGTAGAGCACGCTGAGAACGCTCATCACCGGACCGTACACGCGCGGCCGCCGCGCAAGGAAGATGCCGAGCGGCAGCGCGATGGCCACGGCCAGCAGCAGCGCAACCAGCGTGATGACCAGGTGCTGCTGCATCGCGAGGAGGACTTTGGTCGGATTCTTGAGCAGGTACGCCATGGTCAACGCGCCAGGGAGTCTGAGCGGCGAAGGTGCGCGCGCACCGCGGCCAGATCGGCTTGACCCACCAGCGCGCCAGCGGCGTCTGCCACCGGCAGCGCGTCGCACGCGGAGCGCAGCAAGCGGGTCAAAGCGTCGCTCATCGAATCATCGAGGCTCAGGGTGTCGTCAGCCTGCGCGGCCGTGGCTGGCTGCAAGGGCTGCACGATGTTGCGCACCGTGACCAGGCGCAGCAGGCGCATCAGGTGGCGCGCGCCGATCAACTGCGCGACGAAGTCATTTGCCGGCTGCGTGATGATGTTGAACGACGAATCGTACTGGATGACCCGGCCGCGGTCCATAATGACCAGCTTGTCGGCCAGCTGCAGCGCCTCTTCCACATCGTGCGTGACAAAGAGCACTGTCTTGTGGGTGCGCTGCTGCAGGGCCAAGAACTCTTCTTGCAACCGTGAGCGGGTGATGGCATCCACCGCGCCGAACGGTTCGTCCATCAACAGGATATCGGGGTCCGCCGCGAGCGCGCGCGCGATGCCCACGCGCTGCTGCTGCCCGCCCGACAGTTGCGCGGGATAGCGGCCGCGGTACTCGGCAGGCGTCAGGCCCACCAAGTCCATCAGCTCCTCAACACGCTGCTGTACGCGGCGAGCCTCCCATCCCAGGATCGTGGGGACCGTGGCGATGTTCTGCGCCACGGTCCAGTGCGGAAAGAGGCCGATGTGCTGAATCACATAGCCGATGCGCCGGCGCAGATCGTTGACGGGCAGCGTTTGCACATCCTGCCCTTCCACAATCACCCGCCCCAGCGACAGCTCGATCAGGCGATTGACCATCTTCATCAGCGTGGTTTTGCCCGAGCCAGACGTGCCTAGAATGACGACGATTTTGCCATCCGGAATCTCCAGGCTGACGTCATCCACCGCAGGCGCGCCCGCCTCCGCATACCGCTTACTCACATGGTCAAAGATAATCGCATTCATCCGATACTTATCTTTCGTTTTGGAGTGCGGCGACACGTCGCCGCACTCCAAAATATCTACTTCACCAAGCCCTTTTCCTTCAAGAACGCCTTCGCCACGGCCGTGTACTCCTGTTTGTCGCCGTCCACTTTCCAATTCATCGTGGACAGAGCCTCGTTGGTCAGGAAAGGCGCCAGCTTGTTCAGGACATCTTTGATCTTGGGATAGGTCTCCAGGATTTGATTGCGCACCACAGGGGCCACCTGGTACGGCGGCCACAGGCCCTTGTCGTCTTCCATCAGAACCAGCTTGTACGCGCTGATCTGGCCGTCGGTGCTGAAAGCAATGACCGCGTCGGCCTGGCCGTCCTGGACCGCCTTGTACTTCAAACCGGGGTCAAACACCGTCAGGCTCTTGAACTCGAAACCGCCGTAGAGCTGCTTGAGCCCAGCCAGTCCATCTGGCCGCTGCTCAAAGTCGGGAATCGCGGCAAAACGGATATTGGGCGCTGCGGCCGCCAGGTCCGACAGTGTTTTTAGTTTGTACTGCGTGGCTGCGGCCTGCGTCACGGCAATCGCGTTCGTGTTGTTCATCGGCGCCGGATCGAGCCAGACGAGATTCCATTTGCTCTTGTAGTCTGCGGCGGTGCGATCGAAGACCTGCTTGGGGCTTTCGACCTTATCCTTGATACCCAGAATAAAGAGATAGCCGGTGCCGGTGTATTCGGGATACATGTCAATCTCGCCCTTAGTGAGCGCTTCCTGCGCCACCTGCGTGCCCGCCAGGTTGAGCCGGCGCTCCACAGGGATGCCGTTTTCCTCCAGGATCAGTGCATACATCTCGCCGAGCAAAAGCTCTTCCGTGAAGTCCTTCGAACCGATCTTGACCTTCGGCCCGGTCGGCGCGGCTGGCGCGGCCGCGGTGCAGCCGCTCAAGGCCAGGACGACAACGACCAACAACACGACCCAACGATACAGCTTCATGATATTCCTCCGTGTGATTCCGAACGATCTAACCTACTGATGAAATGCGTGCCGCACAACCACTTCCAAACGGCTCAGACTGACCTCGGCGGCCAAGGTCAGCACAGCCACGGTGATAGCGCCAACGAGCATGAGGTGCAGATACGCTGGCCCCAGACTCAGCCCGGCAAAGATGTATTCGCCCAAGCCGCCCGCACCGATGACCGCGCCCAGGGTGGCGCTGGCAATGACCTCTACGGCTGCGGTGCGCACGCCGGTGACGATGACCGGCAGCGCCAGCGGCACCTGCACCTGGCCGATAATCTGCCAGCGGCTCAGGCCCATGCCGCGCGCAGCCTCGGTAATCGCTGGGTCTACGGCGGTGATGCCAGCCTGCGTGTTGATGAGCATGGGCGGAAGCGCTAGAATGGTGAGCGCGATCAGCGCAGGCCGAAAACCAACGCCGATGATGGGCAGCATGGCGGCCATGATGGCCAGGCTGGGCACCGCACGCAGCGCGCCGATTCCGTTCGTCACCACCAGGGACGCGCGGCGGCTCTGGGCGCTGAGAATGCCCAGCGGAACCGCAACCGCCAGGGCAGATAGCAGCGCCATCCCGCTCAGGGTTAGATGCGCGCCCGTCTTGGCCCAGAAATCTGGCTGATGCCCCAGGATGTACTGCCATGTTTCTAGTAAAAGCTGCATAGCGTGCGCTCAGCGTCGGTGGACAACGACCCATCACAGCGCCGGTTCGGAGGCCGGCGGGAGCAATTCGCCCAGGACATGATTCTTAGTCTATAAAGGTTATGTTTTTGTTACACCGTTTGACGCCGCCGCCGCTGGAGTTGTCACACACCGTGACGCCAATCCAACTCCCCAACGGCACAATGCCGCTGCAGATTCTGATATGGTACAATGCGTCTGAGGATTCTGACTGTGAACACCAAACCGCAACGTTCCCTGCATTGGCTGGGCGCCCGCACGTGGGCCATCTTGCGCAAGGCTGGCATTGCCTCGTTTCATGCCGGCTTCATGACCTTCGGTGGTCTGCGCTATGCACGACGCCATTGGGGCCTCGATTGGGTTGAGATCGTCTACCTCGACCTGCCGCTGCCGCGGCTGGCGCCCGAATTCCGCGGCTACCGGCTGCTGCAAATCAGTGACATTCACATGGACGGCTGGATGACGCAAGCCCGCCTGGCTGCCATCGTGGACCTGGTCAATCGGCAGCAGCCCGACCTGGTGGCGATCACCGGCGATTTCGTGACCTATGCCCCGCAGCGCTTTGTGGCCGATCTGCGCGTGGCCCTCGCGCGCCTGACGCCCGCCGATGGCGTCGCCGTGGTGCTGGGTAACCATGATCATCGCGAGCGGCCGGAACTGCTGCGCCACATGTTTCACGAGCTGGGGCTGCTCGATCTGAACAATGCCGTCCACACCCTGCGCCGCGGCCGCGCCTGCCTGCACCTGGCCGGCGTGGATGATGTGCGGGCCGGCGCTGCGCGGCTGGACGACGTGTTGGCCCAACTGCCCCCCACCGGCTGCGCCATTCTGCTGGCGCACGAACCCGACTTTGCCGACACGGCGGCCGTCAGCGGCCGTTTCGATTTGCAGCTTTCGGGTCATTCGCACGGCGGTCAGATTGTGCTGCCGTACATTGGCGCGCCTATTTTACCACGCATGGGGCGCAAATACCCCGCCGGCCGCTACACGGTGCGCAATATGACGCTGTACACCAACCGCGGCCTGGGCGTCATCCCGCGTGTGAACTGCCGGCCCGAAATCAGCGTCTTCACCTTGCGGTAGCGCCACATGGGAAAGCCCGGCGCGCGGAGAGAAATATGAACCGCACCATGTCCAGGAAAACGGTCGCCAGCCTCGTCCTCTGCTTACTGCTCAGCGCGTGTCGTCCGTGGGCGACGCCCACGGCGACGCCGCAGGCCGTTGCCACGCCGCTGCATCCGCCAGAGGCGCGCGAGCTAACCGCGCTGCCAGCGCCGGCGCCCACAGCCGCTTTGACCGTCGGTTCGCCGCCTCCCCGCTCGCCCACGCCGACCGCCACCGTCAGCCTCTCGCCCACGCCGACCGCCACTGCCAGCCGCTCGCCCACGCCAACGCCGGCGGTGCTGACGATCGCCGAACGCGACCTGGGCGCACCTGGGGTGGGCGACGCGTACAGCCCGGCCGATTTGGCGGTTGACGCGCCACGTTCCCTGGCTTATGTTTACTGCCTGCGCGGCCCGCAGCAGCGACCCGTCCTTGCCGTGGTTGACGTCGCGAAGGAGCGCGTGACGCGGCTGTGGCCCCTGGCGCCGTTGACAGGCCAGGGCGGCGGCCAGCTGCTGCTGACGCCTGACGGCGCCACGATCTTCGTGGTTGACCGCGAGGCCCAAATCCTCGTGAGCCTCAATCCGTTGACCGGCGAACTCGGTCATCGCCTGGATCACGCGCGCCTGGCCGCGCTGAGCGCCGACGGCGCGCAATTGATCACCGCCAACGCGCAAAGCCTGGCTGCCTATTCCAGACAGGCGCTGGCCGGGGCCGACAATCCCGCGCCCCTCTGGAACCAAAACCTGGCGCAGGTTGATGATCTGGCGCTCAATGGCAACCGCATCCTGGTCAGTCGCGGCGGCGCCCCAGGCCAACTGCAGGTGTTCGATGCCGCAAACGGCCATCTGCTGGCCGCCGTCTCGTTGCCCGATGCTTACCTCAGTGGTCTGGCTGCGCTGCCTGATGGCGGCTGGGCCGTGCGCACCAACGGTTCGGCGGCGCGGGTGCAGCGCTTCAGCGCCGATTTGCAGCAGGTCATCACCGCCACCGTCCCCAGCGGCAGCGGCCTCTTTTTCGATGCGTTGCGCAACCGTCTGCTGCTGGGCGGTTACCGCTACGGTGCGCAGAGCGCCGGCAGCAGTCAACCGGTTATTCAGGCGCTCGATGCGTCCAACCTGGCCGTGCAAACGGAGCAAGCCTGGCCAAATCAGGAACCGCCTGAGATTTTTGCCCACGTGAACAGCTACCGCATGCTTGCGCTGGCGCGCGCGGGCGCGTCACACCTGGACATCCTCGACCCGAAGACCTTGTCTGCGCCGGGGCGGCTGATCGTGGGCGTGCGCTTGCTGGATCTGGCCCTGGACGAGGCCAACGCCACCCTCTTCGTCGCCGATGACCAGGATCGCATCCACCTGGTCAACCTGGCAACCGGCCGCGTGCGCGCAGTGTGGAAAGGGCGCGCGCCCATCGCCCTCGACCGGGTCAACCACCGTCTGTATGTCAATCGGCCGGCGACGCTGGCGCTGATGCTCGATAAGACCGACCCGCCGTTCAGCGCCACGCTAGAAGCCTATATCGCAGCGTTGGACAGCAACAGCGGCGACCTGCTCGCCACCTTCCCGCAGACCGGGATGCCCGCGGCCGATCCGGCGCGCGATCGGGTTTACATCGCCCAAAATGGAATCACGATCTACACGCGCGCCGGCGCGCGCGTGGATGAGCTAAAGGCCACGTTTCCCACGCCGCACGGTTTCAGCCCCAACCCGGCCGCTTACGGCGTGCTGGTTAACCCGGTCAGCGGCTATGTCCTGGCGCTGATGAACAACGGCGTACCTGGCTCGAACAACAGCAGCTACGTGCAGCTCTTTGCTCCCGGCAGCCAGCAGCCAATCAGCGCGCCCGGCTATTTCAGCTTCATCACCGACATCGTCTTCGCGGCCAACGGCGATGCCTACCTCAGTTACAGCATCGCCAAAAACCAGGAGGCCCTCCAATGGCTCAACCCCACCGGCCAGGAGCGCGGTCGCCTGGGCGGCTTAACCGGGCGTTTGGCGCTGGATGACAAGGGGCAAACGTTGTGGGCCAGTTTTGACGCCAGCCTGGCCGCGTTGAAAACCGATGCGTTTGGAATGCAAGGGTTCTGGCAGGGGCCGGCGCAGGCCGAGCAGTTGATCTATGATGCTGGCCGGCGTCAGTTTTACGCCCGCTTCGCGGAAAGTCCGCGCGTGGCCGTGCTGCCGATTGCCAGCCTGGCCCCGCAGGTGATACGTCCGCAGGCGCTGTCCGGCTGGCCGACAGAGGGACTGAGCGCGCAAGACCTGGCGCTCGATCCAACCGGGCGTTGGCTTTACGTCAGCGCCGGCAGCTCCGTCTACCGCACGCCTGATGGCCGGCGCTGGGAGCGTCTCGATTTCGGGGGGACTGCCAGCTTTGGCTATCTGGCGGCGGCCGCGCCGGGCGTCCTTTTTCATACCAGCGTCGCCGGCGCGGACGGCGGCGTTGGCGTCTACCGCAGCCGGGATGCGGGCGCGACCTGGGAACTGCTGGCGGCCGGCCTGAGCGACCTGCGCGGGGCGCAGCCGGTGGCCGCACGCAGCGCCGACGAGGCCTATTTCGTCAGCCGGACGACTGGCCTCTATGCGTGGCAGCCGGCCGCGCGGCGCTGGCAGCAGATCATGGCGCCAGAAAACGCCTATTCCAGCCTCGGCGCGCTGACGCTGGCGCCGGACGGGACCCTCTTCTTGTCGAACTATGACCGACTGCGGCGCAGCAGCGATCACGGCGCCACCTGGAGCGAGATCAAGATGCCGCTGGCAAGCGGCGCGCTGCTCGGCTTTGCCGCCAGCTACACCACGACGCAGACGGTCTTCGGCCTCTTTGGCAATGAGCCGCCCAGGCTGTTCCGCGCAACCGATGGCGGCCGCACGTGGACGGCCGTGGGCGCGGGCTTGGCGCTGCCGGCCTTTGCCGGCAACGTCGAGCTGCTGGCCGCGCCAGAGGTGCTGTATCTCTACCGCGGCGACTACGGGGGGCAGAGTGAGCTTTTCCGCTCGCTCGATAACGGCGACACCTGGCAGGCTGCGGCCGCCGCGGCGGTGCAGGGAACGACCCAGGCCGCGCTGGCGCCCGATGGCCGCCTGTGGTTCAGCCGCCAGGACGGTTTGCGCGCCCTGGCGCCGGGGAACATCGCCTGGCGCGCCATGCCGTGAGCGGCGACAGAATTTGCAGCGGCTGACCGCTTGTAGGGTATAATGGCGCCACAACCGACCCTGGAGACGCCAATGACCCGTTCCGCTTCCGACCTCTTCATTGTAGATAACAGCGATTTCGATTGGAAAGTGCGTTCCTTCGTGGCCGAATGGTGCGCGCTGTCGTCGGCCATTGACATTGCCACCGGCTACTTCGAGATCGGCGCGCTGCTGGCGCTGGGCGAAGCGTGGCAGGCGGTGGATTCCATCCGCATCCTCATGGGCGATGAAGTCTCCTTGCGCACCCGGCAGGCCTTTGCCAAAGGGCTGGAGCGCATCCAGGGTCAGCTCGAGCGCAGCCTGGAAAGCGAAAAGGTGCAGAACGATTTCCTGACGGGCGTCCCGGCCATCGTCGAAGCGATCCGCGCAGGCAAGATTCAATGTCGCGTCTATCGCAAGGACAAATTCCACGCCAAAGCCTACATCACCCACAGCCGCCTGGCGGTGGTTGGCTCATTTGCCCTGGTCGGCTCCTCCAACTTCACCTATCCCGGACTGGCTGAAAATATCGAGTTGAATGTGCAAATCCGCGGCGCGGACGTGGGGCTGCTGCAAGCGTGGTACGAACGCTTTTGGGAAGAAGCCGAGGATGTCACCGCAGACGTTCTGCGCACGCTGGAACGACACACCAGGCTGCATACGCCGTTCGAGATCTGGTTCAAGGGGCTGGACGAGTTCTTCCGCGGCCGTGAGTTGGAACCTGACGCCTGGGACGAGGAGCGATCGGTCGTCTTCAAGCTGTTGGACAAATACCAGCGCGACGCCTATCGCAATCT
The DNA here is from genome assembly GCF_900491745.1 of Candidatus Amarolinea aalborgensis. NCBI lineage: Bacteria > Bacillati > Chloroflexota > Caldilineae > Caldilineales > Candidatus Amarolineaceae > Candidatus Amarolinea > Candidatus Amarolinea aalborgensis. Next base: position 22,941 of record NZ_UETR01000012.1, on the reverse strand, counting down.
GATGGCGATCGCCGATCGCTTCGGCGGCGCATTCCTCTGCGACGGCGTTGGCCTGGGCAAGACGTACGTCGGCCTGATGCTGATCGAGCGGTTGGTCTTCAAAGAGGGCAAACAGGTCGTCCTCTTTGCGCCCAAAGCCGCGCGCGAGGATGTCTGGGAGCCAGTCCTGAGACGTTACCTGGAAAGGGTCTTCAGCGGCTTCGTCAACCTGGTCATCTACAACCACACCGATCTACAGCGCCGCGGCCGGTGGCCGGTAGAGATGGAGATGACCGTGCGCGACGCCGACGTGGTCATCATTGACGAGGCGCACCATTTCCGCAATCCCGGCATCGCCGGCGAAGGGGTCAAGGCGCCCTCGCGCTACCGGCAGTTGCAGGGTTATCTGCGGAGCAGCGACCGGCCCAAACAGGTCTTTCTGCTCACGGCGACGCCGGTCAACAACTCGATCCACGACTTTCGCCACATGATCGAGCTGTTCACCGGCGGCGACGAGCGCTATTTCGCGCCCACCCTGGGCATCCACAGCCTGCGCCGACACTTCATTGACCTGGAGCGGAAGATTCTGGCCCGACTGCCGGCGTCCGAGCCAATGAGCGTGCTTGTCGAAGCGGACATCCTTGAGGCGGAGCGCGCGCTGCGCAGTAACCCGGTCTTCGGCGCGCTGGTCGTGCAGCGCAGCCGGGCCTACGTGAAGGAGAGCCAGCGGCTCAACGGCGCCGGCGGCGCGCTTTTTCCAGAGCGCGAACCGCCGAAGGTCGTCCCCTACAGCATCAAGATCACCTACGGCGCCCTCCTGGAAAGCGTGCGCACCGCGTTCCGCAAGGAGCGGCCGCTCTTCGTGCTGGGCATCTACTACCCACTGGCCTATTGGAAAGGCGACAAGGAAAGCGCCGCCTACAGGTCGTTCGACGAGAACCGCCAGAAACAGGTGGTGATGCTCATCCGCACCCTCTTTCTGAAACGCTTCGAAAGCTCGGCGCGGGCTTTCGAAGGCTCTTGCTGGCGGCTGTTGAAAAAACTACTGGCCTGGGCCGCGGTACATGCGCAAACCGAGCGCGACCGAGCCCGTTTGGAACGCTGGCAGCTCAAGTACGCCGAGTTGATCGGTTACGTCCAGGCGCACCAGTTGGAGTTGTGGCCTGAAGAAGCCGATGAGGATGAGGTCGAGGAGTTCCTGGATGAAGATGTGCTCAGCGCCATCGAGCGGCTTGATCCGGCGCAGTTCGACGTAGCTGCCATCCTGGATGACACCTTCGATGATCTGACCCAACTGGCCGACTTTCTGCGCGAGGTCGCACGCGTGACGCCAGAGCGCGACGACAAGCTGAAGGCGCTGATCAAGCTGCTCAAGTCCGACGCGCTGCTCAAGCAGCAGAAGGTCATCATTTTCACGGAGTTTGCGGATACGGCGCGCTACCTGGAGCGGCAGCTCGCGGCTGCCGGCATCGAGGGTCTGCAGCGCATTGACGGCGGCAGCAATCAACGCCAGCGCAGCGATGTGATCCGCCGCTTTGCGCCGTACTACAACGGCCTGAGCACCGCCGACCTGGCCGCCCAGGGCAAGCCGCCGATCGGGGTGCTAATCTCCACCGATGTGCTGTCCGAGGGCCTGAACCTGCAGGACGCGACCCGCCTGATCAACTATGACCTGCACTGGAACCCGGTGCGGCTGATGCAGCGCATCGGCCGCGTGGACCGGCGCATGAACCCTGACGTGGAGGCGCGGCTGCTGGCCGACCACCCGGAACTGGCCCCGCTGCGCGGCAAGGTGGCGTTTTGGAACTTCCTGCCGCCGGAGGAGCTGGACGACCTGCTGCACCTGTTCCAGCGCGTCACCAGCAAGACGCTGGTGATCTCGCGCACCTTGGGCATCGAGGGTCGCACCCTGCTGACGCCGGACGACGCGTTCGATCCGATCCGGGAGCTCAACGAGCAGTGCGACGGCACGCTGTCGGAGACGGAGCAGCTGCGGCTGGAATACACGGCGCTGGTCAGCGCCTATCCTGACCTGGCCGCGGCCGTGGCCAACCTGCCGCTCAAGGCCTTTTCGGGCCGCGCCAATCCGCAACCGGCCGGCCGTGCAGTCTTCTTCTGCTACCGCGTCCCGCGGCCCGATCCGGACCTGATCGAGGCCGCGCCAGGCCAGCCGCGCTGGAGCGACCGCGCCGGCTTCACGGTCTGGCTGTGCTGCGACGTGGACGGCCGCCGCGTGCTGACCGAGCCAGGCGCGATTGCCAATCTGATCCGCTCCGAGCCGGACACCCCGCGGCGTTGCGCGCTGGCGCGCGCGACGCTGGCCGAGCTGCGCAAGCAGGTGGAAAAGCAGGTCATCGCCGACTACCTGCGCCCCCTGCAGGCGCCCGTAGGCGTGACGCCGATCTTGAAGTGCTGGATGGAGTTGAATTGACCATGATAACTCTACATCAAATCGAAGCATGGGTAGCTCAAGGGGAGTCCGAGTCGCAGGAATTCAAGTTGTCTACAGGACAACGCACGGACGCGGCCAAAACAATCTGCGCATTTCTCAATCATCGGGGCGGACGCGTTCTGTTTGGGGTAGATGTTCGCGGCCAGATCGTCGGGCAGGAGATGACTGACAAGACGGTGGCGGATGTCGCCCGCGAGATGCGTGAGATCGAGCCGCCTGTATTCCCTTTCATCGAACGAACACCTTTGCAGTCAGGACGAGAGGTGTTGACGGTAATTGTCGAACTCGGTAGCAGGCGGCCGTATGCGTTTCGGGGCCAAGCGTACCGGCGCGTGGGCACAACCAACCGACAGCTTAGCCATGACGAATACAACCGAATGTTGCTGGAACAACTTCACAGCACTGCGCGCTGGGAAAGCGAGCCGGCCGTGGGCTGGCGCGTAGCCGATCTGGATGTCACGGAAATCGTACGGACGCTGGAGGAGGCAATCCGCCGCGGCCGCGCTGAAGATCCCGGTACGCGCGATCCTCTGGCGATCTTGCGAGGACTGGGGCTGGTGAAAGGCGACCAACTGTTGCGAGCTGCGATCGTGCTCTTTGGCAAAAGTGACCGGTTTCTGCCGGACTATCCGCAGTGCCTGTTGCGCGTTGCGCGCTTCAAGGGTGCGGATAAGACGGAGTTCCTGGACAATCGCCAGTTCACTGGGAACGCCTTCGATTTGTTGATGCGCGCCGATCGGTTTCTACGCGAAAATCTGCCCATTGCTGGTCGTATCATCCCCAACCTGTTCGAGCGAGTGGATGATCCCCTCTACCCCCCAATGGCGCTGCGCGAGGGGATAGCGAATGCCATCTGTCACCGGGACTATGCCATCGGCGGCGGTTCAATTGGCCTGGCGATTTACGACGACCGGCTGGAGATCACTTCGTCCGGCACGCTGCACTTCGGATTAACGATTAGCGATCTCTATCAGCCCCATGAATCGTTGCTGTGGAATCCCCTGATTGCGGCTGTCTTCTATCGCCGCGGGGTCATAGAGGCATGGGGACGTGGCACACTGAAAATGGCGGAGCTAACAGAGCAGGCTGGTTTGCCACGTCCCGAGTTCGAGCAGACCGCCGGCACTCTTGTCGTACGCTTCCGGGTCGGACGCTACCTGCCGCCTCAGCGGATCGGTCATGACCTGACCCAGCGCCAGCAGAACGTGCTGCAACTCTTGGGGGCTGGCGCCGACATGGCTTTGAGTGAGATTCACAGGGCGCTTGGCGGCGCCACGTCTATCCGGTCACTGCGTGATGACCTCAAACTTTTGCGAAGCCTGGACTTGATTGATTTAACCGGTCATGGACGCGGAGCCAGGTGGATGCTGAAAGGTCGCGCTGTGCCCAAAGGCCCTGGCTAATACGCGTCCAATTCGCGTCTCATTCTGTCCAATTCGCGTCTAATTATGATCTATTGTGCCGGGTGAATACCAATGGCGAACGGCAAGCCTGGACGCTCTTCTCCACAGTGCGACCGGAACTGTCGTTCTCTGCCCAAAAGTACAATTGCTCACCGTGCTATTGTACTTAACTACCATTACGATTACGTTATGGTACTTTTGAGTCGAAAAGCATCATAACCCATCATAACCATAGGAGCCTATCCCATGCCCGTTCCCGCCGACACCCTACGTTCGATCAAGAACTTCCCTGACCTGGTGCGCTACCTGGAGGAGGAGCTGGACTGGCCTTTGCAGGCGTACGGCTTCGATGAGCTGACCTTCGAGTACGCGCCTGCGGAACTGGGGCTGAAGGACGCGGACGCCGCCGCGGTCAAGACGATCCACCAACTGCGGCCGATGGTGGACAGCCAGCCGTTCGGCATCTTCTTCGTGGAGTTCGAGCGCAAACGCATGCCGGTGGTGGTGCTGCGCCGCATCCTCAGCCACCTGGTGCTGAAGCAGCGCGCCAGCGCCAACCGCGCAAGTTCCGCGGCCTGGGACCAGAACGACCTGCTCTTCATCTCCGCGTTCGGCGAAGAAACGAGCGCGCAGCGTGAAATCGCGTTTGCACACTTCTGGGCCGATCCGCAAAGCCCCGGCGATCTGCCGGTGCTGAAGGTGCTCGGTTGGGATGACAGCGACACGGTGCTGCACCTGGCGGATGCCGATCAGGCCCTGCGCCAACACCTGCGCTGGCCCGACGATCCTCGCGACGTGCAGGCCTGGCGCGGCCAGTGGGCGGCCGCGTTCACCTTGCGCCATCGGGAGGTCATCGAGACTGCGCGCGACCTGGTGGAGGAGCTGGCGCGGCTGGCGACCGCCATCCGCAAGCGCATGAACGCCATCCTGGACAGCGAGTCCGCGCAGGGTCCGATCCGGCGCCTGCACGCGGATTTCCGCAAGACCCTGATCCACGACCTGAGCGAGGATGACTTTGCAGATGTCGTCGCCCAAACCATCTCCTATGGCTTGCTGGCCGCGCGCTTCTCGCGGCCCATGGGCATTTCGGTGCACGATCTGCCGCGCATGGTGCCGCCGACCAATCCGTTCTTGCGCGAACTGCTGGAGATGTTCCTGGAGGCCACCGGGCACACCAAGACGCTGAACTTCGACGAGTTGGGCATCCAGGACGTAGTCGAGGTGCTCAACCGCGCCCAAGCCGACGCGGTCAAGGCCGACTTCGGCAATCGCACGCGCAGCGAGGACCCCGTCGTCCATTTCTATGAGCATTTCCTGAAAGCCTACGACGCCCGGCGCAAGGTGCAGCGCGGGGTCTTCTACACCCCGCAGCCGGTCGTGTCCTACATCGTGCGCAGCGTGCATGAACTGCTGCAGACGGAGTTCGGCCTGGAGGACGGCCTGGCCTCGACCGTCACCTGGGGCGAGATGAAGGCGCGCCACAAGGGGTTAACGATCCCCGACGGCGTATCGCCCCACGCGCCCTTTGTGGTCGTGCTGGACCCGGCGACCGGCACCGGCACCTTCCTGGTTGAGGTGATCGAGGTGATCTTCCAGGCGCTGCAGGCGAAGTGGGCGCGGCAGGGGCTGAACGTCCGCCAGCGGGCCGCGGCCTGGAACGCGTACGCGCCGCAGCACCTCTTCCCGCGGCTCTTCGGCTATGAGCTGATGATGGCGCCCTACGCGATCGCGCACATGAAGCTGGGGCTGAAACTGTCGGAGATCAACACGCGGCTGGGCCAGCCGGACTACCAGTTCAAGTTTGCCGGCCGTGCGCACATCTACCTCACCAACGCGCTGGAGCCGGCGCAGGACTTCCAGGATCAGTTCGCGTTCGTGGCGCCCGCGCTGGCGCACGAGGCGCAGGCCGTGAACGCGATCAAGCGCGGGCAGCGGTTCACGGTGGTGATGGGGAATCCACCGTACGCCAATTTTGGGCAGCTGAATCGAATTCCGTGGATTCTCGAGTTGCTGGACGACTATAAGCGGGGTCTTAATGAGAAGAAACTCAATCTAGATGATGACTATCTCAAATTCTTCAGGCTCGGACAACATATCATTAGTTCTGCTGGTGCAGGCATTCTCGGTTTGATCACCAACAGCAGTTTTCTCGATGGACTGGTCCATCGGAAAATGCGTGAGTCGTTGCTGGCTCAATTCGATGATTGTTACATTGTGGACCTACGTGGAAACAGTCGTCGAGGAGACAAAACTCGCGATGGAAGACCAGACGAAAACGTCTTTGATATCCAACAAGGTGTTACGATATCGCTCTGGGCAAAACGTGGATTCAGAACAACTAAATCTGTGATGCACTTGGAGTTTTCGGGGAGTAGAGAGAGTAAATACGAAGCTCTCGCAACAAACGTTCCACATTCGTTCCAGTGGCACCGACTCGGTCCCCAAGAAGAGCAGTTTTTCTTGATTCCTCAGGATGAAACGTTACGAGGCGAGTATGAATCATTGGTTCCGCTGGGCGACGTATTTTCTGTCATTGGCAGTGGTCTGAACACGGATCGGGACGATTTGTGTATCGATTTTGATAAGTCACAGCTTGAGAATCGTATGCAACGGGTATTCTCAGGCGAGTTTGATGAGGAATTCTGCGAGACCTACAACCTCCGACCATCGAGTAGCTATGATCCACTGGCTCTTGCCAAAAAGCAAGAATTCGACTCGAAGGCTGTGCGAGTTTGCATCTATCGCCCTTTTGATTGGCGGTACATCTACTACAAGGTTGGGTTCACGAGTAGGCCGGTTTTCGAAGTACAAGGCCACATGCTTAATCCGAACATCGCATTGCTGGTGTGTCGGCAGACAAAAGAGCCTTTTGCTGTTCTTGCAACACAACATATCTCAACGCACAAGATCGTGGCTGTCTATGATCGAACCTCTCTCGCCCCGCTATGGCTGTATCCGACTGGTCATCACGCACAACGCGCACTATCCGTGGATGTGCTTTCTAGTCCAAGCTTCTCCTGGGCATTTGGGGCAAGATTGGCAGCTTGCTTGAAGGTCGGTCAAGGCGAATATGGGTTGCCTCGCGGTCTGACCCCCGAAGACATCTTCCACTACATCTACGCCATCTTCCACTCTCCCACTTACCGCGCCCGTTACGCCGAATTCCTGAAAATTGACTTCCCGCGCGTCCCGCTTACGGCCAGCCTGGAGCTCTTCCGCGGTCTGGCCGCGCTCGGCGGCGAGCTGGTGGCGCTGCACCTGCTGGAAGACGACTATCCCGCGGCGTCGTGGAACAGGGGCGGGGAAGGCCACAAAGGATCGCCCCTACGACATCCCATCACGACCTATACCGGCTCCGCGGCCCCTACGGTCGAAAAGGTAACGTATGTCGGCGGCGCGGTGTGGCTGGACAAGGCGCAGACGGCCGGCTTTCGCGGCGTGCCTGCGGCGGTGTGGGCTTTCCACATCGGCGGCTACCAGGTATGCGAGAAGTGGCTCAAGGATCGCAAGGGGCGCACGCTGTCCGCGGAGGATATCGCACACTACCAGCGCATCGTGGTCGCGCTCAACGAGACGATGCGGGTCATGGGGGAGATTGACGCGGTGATCGAGGATCACGGCGGCTGGCCCGGCGCGTTTCAGGAATTCCGGAGGTAAGTCAGGTTGCACCCCATTTGCCGCAATCCAGGGGCAATGGTATAATCGCAAACCGCTTGGGAGATGCGTAGCCTCTTAAGCAATTCTGGAGGTTACTACCTGTGAAGACCTATCTATTCATCATTCAGATCATCCTTTCGATTGCGGTTATGGCGCTCGTGCTGCTGCAGGCGAAGGGCAGCGGCTTGAGCGGCGTTTTTGGCGGCGATGGCGGCGTCTACAAGACGCGCCGCGGCATTGAACGCACCCTTTTCAATGTCACGATTGGCGTCTCCATTGCCTTCTTTGCCGTGTCTGTCATCTCGGTGCTGGTGAATCGCTAAAGCATCCTGTGGGTAAATATGTTCGCTGGCAGGCAGTGGTTGCCGTGCTTGGCATTTTGCTTCTCGGAGGCTTGCTCTCCTACACCGCTTACACCTTTCCCACCAAAGTCATTCCGGCCCGGGGAGGCGTCTACAGCGAAGGGGTTGCCAGCAATCCGCAGTATCTCAACCCGCTGCTCAGCCATTACAACGACATAGATCGTGATCTCGTCGCCCTGCTGTTCAACGGCCTCACCACGTTGGACGAGCGGGGCGTTGTTGTGCCTGACCTGGCCGACCGCTGGGAGGCCAGCGCGGACAACCTGTCCTACACGTTCTATTTGCGCAGCAATGTGCGTTGGAGCGATGGCGCGCCCTTCAGCGCAGATGACGTCATGTTCACGGTCTCCGTCATGCAGAGCGACGATTACCAATGGGCGCCCTGGCTTTCGGCGTTATGGAAATCGGTCAAGGTTGAAAAAATAGACGACGTCGCGATCCGCTTTACGCTCAGCCAGCCCTTTGCCCCCTTCCTGGACTACACCACCATCGGCATCTTGCCTTCTCACCTGTGGGCGCGCTATCCCGTGGCTGAGCTTACCAGCGCGCAGTTGAACACGCGGCCCGTGGGCACCGGCCCCTGGCAGCTCACCCAGATTGACGCCGACCACGTGCGCCTGGAGCCGAATCCGTTCTTCGACGGCCCACTCCCGTTTTTGAGCGGCATCGAGTTTCACTTCTATTCCGACTCGCGGCGCGTCATGTCCGCCTTTGCCCGTGGTGAAATCAACGCCATCGCCCATCTCTACCCAGACGATATCAAGACCGCGCTCACCGAGCCGCGGCTCAATCTCTTCTCATCCACCCTGCCGGGGTACGCGCTCATCTATCTCAATCTCAACAGCAGCAACGTGCCTTTCTTTCAGGACAAGGCGGTGCGCCAGGCCTTGCTGCAAGGGCTGAACCGCCAGCAGTTGATTGACGAGGCCCTGCAAGGCCAGGGCTTGATCGCGCACTCTCCCATTCAGCCCGGCAACTGGGCCTATGACGCCAATGTACGCCAGTACAGCTTCGATCCCGACGCGGCGCGCAAGCTGCTCACCGACGCCGGCTGGGTGGACAGCGACGCGGACGGCCTGCGCGACAAAGAGGGCAAGCCGCTGCGCTTCATCTTTCTTACCTCCGATGCGCCCGACCAGGTGGCGCTGGGACGTTTGATCACGCAGCAGTGGCAGGCGATTGGCGTCGGCGTGCAAACACAGACCACCAACTTCGCCGGCCTGGCGGCCGATTACCTGGGCACGCACAATTTCGACGCTGCGCTGGTGACGTGGGAACTGAGCGGCGATCCCGACCCCTATCCCTTGTGGCACTCCACCGAGATCGAAGGTGGTCAGAACTACGCCCGCTGGAGCAACCGCCAGGCCGATGAACTGATGGAGGCCGCCCGCCGCACCAACGATCAAGCGCAGCGCATCGAGCTGTACCGGCAGTTCCAGGCCGTCTTTACCGAGGAGGCGCCGGCGCTGCTTCTCTATCATCCCGTGTACACCTTTGGCGTAGAAGACAAAGTGCGCAGCGTCACCATCGGCAAGCTGAACCGCGCGGCCGACCGTTTCCGCACCGTCAGCGAATGGTACATCGTCACGCAGCGCGTCAGCGCGGGTCAGGCTGCCCGGCTTGACAAATCGCGTCCCTGATGGTAACATGCGTCCCGTGATCGCCGAAGTGGCGGAATTGGCAGACGCGCTACGTTCAGGGCGTAGTGGGCATTAGCCCGTGTGGGTTCAAGTCCCTCCTTCGGCACTCAGCAAACAAACAGGGTTGGGGGCTGTGTGGTTTCATCCACGCAGCCCCCAAACTGTTTCCAGTTCACCTGGGAGGATGCGGTGCAACGATCAGGCCCCTGGTTGCGCGCCACACGGCGCCAGCTCGTCATGTTGATCCTTCTTGTGCTCTTGGGCGCGTTTGGCGCCGGCTATGTCAGCCGCCGCTGGCAGCTGCAAGCCGTGCAAACCGAGATGCACCAATGGCAAGCCACGGTGGCGGCCGAAGCCACGCGCACCCAGCGCCTGCAAGCCGAGCTGCAGACGGTGCAAAGCCCGGCTTACCTGGAAGAGCAGGCGCGTGGTTCGCTCGGCCTGGTGCGCCCCGGTGACGTGCTGGTGGCCCCCGTGGCCGCGCCCACACCCACCGCATCCCTCGCCACCCCCACGCCAGCGCCCACCGCCAACCCCTCCGCGCTGCAGCGCCTGTGGGACACGTTGTTCCGGCGCTAGAGCAACCGCAGCTAAATCTGCGTGCACAGCCTGCGTTTATCTGCGTCCTGATCGCCGTCCTGAACGCAAGCGTCCGATCTTTGCGCACTGGTTCGTGAGGATTTGACCAGGCTCTCTTTCGGTGGTACAATCTCCATGTTGAAAGCGATGCGGGGTGGAGCAGTGGCAGCTCGTTGGGCTCATAACCCAAAGGCCGCAGGTTCGAATCCTGCCCCCGCTACCTGGTGGACATAAGGGAGGAGAGATCACACGACTCTCCTCCCTTGTGCGTACCAACTCCATTCTGCGGTGACGTAGCTCAGTCGGTAGAGCAAGGAGCTCATAATTCCTGGGTCCCCAGTTCAAGTCTGGGCGTCACCACCTTCAGCGTCGAATTCCTGGCCACGCGCCAGGAATTTCACTTTGTGGGGATAGGCAAGGTTTATGACCACGTTAGCCGACCTTTTGCGCCTGGCTCTGCCGCGAGGCACGCGCGTACTCACGGGCCAGGAGCATTTGCAGGCGTCGGTCTCCTGGGCAATTTCATTACGGCCCAGCCCGCCGGCGTTTCCGCATCTCAACGGCGGTGAACTGGTCTTGATTGACCTCGCCGATCTCAGCCTGCTCGACACCTCTCTTTCCCTGAGCCGCGTCATTGCAGACCTGGCGCCCGTGCGCGTGGCTGGCCTGGCCGCTTTGGGCGCCGTGGATGCAGAAGCGATCAACGTCGCCGCGCAGCTGCACACCCCTTTGTTTGCGCTGCCCAGCGCGTGTCGCCTGACCGAAGTCGAACGCGAGGTTATTCGCGTCATCGTCAACCGCCAGGCGCAGTTGGAGCGCTTCGCCAGTCAAGTCACCAACGAACTGACCAACCTGCTCGTCGGCGGCGCCTCGCTCGATCAAATGGCGCAGGCCCTGGCGCGTCACGCCAACTGCGCCATTACCGTGCACGGCCTGCTGGGAGACCTCCTGGCCGCGGCCGCGCCGGGCGGCCGCGGGCCGGACGAGGGACTGCTGGCCGATTTGGGCGCAGAGACGGCCCGCCTGCTGCGCGAGCGCCCTGACGATGCGCCTTACCTGGCGCCGCTGCCGGGCCAGCGCGGCAGCCGCTGGGTTGTCATCATTACCAGCAGCCAACAGCGTTACGGCGCCTTGTCCGCGCTTGCGTCAGGCGATGATGTAGACGATGTCTCCAAGCTGGTGGCCGAACGGGGCGCGCTGACGTGCGCGCTGGAATTAGGCCGGCGGCAGACGATCAGCGCGAGTGAGCTGAGCCGGCGGCGCCAGTTCGTAAACGACCTGCTGGCCGCCGCGGAGCCAGGCTCGATCAGCCTGGCGCAGCGCGGTTTGCAGTGGAGCTATGAGCTGGATCGCCGGCAGGTCGCTTTCTGCCTGGGATCGGATCAACCCATCCCCATGGCGCTGCTGCACCGCTGCGCGCAGCTGGTGGAAGCGGAGCTGCGCCAACGCCGCGTCGCCAACCTGGTGGTGCCAGATGAGGAAACCGGCGATATCCTCATCCTCTGTGGGATGGGGCCTGGCAAACCGGCCCGCCGCGGCCGACGCCTGGCCACGGCGCTGCACGAACGCCTGGTCGCGCAGCTGCCCACGGTGCCCTTGCGCATTGGCGTGGGCCGTTCCGGCGACGGGGCCGCGGGCCTGATTCAGTCCATCAACGAGGCCGCACAGGCGCTGCAGCTCAGCAAGCGGATTCGCGGCGCTGACCCCGTCAGCTACTACGGCGACATGGGACTGTTTCGTTTGCTGCTGCCCCTGCAGGGCGGCGATGTCCTGCGCAAGTTCTACGAAGAAACCCTCGGCGCGTTGACGGCCTACGACGCGCGCCAGCAGACCAGCCTGGTGGAGACGCTGGCGGCCTACTTTGCGCATCACGGCAACCTCAGCCGCACCGCCGAAACCCTCTTTCTGCACCGCAACACCCTCCTGTACCGCATGGAGCGCATCGCGGCCATCATCGGGCATGACCTGGACGACCCGGAGGTGCGGCTGATGCTGCAAGTTGCCTTCAAAGTGCAACAGCTGCTCTGACGACCTTCTTTTTCCACAGCGAGTTGTCCCGATACTACTTTCAGGCCATTGACCGCGCCCCGTTTATGTGCTAAACTACGGATGCGGTCCGTGATAAGGTAGGTTGCCTGCATCACCGTTGCATCGCTGTCCACATCACCCTGGCAGCGCAGGCGCTGCCGTTCCGACGTCGTCTCATGTCGGTCAGGAGAAAGGTGCAATGAGGGAGATACCGGTTATCGTCGCCAGTCAGCCTCATTACTGATCGGCGTATTAATGGCTCACCGACGGAAGCAGTTGCATAAAGCTCCCGCCGCAGATCGCCTGGATTCAACCGCGGTCCGGTCGGAAACAGACCGCAGAGGTGCTGTGGACAACGGAAGGATGGCGAGGCGATTCCCTGGGCGTGCGATGCCGTTGAAGGATGGAAACCGGCTGAACCGAACGGGCCGTTGACCCGTGGCGGGCCGCTTCAGGTATGGCGGCCCCTACCGGCGCGCGAGGCAGACGCCCTGTAGCCGAAGGCAGAAGCCATCGGCGTCAGCGGCAAAATCGCCTACCGGCTATTCGTATCCACCGCCCTACCACGCTTTGGCGTGCCCTGGAACCACCGAGGTCTATCCGTTTCCGCACCCTGGGCAAGGGTTTCTTATCCGGCGGCTACAACCGTCTGCTTTCTGGTTCGGTGGGCTACAATCGCATGGTCTGGACGGCCCGGCCGCAGCTCTGACAACACCCTGTCACACGTGGCACTCGAACTGGGTGTTCGTGCCGGCCTATCACCAACCAGCTTTTCAGCGCCTACGGGTTTGGTCTGAGTACGGCGCGGCTGTCGCGGCCGCCTGCTTCGGCACCAGCAATTCCATCGCTTACGACGCCGACCGTCATTATCAATGACCACCGCTTGTACAACATCAGCCCGGCAGCACGGTGGGTTACTGGAGAAGCCTGGCAGGCATATGCGTCTGCACTGGATGGACTTTGGCTATCCGCCAGGCCGCACCGTTTGCGGGCGTATCTGCACCTGGTGCCGCGTCACGCGCAAGCATCAGACCGATAACCTTCGCCTAATCCGATCGGCATCGGCGGCGATCTGACCGGCGGCTCCAGCGGCGGCCCCGTGGTTCCAGTTCGATCCGGTACGCTTCCAGGCCTACAACTACGATGTGTAGTCAGCTCGTGCAGTACATCCCAGCCCCAATCAGCCCTACCGGTCGCTCACCATGCTGGTAACGGCGCAGTCACGCGCTGGCCTGCTGCTTCGACAGCCCTCAATGGCTGAGGGACGCCAGCAACCTCCTCATCCCCGACCCTTCTCCTCTCCGCACAGCGGAAGAGGAAGTTCTCTTTCGAATGGCCCGTGCAGATGGTTTCCCGGGTCGCCATCTGCCTGACAACAAACGTCCCAGCTCTGGCAGTTGCCGGAACAGGAGGTTTCCTGTACGGGATATTCGTGGCTCTATTCGGTGAGCTTGAGGTTCCCAGCATCACGGGTACCACTTCTGGGCCGGGGGGGGGGGGTCAGCTTGGACAGGTCACGCCAGCGACGCCAGAAGAGAACTGGTTCGGCGTATCCTCCTGCATCAGCGTCACCTTTGGGCCAGCCCGCCGCTGGGCGTGGTTAGCTCGTCAATGGCAGTGTTGCCGCCCGTCGCTGACTGCCCCTGCAACCCGCGTCCAGGGTCGTATTGCTGTTGCCGTCCAGGGCCTCGATCCAGAACATATGGAGCGGCTGGAGCGCGGTATCTGGCTGCGCCAGCACGATCCTGGAAGCCACCCGGCACCGTTTGAACCCGCAATCGACCGCTTCCTGCGGCGCCAGATCGGCCCGGCGCGTTGGGTAGCCGATCTGCGATAGCACGAGATCGCTGCGGTAAAGGCTGGAGTTACGTTGCGTCCCCGATACTGCCGCTGTCGTCGCGCCACTCGACCGGCGCTGGAACCAGCGCACGGTCGCTGCCACCGCGGCCGGCATCCGGGACTTCGTACCGATGACGTGATCAAACCGCGGGCACAGTCGCCCGTGGTGGAAACAGTCTGGTTGCCCGCGGCGTTGGGGCCGGCTGGTTGCCAGCGGCGTTGTTCCCACTTTGATTGCCGGTGGCGGGGTTTGCCTGCCATCTCGTGGGGTGGGCAGGCCAGGCATAACGTACTGCCAGATGCGACCATCAGGGGTCATGAGGTCAATTTCGACGCATCATCTTGCATCCTCCTGTTGCGAAAAAAGCCCATGCAGCAGTTCTGCTGCGCGGGGGCGGTTGATTTTCGCCTTCCAGACGCAACCGCCAGTAAAATTAGTTGGCCAAAGATTTCCAGGTCTCAGACTTCCGGTCTTTGGACTTCCGGAAGTCTGGCTCAACTCGATACCACAGCCTCTTAGCGACGCAGCGTATCTACCCGTTAAGCAAACGCACAGGCGCAGCGCCGATTCATGCGGCAGGCAGGACGCCTGTGCTGGGCGCTGTCCGGCTGGCGGCGAAAACTCCTACTGCCGGAAGCCACTTCAGCCGCCCGTACGTCCCTATCCCAAGCGGCGTTACGTTTTCAAACGAACTGCCACCGTAGAAGCCTGCACGCACGATCCGCGCTTACGCGATCCCCTGACGGCGGCATCACCCAGGCATAATCATCTTCCTTCCTGGCTGTTGACTTTGGTACGCCTCGTCCCTGCACGGCTGCGTCGCCGGTGCCCCCCCACGCCATAACCGGTCAGCCATTCCAGGCGTTGGTTTCCCCTGCCTAGCGAAAGTACCTCCAACGACGCTTCTTATTACCCCATGGGCGATCACAGGCGCTGTCACGGACAACACAGCGACCGTTTTTTATTGCATTACGTTCAGCGCGGCGGCGGCCGTGCAGGATTGGGCGTGCCACGACTCTCAGACGTAGGCGATCGCCGTTTAAACCGCGCCTATCATTGCCACGCCGTAGAATTGATTTCCTCACCGCTGATTCCCTCTCAGTTTACAACCGGCCTGCCTATTATCTGCAGGTGCTGGTCAGCAGGTCGCTTAACCAGTCAGAAGACCTGCACCTTCCCCGCAATACACGCGAGTCGAGATCGTCTACCTGACCGGCACGCGACCTGGAACACAGCACCCATCCACCGACCAACACCTTGCTTACATACCGGTGGTAGCTTGCGACACAGGCCGGGTCATCAGCGGCGATTTCGACCATCGTAGACCGCACAGCCTGGAAGATAAACGCCAGATGTTCAAGAGATACTTTACAATCAACAGTCAAACATGGCGACTGGTCACCCGATGTCTTGGCTGCTTGGTGGCGCACATGTGGGACGATCATGACTATAGGCGCAATGACGAGAGACAAGGCTATTTTGGCGTGAACTATGTAGCCAGTCGTCACCGAGTTCTTCCCCTCTGCTGTACCGTCCACCTGGCGTCTGGCAAAAGAAACTGCCGCCTAGGGCCGGTCGGGATCGCTCTGATTGATGCGCGCGGTGAGCGTGACAACGTAGACGACTGATGGCTGGAAAATCCATGCTCGGCGGCGACAACTGGGTACCTCTACGGGCGCTATTGGCTGGAACAAGGGCTTGTTGCAGTCCGGCCACCTAAGAGCTGCTCCTTGGTGCAGGTGCCTTTCAATCCGACGGATTTTCCAGAGCGACTCGTGGCGCACCTATCAGTTTGAGCGCGATTGGCTCGCTTGATCTGGTGCGCAACGCCCGCATCAAAGCGTCGTGTTCATCTACAACGACATACGCGCAGGAGTGGCATTGACAGCTGGCGCACAGCGGCATGCACGAATGAGTGGTTCCTCCCAACTGGTAGTGCCTGACGGTGTATTAACGGACCGCACCATGTTTGGCAGTGGACTACGCCTGGGACAAGGCGCCTGCGTTATCGGTGAGTATGGCCTGCAACGTTTGGGGTGATCACCGCCAACCAGCCCACCACCGAACCGCCTGGAATCACCAAGAGACGTAGAGAAACCGTGCGTCTCCTGAAGTATTGCCTGGCTGAACAACCGCGTGCATCTCGCCGCTGCCAGCCTCCGCAGGGGCATTGCCGCCGTGCGGCCTGACCGCCGCTTATTGCAGTTGCCCCGATCATCAGATCTGTTTCCTCAGTTGGTTTGCTGCTGGTTTGGCGCAACGTGCTCGGTATGCTGCGTGGTGGCAAAATAGAGTTTGCGCGCATGGCGGTGTAGTCAGGCCCAGGCCGAGCGGGGTCAGTAAGGAATAATGGCGACGCAGCGGGACAACTTCATCAACCTTCAGTTCCAGCGGCGACGTCGGTTGGCATCGTCAAACGGGTGAAGCAATCCCGGCGTCACAATGGCATACCGGTAGACCGGCATCTGGTTCGACAGCTCTTCACGATCGGGGGGCGCTTCGCGCGCTGGCCGAGCGATAATGCCTGGTGCGGACGCAGGCACATTTGCAGTCATTCCTGGGGAAAGCAGTCCTCCACCACCGCGCACGTCATCTGCGACGTGCACCATGCCCAACAGCTCGCCTTCACCGGCGATCCGCGCTATAATGCTCAAACGGGCATTGGCCGAGAAGCAGCCGCGCTGAGCTAAATCTGGCAGGGCCGGAACGGGTTTTCCTGCTGAGCCGCAGGGCCGATGGCGCCTGGCGATAATCCACGATCAGGCTATTTCGATGTCAGCACCGGTTTGGCCTGGCATTGCGCCGCCAAATGGTGGAAGCCCGCAGAGCGGTCGGCATCGAGGTCAGGCGACGCATCGCCGAAGGTGGCGGTCGGCCAGCGCAGGAATTGACTTCCCGCTATGACCATGCTATACGCACGGCGGACAATGTCATCACGCTGCGCACGACGCTGAAGGCAGTGCCCAACACAACGGTTTGTTACACGTTCATGCCCAAGCCCATCAGCAGCGTAACGGCTCTGGGATGCACCACACGAGCCTTACCGACTAAGACAGGCAAGAATCTTTTTTCACCATGGCCGAGCAACCAGTATTGTCCAGACGGCTCACCAACTGTCGCCAAGCCAGTTCGAACCGCGCAGGCGCTCGCGGCGCCATCATTGCACCGCTTGGTCAGCTCCTACTGACGTCTGGTGCCAGGCTTCCCGGGCTGACCTGTCACCTGGAAACGCACCAGCCGCTCCGCGCTGATTCGGGTGCCAACGCGGCAGGCTGAAACGCCTCTTCCGCGCATCGAAACGCTGCCTGATCCGGCCGCAGACCCTACCTGGCGTTTGCTGTCATGCTGACCAGCCGGGCTGGATGGCATTCAGCACAAACTGACGCCGCCCGAATTGGCCGAAGAGAATCTGTGCCACGTAGGTGGCGCAGCGCAACCTCCGGCCATGCCACGCGGTCGTTGGAATGAGGGCGTTGGAGAGCACCGAGCGCGATAGGGTCATCCAGGTAAACGCACCTGTTCGAGCGTTACATCGAAGCCAGACCAGCGGGGTGGGACGATATCGCCGCACCGTCCAGCCGAGGTGAATTGGATCGTTACTTACCGATCTATTGAATGACGCCCGCTCTTCCAGATTACTCCCTGGATCCTTCGGTATGAGTAGGATATACAAAGAGAGCAATAGACTCCTCGATCAGAAGTCGTCGGCGACGAATGCGTGGTAAAGATAGGCCATTTTTTTCTTCTTGTGAAGGATAACCCATGTTGGGAACAGATTACGATTCAGGCTTCCAAATCTCTGCATCATGAGGTTAAGCCTGCCGCGTCATGTTCCTCCTTTAGGCCGAATGCGTACGGAAAATCCCAACTTCTTAGATGCTGTACAGGCGCTTTCGCAGTTGGCCAATCGCACCTTCCGATGCCTTCGGATCGATCCGCAGCTACCCTGTCGAGGCATTCACCTTTCAACCAGCGGACTGGCTGACTTCTCGCCCGGCATCGGCTGGTTCCAGTTGGGCCTTGCTCGCCGTCGATAAAGGGCGGTTTTCAGATATCGAATCAGCGTCCAAATCAGAGCCGCGCAATATCGCCGTGGCCGATGAGTACCTGGCTCAATGACAAAGCACCGGGTGTCGAGGCAACGCACTCGTCAAACAGGTCAGAAAACACGCACTCGGATTCGTCGCAAAAAAAGCAAACCGCATCCCCTCGCACGGAGCCAGTCGGACTCAATCACTCTTTCTCTCCGACCCGGTGGGCAGCGCCCCAGGTATCAGGGCGTCGAACGATGTCGCCAGAATTCTTCGGCTGGCGCGCACCTATTACTGCTCCAAATGCATGTTGCAATGCCGTGCAGGCTGCCAATAACGTCAAGACATCAGCGTCCTAGGTGGAATATCGCACCCTTCCTCTACCGGAAGAGGAGAAAGAGCATCAGAAACATTTCCGGGCGGTTTGTCCGCTTTTGCTGCACGCTCATTCCCGACGGTGGAAGGCGTTTTCGTTGATCTCGACGCGTCGCGGCACCTGGACATCGTCGTTTCGCTGCAAGACAGGGACATTCTCTCTCGCATTATCTCCGGGGCACCCTGCGCGTGCTGGCGCTATGCATCGTCGTCAATCGCCGGGGCGGATCACTGGGTGGCTTCGAGGAACCGGAGAACGGGTGTACATCACGTCGGCTGGAACCATCGCCGACCTGCTTACTTCACTCGTCACTCGATCAGGGCAGCGATTGATCATGGCTCACCCATTCGGCGCTGTTTTGGCGCCAAAAGTGTTCGGGCAGGAAAACCCGGGATATTGGCCTGTTGCAGTGAACCCGGGATCAGGGCACCCATATCGCCTTTGACGTCACCGGATACTTTCAGGATGAAGAGACCAGGAACACTCTGTCGGCCGGCGGCGAGGATGGACTATTCGACGCTGATCCTGCGGGGGGTGCTCGATGCCTGAACTCATTATTGACCTGTTCGTAGGATCGCGCACGAAGAATTCCTGAGGCACTGGTAAGTTAGCGGCTGGCTCAAGAGAGAGACAGCAGGTTACGCTTCATCCTGGGCGCGCGGCAGTCACGGACGTGCTCTTACTGGATTAGACGTTATCGTCGCGGAATTGAGAAAGGGATGGTTTCCATCCCCGATCTGTACGTCATTTGCGATTGATGCTAATTTCAGGCCTCAACGCAAACATGGAAATCAGGCTTCCTGACCGGTCCGCTGGGTGGCGGGCTGCTGATCATATGTCGGATCCGCACATCGAGCGTTGGACTCTCATGATCCGATCTACCATCAAAGTCGTAGGTAGCCGACGCTCAAACAGCAGAAGTGCAGTACCCGACGTTTCGTCCATTGCTTATCAAAGCCATTCAGTGATGCTGGTGAATCCCGACTCTGGGTGGCATCAGGTCGCGCAGAGGATCGGTGGTGATCGGGCGATGGATACCACGGGCCGCCAGAATGACCGCTCATTGGCTCCTGTTCGTGAAGACATGCACTCTGCTCTGTCGGAACGACGGTTCGATCCTCGGTGATCTGGTTCCACCGCAAACGCGGTAACCACAATGACCTCAGCCGAGAGTGGACGGGTACGAGCGCGGCCGTCGATGCTGACCCCTGGCGCAGGCCGCCTCCCCAACTTGTTGATTGGATCCGGGCAAGGCCGCTTGAAAAATAGCTGGCAGGCGGCGGCTGTGCGTGCCGATGTCAATGCGGCGGCGGATCACCGACATCAATCACCTCGCCCAATCCCGCAGCCAGACGGCGCATTGCTCTCTCCGCCTGGGCCGCATAGGCCACCACTGCTCGAAGTGCGGGGTGTTGGCCGCTGGCTTCAAGAATGCTGCCGTAGGTATGGGGGGCAATCATGTCAATCAGCCCCTGGCACCTTCCAGCCAGCTGAATCCTGACCAGTGGGACCGATACCCGTCGGTGTTGGGCCACCGAAACCATGCCGCATCACGCCGATAGACCATTTTTGCTGCGCGGGCACCAGGCCAGGCTAGCCTGGCGCCTGAATTGGTGAATGAAATGCTCCCCTGGGGCTGTCACCTGGCGGCGCTACCATTCAGGCTGCGTCAGCTCGAACCAGCGCACGGTTAGCCGCGGTAAAAGCATCACTGCGTCGCCGGATACCATGAAAAAAACGAAGAAGCGTAGCGCACAGCAGTCCAGGTGCCAGTCCATCCAGGTAGTAGTGCAGCAGCAGATGCGGCGAATATACAACACGCCCGGCGCTCGGCAGCCCGATGACCCCGGACATGCCGTAGATAACTCGTACACAGGCCCTCGGAGCCAGTCGCAATCCCACTGTTTCCTGCTCACAGCACAACTCTGAACTGCATGAACATCGGCTTGGAATTGACATCAGACGGCAGCAGTAACCTTGCCGAACCGGATAGACATTCCAGCCACGTGTGCACCTCAAACCCCGGCCTGGTTAGCGGTTTAGATCGATATTGGGGGATCACAGTGAACGCACGCCGCCGATGCAGCTAAGTAGACCCGCTCATCCGGTTCCAGGGCAGAGTTGATAAGAGGCCGGTGCAGCGGCTGGGCGCACCTGCAACCAGATCTCACGGATTTGTAAATTGGCGCTGGTAGCTATGTCCAATCAATGGCCGGATGTCATCCGCCGTGAAAAATCGAAACGATATGAGACCCTGGCGCGCGCCCTTCCTCCGCCGGGCCCGACCGCGCGCAGTCTCGGCGCCGTAGGCGGCGCAACCATGGCCAGCGTCTAGCGCACGCCCATCACCGTACTGGGGCGGCGGGCGTATGTCGGCGTACAACTGGGTAATCCGGCGTTTTGCGTCTCGAGGATAGCCGGTGCGTTGCGTTAGGATGAAGCACGAGAGCAGGGAGTCGTGGTCATGGCCTTCTGCGCCTCCTGTAGGTATCATGGTCCGTGCCATCAGCCGCGGTGTATGATGGAGTCTACTGTAACGAGGACAAAGCCCAAATAGCTGCCGATAAAATCGTTTGCGGGTGGCCTGCATCCTGCACAGGGTCAAAGGCGGTGATTCATTTTAATTGCACCAGACCGGATCGGCTTGCGCGGCAGCCGGTGGTGGCAGAAGGGAAGATAACTCTCGCCAGAACGATGGTTCCAGCTTTCTCAGCATTGCCGGGATGGTTTCTTGTGACCGGGGCTTCTCTTCAGTCCTCAGGGCTTGCGCAACCAGGCAACCAAAGCCCGTGACCGATACGGCGACGACCGCACCGGCCACCAGCAGCAATCAGCCAG
Source organism: Candidatus Amarolinea aalborgensis (assembly GCF_900491745.1). Classification (NCBI taxonomy): domain Bacteria; kingdom Bacillati; phylum Chloroflexota; class Caldilineae; order Caldilineales; family Candidatus Amarolineaceae; genus Candidatus Amarolinea; species Candidatus Amarolinea aalborgensis. The sequence goes on along the minus strand of NZ_UETR01000012.1, from coordinate 1,756 downwards.
AACCAGCGGCGCGGCCGCCGGCCAGCGTGGTGACAAATCCGGTGGGCAATCGCGGCAATGACCGAAGGGCCAGACGAAGGCGATTGGTTGCGCAGCGATCCTAATGCGCCGGTGAACGATCGAGTATTCGGGTGTCGGGTGCCCTTCTGCTCACGCCATGTCGCCAGACCTATACGCTGATCGAAGATCGAATATGTCAAGACTGGCCTGGTCGAAGCACGTGTTCAGGATTTACTGTACAGGTAGCGATGCCACAGGCCGAAAAGGCGGCTGGGGCCACACACTGCGCCGGCTTGCAAAAAAAGCAGTAGTGTGCATCAGAGCTCTTTGCTCCTGCACAACGAGCGCTGGGCCAGCAGGGCTGGGGCAGTTGACCTGTTCAAATTATGCGTGATCTGGGCCTGTGCAGCGGCGTTCAACCGCCTGCCTTGGTTATTGAATTCGCCCGCCGGTCCAGCCAGGATAAGGCCGAAGGCGTGCAGAAGGGCATCACAGGAACGCGGCTTTCTTCATCAATACTGGTTTGTCTCTGGCGCGCAGCCGTTCGAGGTTTTCCAACAGACCATCAAGAAGGCGCAGGCCGGGGAGTCCCCTGCGCCGACCGCGACGCCCCTGCCGGAGGGTGTTGATCCCTTTGCCGAAGATCCCGCGCGTCCCGGGCTGACCTATACCGGTTATCATCATCGGGGCAACCCCAACGCGCCGATCCTGATCATTGAATTCTCTGACTTCCAATGCCCTTACTGCTTGCAGCACTTCGAGCAGACAGAACCGCTGCTTGACAAGGAATGGATTGCCACCGACAAGGTGCGGGTGGTCTTCATTCACTTCCCACTGCCCATTCATCCGCAAGCGCCCAAGGCGGCGGAGGCTTCCGAGTGCGCGGCCGACCAGGGCAAATTCTGGGAAATGCACGATGTGCTGTTCGCCAAGCAGTCGCAATGGTCAGGCAAGGCCGAAGCTCCAGAAATCTTCAAGACCTTCGCCAAAGACTTGGGCCTCGACACGGCCAAGTTCAACGATTGCCTCGATTCGGGACAGATGGAAGCGAAGGTGCAGGATGGACTGAACCTGGGGCAGCAAGCGCAGGTGCGCGGCACACCCAACTTCTTCCTGATCAAGAATGGCCAAGGCACCCGCATTCCGGGCGCGCTGCCGTATGAGCAGTTCAAGCAGGCCCTGATCCAGATTGAAACTGGCGCGACGCCAACCCCGCAGGCCGCGCCCACGCCAGCGTCCTGATGCGTCTCTCCCCGTCCCCACGCTAGATACCGATGCCTCCTGTAAGCAGCCGTTTGCAGGAGGTATTTTTTGTGCCACAAGCGGCGTGTGTTACAATGCCGCCAACCAGTGGTTTGCCACACTGATCTTGACTCACGGAGAGAAAGGCGTGAGACCGCCGCTCATGCAGCCGCGTCTTTGTGGCGACCTGTTACCAAAAGGACTGCCAGGGATGAATTCCAATCAGAACCCAAACCAGACGCCGTCACCGGCGGCTCCGTTGACCTATGTGACTGTTGTTTCCGGCCTGCCGCGCTCCGGCACCTCCATGATGATGCAGATGCTGGCGGCCGGCGGCTTGACCGCAATGACCGACGCGATTCGCCAGGCTGATGCGGACAACCCACGCGGCTACTTCGAGGTAGAGCGGGTCAAGCGCCTGAAAGATGGCGATGTGGCGTGGATGGTGGAAGCCGAAGGAAAAGCGATCAAGATCATTTCCGCGCTGCTCGAGCATCTGCCACCCAGCCACCAC
>NZ_UETR01000024.1:0-41604 GCF_900491745.1 Candidatus Amarolinea aalborgensis | reverse complement strand
TTGATGGCTGTCGTGCTCTTGCAGATCTCTTACGGCGGCCTGACGGCCGGGCTTAAAGCCGGCCATGCCTCCAACACCTGGCCGCTGATGGCCGGCTATCTCATCCCACCGGGGCTGCTGGCGATTGTCGAACCGTGGTGGCGCAATCTCCTGGACAGCCCAACCACTGTGCAGTTCATCCATCGCTGGCTGGCCTTTGTGGTGCTGGCGCTGGCCTTCATCGTCTACTGGCGCGCGCGTGCGGACAGCAGTCTGCGCAGCGCCCGCGCCGGCGCGCTGGTGCTGATCGCCATCGTGACGGTGCAGATCGCGCTCGGCGTCAGCGTCGTGCTCTTCAACGTGGCGCTGCCCCTGGCCCTGTTGCACCAAACGACCGCCATCGCCCTGTTCGTGGCGGCCATTTTCACCAACCACCGCCTGGCCCACGTGACCGCGTAGCCGCGCACGCGCCCATGGTCCTGCATCACCAAAAGCCGCACTTTCCGTGCGGCTTTTGCGTTGGAAATCCCTTTCCTCTGCTTCAAGGCGGCCCTGGCTGACGTTCCAAGAGCACGGGCATGACATCCGTAAACGGCATCCATCCCCGCAGGCGATAATAGGGCGTCAACAGACCCAAGCGCCAATCCAAACGAGCCTCGCCGTAGACCGTGGCGATGAGCCATACGCGTGGATAGCGGCGGGCGTAGCGGCGGATCACCGCATCGGGATCGCCTTCGAAGTTGGGAAACGTTTCCTGCGCCCATGTCGTGGGCGCCGCGCGGGCGGCATAGGCGAACGGTTGGCGCGTCGGCCCGTTGTCGAACAGAAGCAGATCGCCAGGCTGGGCATACTGCGCAATCCAGGCCACCACCGCGCGCCACTGTTCTTTATCCGGCTCCACGTAATAGCGCATCAGACCCGGCAGGCTGAGCGTCAGCGCCAGGGCGAACAGCACGCTGCGCACACGCCGCGAACGCACCTGCCGCCAGCCCGCCACCACCAACAACCAGAAAGCGGGCGCGCTGATGATGGCATTGCGGTAGGTGAAGGTGGCCGCCAGGTTAGTGAGCAGCAGAGGCACGAGCACAGGAAAGATCAGCCAAAGCCACAGTAGGCCCGCGTGGGTCAGCGCAGCCGGCGATCGCGGCGGCGCGGCGCGCGGCGCGCGCAGGGAGAAGCCCATCAAGAGGCAGCAGAGGCCGGCCAAGAGAAAGCTGCGGCCGCCAAAGCGATAGAGCAGCTCGCCGATGGTTGTCAGCGAGGACGGCGCCTGGTGCGTGACCATGCGCAGGGTCAACGCCTGCTGCTTCACCACGGCCAGCCAGGGCCAGAAGGCCAACGCCAGGACGCCAAGCAGCAGCACCCACGGCGCAAGCCAGGCCCGTTGGCGCGGTGCACGCCAAACAAGCCACGCCGTTTGCACCACGGGCAGAAAAAGACCGTAATAGTGGGTGTAGATCAGGGCCACCGTCAGCAGAAGCACACCCAGGAGATCCCACGTATTCCAGCGCGCAAGCCAGCGCACAAAGCACAGCATGGAAAGGAGGGCCAACAGCAGAAGCAGACTGAACGAGCGCGTCTCCTGTGCAAAACGGATGGGAAAATAGGCCGTTGCCATTAGAAAGGTCAGCAACAGACTCCACGATCGCTCCAGGCGCAGCGCGCGCCCCAGCGCATAGAGCGCGGGCAGCGTCAGTACGCTCGTGAGCGCAGAGAGCAGGCGCAAAGCATAGGCGCTGTCGCCTAGCCACGCGATCCAACCATGCAGCAAGAGATAGAACAGAGGCGGGTGAACATCCTGTTGGATGGCAGCCAGGGTGGCTGACCAAGGCAAAGACGCGATGTGCAGAGAAAAAGCCTCATCCAGCCAAAGGTCTTGCCAATCGAGGCGCAGAAGCCGTAGGGACGCGCCCAACAAGATGATGGCCGCGAGCAGGGCGTGGGGATGCCGGCGTACAGCCCGCTGTCCCTGGCGATTTAGAGACGCCAGGGACAGCGGGCTGAGCTTAGCGGCCATCGAACGCAAAGATGGGCAAAACCCATGTCATGACCATCATGGTGGATAGGTTGTCCCGGCGCTAGGTTCGTATCTCGCGCCCCGCATAGAGGCGCTGATAGAAGGCGCGGTAGTGTTCGCCGCTCTTGATCTTACGCCACCACCACTCATTGGCCTGATACCAGCGCACCGTTTTGACCACCGCCTCCGCGCACGTGTGACGCGGCTGCCACCCCAACGCCTTGAGTTTGCTCACATCCAGCGAGTAGCGGCGATCATGACCGGGGCGGTCGCTGACCGGCTGGATGAGGCTGTAGGGCTTACCCAGGGTGTCGAGCAGCAAGTGGGTCATGTCAATGTTGCGCAGCTCGCTGCCCGTGCCGATGTTGTAGACTTCACCAATCTGGCCGCGGCGCAAGACAGCGTCAATGCCTTCGCAGTGATCTTCGACATACTGATAATCGCGCATCTGCAAACCATCGCCGTACAAAGGCAGCGCCACATCATCCATCGCGTTGGTGACGAAGAGCGGAATGACCTTCTCTGGATACTGATAAGGGCCAATGTTGTTCGACCCGCGCGAAATCGTGACCGGCAGACCATAGGTGATATGATAGGCATTGACCATCAGGTCGGCGCTGGCCTTGCTGGCCGCGTACGGCGAGCGCGGCTCCAGCGGATCGGTTTCCTTCGACGAGCCAACCGGTACATGACCGTACACCTCATCGGTGGAAATCTGGTGGTAACGCTCCAGGTTGAAACGCCGCGCAGCCTCCAACAAGACGTAGGTGCCGTAGACATCGGTCTTGACAAAGGCGTCAGGGTTCATGATAGAGCGATCAACGTGCGACTCGGCCGCAAAATTGACAATGGTGTCAATCTGATGGTCTCGAATCGCCGCGGCGACGCTGTCGGCATCGGCAATGTCGCCCTGGACAAAGGCGTAGCGCGGGTCATCGCCCACGTCGAGTAGATTGTCCAGGTTTCCCGCATAGGTAAGCTTGTCGTACACCACGACCTTGATATCGGTGTAGTTGCGTAAGAGGTAGTGGGTGAAGTTGGCGCCGATAAAGCCTGCGCCTCCGGTAATTAAGAAGTTACGCACAATCAGCTATTCCTCGCCGCTAACGCTCACAGGATACCGAGGCGGCTGTGATCGCCCAGCGTCAACTTGAGCGCCTTGGGCTTGATGGGAGAGCGCACCACCTCGACATAGCGACCGATGAGACTGTCCTCGATACGGCTTTCGATGCCAATGATGCGGCTGTGTTCCAGGACAATGCTGTGTTCGATTTCGCTGTCCTCGACGACACAATGGTGAAAGACCGAGGTGAACGGCCCAATGTAACTGTTGATGATGCGCGTATGTTCGCCGATGATGGCGGGGCCGCGAATCACGCTGTTGATGATCTCCGCGCCGCGCTCGATTGTTACTTTGCCGCCCACCTGTGAATCGCGGTCCACATAACCAAGCATGACATGCTCAATTTCATCCAGCACGCGGCTGTTGGCTTCCAACATGTCAATGGGCTTGCCGGTGTCAATCCACCAGCCGCGGTGCACGTAGGGATGAACCTGGTGCCCATGATCCACCAACCACTGAATCGCGTCGGTGATCTCCAACTCGCCGCGCCAGGATGGATGAATACTGTTGACCGCTTCGAAGACGTGATGATCGAACATGTAGATGCCAACCAGCGCCAGGTTGGAGCGCGGGTTGCGCGGCTTCTCCACCAGGCGCACAATGTGCTGCGCCTCGTCCAGTTCGGCGACGCCGAAATGCTGCGGCTCAGCCACCGGCGTCAGCACAATCTGGCTGTTCCACGCGCTGGAGGCAAACTCACGAATCAACGGGCTGATGCCTCCTTCGATGACGTTGTCGCCCAGGAACATCACAAAGCGATCCTCGCCCAGGAACTCCTGGCTGATCTTCACCGCGTGAGCCAGGCCGAGCGGAGTCTCCTGGGGAATGAAGGTCGTCTTGACCCCCCAACGGCTGCCATTGCCCACCGCATCGCGCACCTGGCGCGCATTGTCATCAACGCCCACCACGATGCCAATATCGTGAATGCCGGCATCGCGAATGGCCTCGATCACACGAAACAACACCGGTTTATTTGCCACCGGCACGAGCTGCTTGGCGTTCGTATACGTCAGCGGGTAGAGTCGTGACCCTTTACCGCCGCTCAGGATGAGTCCTTTCACAAAACTACCTCTCTGTGACACGGCCATCGGCGCAACGGACGCCGTACGGCCTATTTATAGTACGTTTGCAGGCTGCGATCGGGCGCGGCGTTGTTCAAAACGCTGCCCACCACGCGTGCATTGACTTTGGCCAGCAGTTGGTGTGCGCGCTGCGCATGCTCGCGCCGCGTGCCGTTGGCGTTGACCACCAGCAAAACCCCATCCACCTGGGAGGCGAGAATGGCCGCATCGGTGACCACCACGATGGGCGGCGCATCAAGAAGGACCAGGTTGGCCAGCGCGCACAGCCCGGTCAGGGCGGCAGTCATGCGCTGTGAGGCCAACAGTTCGGCGGGGTTGGGCGGCAGGGGGCCTGTGGTCAACACACGGAGGCCCGGCACGCTCGTCGTCTGCAAAAAGGATGCAGGGTCGCCCTTCTCGTCGGCCAGGAGAGTAGTCAGTCCGGTCGCGTTGCTAAGGCCGAACAACTCATGTTGGCGCGGACGCCGCAAGTCCGCGTCTACCACAATCACCTGCCGGCCGGCTTGCGCCTCAACCACCGCCAGATTGGCCAGGACCGTGGATTTGCCTTCTTCTGGCCCGGCTGAAGTGATCAACATACTGCGCAGGGGGCGGTCCAGGCTGGAAAAAGTCAGATTCGTGCGCAAGCCGCGATAGGCTTCGGCAATGGGAGACCGCGGATTTTGCACCGTGACCAAGACATTCGTCATCATGTGTTCGTTTCCCTCTTGATCCTGCGTCATTCAGCCTGGGCCGGGATGGAACCGAGGACAGGTAGGCCGAGATGCTTTTCAACCGCTTGCGGTGTGCGCAAGACATCCGCCTCCAGCCACTCCAGCCAGAGGACCAAGATCGTGCCCAGAACCAGGCCAAGGACAAAGCCAGCGGCGCCATTCAGGGTGGGATTGGGCCGAAACAGCGGGGCGTCAATCACGTGGTCAATGACTTTGACCTCGATACGATCACGTTTGTCCTGTTGATTGTAATACGCGGTGCGCTCTTCCTCGAAGATGTCCGCCATGGTCAAGGCGATCTCCTTGGCGACCTCTGGGCGTTCATCCTTGGCATCAATCTGGATCGTGAAGTTGGAGGAATCAGAACTGACTTCCGTGCGATCGAGAAGGTCATACGTGGTCATATCGAGCTGTGCGCGGTCAATCACCTTCTGGGCCATATCGTGCGTGTCAATGTTGATGACAAAATTGCGCAGCAGATCTTTGGCCGTGTTGCCCAAGCCCCAATCAGGCGTACCTGGCACGACGCTCACTTTGGCGCTGGCGCGGTAGATCTTTGTCTGTGTCAGGCTGAAGCCAAACGCCGCCGCCGCCGCCAGAATCGCCAGGGCGACAATGATCCACCCGCGCTTGCGCAGAATATTCAGATAATCCTGTAATTCCATCTTTCCTCTTCGATCTCACGTCTCACGCTTCACGTCTCACGCTTCGCCCGCCGTGATTCTACCACACGAACGAAAAAGCCCAAATCCCCCACGGGCGCCTGTTGCTAACGCCGGGGAATCTCGCCGATCACCGTCAGTCCCAGGGCTTCGAGATCTGCGCGGTCGCGCACGCTGGTATCCAGGTAATCGAGGAAAAAGCACAAGGCCAGGCCGGTCAACAACGCCAGGCCCAGGCGCAGCGGCAGATCGAGCTTGTCACGCAGGCTGGGGCCAATCGCGCCGATGTGCGGGCCGTCAACCAGGATGACCGCAATCGGCGCCGCGTCAGTCTCGCGATTGAGCAGTCCGCGGTAGAAAGCAGGCAGGTCGCTCTGCATCGTCTGGCTGATGGCCTGCATGACCTGGGCCAACTCGTCGGCATTGCCGCCGCTGGCGCTGATGGTCAAGATGCGATGCAGCTTCCCGGCCTGCGTGCTGCCCTGGATGGCGCCTGGCGCTAGGGTCAAGCCGCCGGCGGCCAGGCGGCGACTGACAGCGGTTGCAAAAGCGCTGCCTTTGACAATCTCGCTCAGATCGTCAATCAGATACTCGCTCCCCAGCCAGGTATAATAACGATCGTAGGTGTACGTGTTGGCTGGGCGCGGCTCCGGCTGCATACCGACGTTGAAACGCATGGACGCTGTGAACGCAGGCGGGCGCGCGACCCAGGGACGCAGCGTCGCCAGGCTGAACGCGGCGACCAGGCCAACCAAGATGACTGGCAGCCACCAGCGGCGCAGAATGATCTTTCCATAGTGACGTAGTTCCATCGGTATGATTCCCCTAGGATGGGCCCTCGCGTCCGGGCGCTTCGTCCGGCAACGGCCGGGTTGCCTGGCGCAGGGCCGCGCGGTGCGCATCCAGTTTTTGGTTGATGATCGCGTCCAGATCACGGCAAAAGCGGTCACTGCTGAAGCGTTCCGCATGGCGCCGGATTTGGTCGGGATCAAAAGTCATGGTCTCGAAGCGGCGCACAGCCGCTGCCAGGGACTCGACGGTCGGTTCGCTAAAAAGCACCCCGGTTTTGCCATCCACCACCGTGTCCAGCGAGCCGCCGCCGGCGTAGGCGATGACAGGCCGGCCGCTGGCCTGAGCTTCGACCGGCGCAATGCCGAAATCTTCCAGGCCAGGAAAAATGAAAGCGCGACAATCCTGGAAAAGCTGCACCAGGCGCGGCCAGGACACGTGCCCCAGGAAGGTGATGGTCGGCCCGGCCAGGGCGCGCAGACTGTCGAGATCACGGCCTTCACCGTAAACGAGCAGCGGCCGCCCCAGTTGGGTGAAGGCGCGCACGGCCAGATCCACCCGTTTGTAGGGAATCAGGCGGCCGCCGGCCAGATAGTAATCACCTGGCGGCCGGCCCGAGGGGACGAAGCGTTCGGTGTCCACCGGCGGGTAGATGATGACGCTGTCGCGGCCGTAATACTTCTGAATGCGCATTTGCACGGCGCGCGAGATGGCGATGAAGTGATTCACGCGATCGGCCGCCAGGCGATCCCACACGCGCAGGTAGTTGAGCAGCGGGCGCAAAACCAGGCTGGAGAGGCGCGAAAAACCCTCCTCGCGCTGAAGATACGCGTCGAAACTCCAAATGAAGCGCGTGGGAGTCAAGCAGTAGCACAGGTGCAATGTCTCCGGGCCAGTAATGACGCCGTGACAGAAACCGCTCTTGTTGCTTAACACCAGTTCGTAGCGGCTGAGGTCGAACTGCTCGAAGGCCAGTGGATAAAGAGGCAGGTAAGCCTGGTGATGGCGAAAGACGCCGGGCAATCGCTGCATGAAGGACGTGTGAATATCCCAGGCGGCGAAGGCTGGACGCTGGCGGGCCAACGCCGACCAGTACATGCTGGTGTAGATCGGCGGGCGCGCAAATTGTTGAGCCAGCGCCTCCAACACGTTTTCGGCGCCCCCAATCTGGTTCAGCCAGTCATGAACAATGGCAACGGACACGGGAATGTTTCACTGCACTTTCTGCGGGTCAGCGGGTGGGCGACAGAGCGCGTCTCCAGGCCACAAACAAACCGCCGGTCAGCAATGCCAACAGCACCTGGGCGATGCGCAGCCAGTTCGGGCCTGGGGTGGCCGCGTTGGTCTGCGACGCTACATCCTTGGCCGCGCCATCCGTCGGGGCAGAAGCGGGCGCAACCAACTCGAGCGCCGGTGCGGTGACCGCCGGAACCGTGGTCACCAGGGGGCCAGATGCGGCCGCGGGCGGCGCTTCGGGCAGCGGCGGCGTGGCCTCCGCCTCTCCCGATGAGCCGGGCGAGGACAGCACGGCTGACGGCGTTGTCGTTGGCGTTGGCATTGCGGCCGCGGGGGGTATTTCCGACGTTGGCGTTGGCGCTGGCATCGCAGCCTCGCGGGTTTCTCCCGACGTTGGCGCTGGCGCCCCCACCGCCGCCGCGGGGGTTACTTCCCACGTTGGCGTTGGCTGCGGCGCCATGGCTTGAGCCATCACCGCGGGATGTGTGGGCGTGGTATATTCCTCCACGACCACGGTTTCCTTGAACAGCCGTGCGGCCGGCGCAGCCGCCGGAGAAATCAGGCGCGGGGCCAGGTCTCCCACCAAAAGCGCAAGGAATAACACCGCAGTCATCGCTGTGGCATTGCGCAGTAGAATCGGGTCGAACAGGGCGCGCCACCAGGGCGCGAACGCGGGTGCGGCTGCTCGCGGCGGCGCCACATCGGCTTCGCTCAAGGTAAACGAACGCGGCAAACTGACGCGCGGCAGCGCCTTGACCAGGGCCACGGTTTGCTGCAAAGAGGCCAGGCGCCAGGCCGTGTCCGCATCCTGTGCGGCTGCGCGTTCAATCTGCAAGCGCTCCTGCGGCGTCACCTCGCCATCCAGGTAAGCCGATAGCATCTCATCAGAGATAGTTGGTTGGGGTTGGCGGTCAAGATGATTGCTATTCATAGATTATCAGCGTCTGATGGCCCATCGTGAGTCATCGGCTATCAATGTCATTTTCCAGACGGTAGCGCTGGGGCAATAGTTCCGCGCGCTGCATCAGCAGATCACGCAAGCGCAGGCGGGCGCGACTGAGGCGGGATTTGACGGTGCCCAGGGGCACGTTGCAAATATCGGCTACTTCCTGGTAGGGAATGCCCTCGATATCGGCGAGGATCAAGGTGAGGCGTTGATCAGTGGGCAGCGCATTGACGCTGCGCGTAATGAAGTCGCTCAATTCCTCGCGCAGCGCATGCGCCTCCGGGCCTTCGCCGGGATGAACCAGGGCCTCGGCGTAGTCGGGGTCTTCGGCCAGGTCATCGAGCGAGCTGACGCCATGGCGGCCGCGCGCGCGCAGCCAATCATAACAGTTGTTGGTGACGATGCGCAGGAACCAGGCCTTGAACGAACCGCCTCGATACGTCTTCAACCCGCGAAAGGCTTTGATCGCGGCTTCCTGCACGGCATCCGCGGCCGCGTCCGTATCATCCAGCATGCGGTAGGCCACATGGTAAGCCAGCGCCTGGTACTGTTGAATCAGTTGATTGAAAGCACGCAGTTCGCCGCGCGCGGCGGCTGCAATCAAGGCTTGTTCATTCATACATGGTTGATCGGGTCACGACCAGCATCATTTTGACCGCCGGCGCCATCGGGTATTTTTGTCTACTTGACGAAACCCTCATCTTGCACTATACTGCTCAATGTTATGCAGCGTATTCGTAGACCGCTGCCGCAAACAGCCGAAGTGGCGGAATAGGCAGACGCGACGGTCTCAAAAACCGTTGAGGTGCGAGCCTCGTGTGGGTTCGAGTCCCACCTTCGGCATCAGATTATACCAGGTCTTTACGAAAGACGCTAAACCTTTTTGGAGGACTGAAGGGGCTGGCCCGGCTCCGGTGCGGTGTAGTTTCCCACCAGACCAAGCGGCCCTTTATTTTTTATGGACTTTAGACAGCGACATTGGACCCAGTTGATTCCATTGACAATGTCCATGCTCGTAGTCATGACCTTGCTGTTGACCGGATGCGCGCTGCCGCAGATCGCCCCCAATGCCGGCAATCTCAGTCTCGACGACAAAGAGGCGCGTGCGGTGCAGATTGCCCAAGATTTCCTGGCTGATGACAACCTGGGAAAAGCGAAGGCGAGTCTGGCCGAGTTGAATCTCCCCAATAGCGCGCAATGGGTTTCGCTCGTGGCTGAGAAGTACATCAGCGAACAGCGCGATCGGCAGCAGACTCGCGCCCTGGCCTTGTTGGCCGAAGCGCTGGGCAGCAGCAACGCGCGCGTGGCGCTCTTCATTGCCACCCCCACACCGACCAACTCACCGACGCCGCTGCCAACGGCCACGCCAACGCCGCCGCCCACGCCAACCCCCACAGAGACGGCCACGGCGACCCCCTTACCAACCGAAACCCCAACCGCCGCTCCCACCGCCACAAAAGCGCCGCCAAAACCGACGCAGGTCAGAGCGACATCCACGCCGCGGCCACCCACGGCGACGCCGCGGCCAGCCGTGGATTACCGGGTGGTCAAAGCGCGCTTATTGACCAAAGACGAAAATCATGGCTGCGAAGGCAACCATAACTTTTTCTTCCAGGTGCTTGACGCGAATGGGGCGCCCGTCAATGGCGCCGTGGTCCTGCGCGTCTATTCGGGTGAAACCAGCATCTCGGGCAGTAAAGATTCGCCCTGGGCGCTCGGTACGCCGAATCAGGGCTGGGGACAATTCGACATCTACAAGAACGGCGATCAGCTCAGAGTCATCGCCGACCCAAATAAGGGCGATGTCGTCAGTGAAACCACGCGTGCCATGAGTGTACGCGACGAGGACATTCCTATTCCAGAATTGATGGGCGCCGGCTATTGCAGTTCCGATACGGAATGTGCGCAGTTGGTGGCAGAGAACCGCCTGTGCCGCTTCCATTACTCGTATGAAGTGGTTTTTCAACGCACATGGTAATGGGAGACCTGATTCACGACGGGAGGTAGTAATCGCGTGAAACAAGACTTGATACGTAGCGCCCCGCTTTTTGCCGATCTGACGACGGCAGAGCAGGACGCCATTAGCGAACGGTTGACCAGCGCGCAGTTTGGGCGTGGCGCGCCGATTTTCCAACTGGGAGACCCCGCCGAGACGCTGTATATCATCCAGAGCGGATGGGTGCGCCTGTCCGCGCCCGATGTCAGCGTGCTGGCCAATCTCGGGCCTGGCAGCGTCTTTGGTGAGGGCGATTTGTTCCTGGGGCGCGCCCGCAACACCGCGGCGCTGGCCGTGGCCAATGTCGAGGCCTTCGTGCTCAAGGGCAAAGACCTGAACGCCTTGATCGAGCGCAACCCGCCCATGGGTGTGCGCCTCAGCCAGGCGTTCGGCGGCAGCCTGGTGCAGATGGAGAGTTACCTGGCCCGACGCCTGAGCGAGATTCCCGGCTTTGGCGACCTGCGCGCCGAGCAGCTGACCCAGGTGGCGCGTCACCTGCAGCCGCAAAATGTGGCGCAGGGGCGCAGCGTTTTCCGGCGCGGCGAGAAGAGCCAGGGCGTCTATATCGTCGAACAGGGCGCTTTGCAGGTGGGCAACGGCGACCACTTCGTGGAGTTGGCGCCAGGACAGACCGTCGGCGAGATGGCGCTGCTGTCCGATAAGCCGCACATGGAGGATGCCCGCGCCGTCGAAGATACGCTGCTGTGGGTCTTGCCTCGCAACGACTTTGCCGCGCTGACCTCTGTGATGCCTGAACTGCGCACCGTGCTCAGTCGGAATCTGCGCAGCACCCTCTCCACGGCCGACCAATCCAACGCCGTCAATCAACTGCGCACCATGCCCCTGTTCGCCGGCGTCCCAGACGATGTCCTGCGCGCCGTGGCGCGTCGCATGCTGCTTCAGCACGTGCCCGCGCGCGAGATTGTGTTCCGGCAAGGCAGCGTGGGCGAAGCCCTCTACCTGGTGGAAAACGGCGACATTGAACTCAACGCGTCCCTGGACAGCCCAGATGATGTCCTGGCGCGCGTCGGCCCGGGCAGTTTCTTTGGCGAAATGTCGCTGCTCACCGGGCGACCGAGCGCGGTCAATGCCCGCGCGGTGAACGATGTCAACTTGTGGGTTCTCTACCGCAAGGACTTCGAAGAACTCATGGGGCAATACCCGGCCCTGAGCATGGCCATCAGCCGCGCCCTGGCCGCACGCCTGGCGGATGCTGACGAGCGCTTCGTGGACCGCCATCTCAAACGGGTGCCGCTGTTTGCTGGCCTAAGCAGCCAACAGCTCGATGATGTGGCTGGCCGGCTGACGCCGGAACGGTTCCGTCGCGGCGAGGCGATCTTTGTCCAAAACGAATTGGGCAACACGCTGTACTTGATCGAAACCGGGCGCGTGAGCCTGACCACGGTGGACGGCGGCCAAGAGTATGAATTGTCAACGCTGCACAGCGGCGATTTCTTTGGCGAGCGCTCGCTGCTCACCGAGGAGCCCCATACGACCACCGCCGTCGCGCAGACCGATGTGGACCTGTGGGCTTTGGCCCGCGAAGACTTCGAATCCCTGGTGCAGCGTTACCCAAGCCTGGCCCTGAACATCAGCCGCACCTTGTCGCGGCGCCTACATTCATCCGAAAACCGGACGCAGCAGGCGCGCCAGGCGCAGACCACGGTCACTGCGCCCATGCCGGTCGCCGTCCCACGCGCCGCGCCAGCGCCGCGGCCATCTGCGCCCATGCCGGCGGCGCCCAGCCGCCGCCCCGCGCCGGCCATGGCCATGGCCGCGGCGACAACCGCGCCAGCGCCCGGCGGTCTTTTCGGCGCCATCTGGAACTTGGGGCAATCGGCCAATAACCTGTCCATCTGGTTCCAGTCACGCACCCTGGGCACGAAGCTGCGCCTGGTTGCCCTCGTCCTGCTCTTCATCTGGTTGTGCGGCATTGCGGCCCCGCTTAGCCTCTTCAGCGCCATCAGCCAGCGCAGCTCCAGCCTGGAGCCGCGCAACCTGGTTGCCTTGACACAGAAGAGCCTGCGTGGTTCGGTCGGTTCCGCCGTCCCGGGGTTGGCTGCCAAGAGCGGCCAGGCCATCGCCCTGGCGCCGGTGCTCACCGCCATTCCTGCGACGCCCACCTGGACGCCCGCGCCCACCGAGACGCCCATTCCGACGGAAACGCCGCTGCCGACCGCGACGCCCACCGAGACGCCCATTCCAACGGAAACGCCGCTGCCGACCGCCACGCCAACTGATACGCCGCGTCCAACGGCCACCCCGCGTCCTGTGCAAGCCGCGGCGCGTGCAGCCCCGGCCGCCGCGGCCCAGCTCAAGTCGGCTGCGCCAGCCGCGGCGCCCCAATCGGGCAATCAGTACGTCTTGAAGGAAATGCGCCGCCTGACGCCGTGCGAAAATAAGGGAAACCACAACATCTTCGGCCTGGTGATTGATGCAGCCGGCAACCCCATTGACGGCATCACGTTCGTGCAGACGCCGGGCGATAACCCTGGCGAGATTCTGGACAAGAACGTCAGCGGCTCCAAGGGGCCGGGCAAGTTCGAGTTCGTCATGTGGAAGGGCGCGCAGTATGCCGTCTTTGCCACCAACGACGGGCAAAGCCCCAGCGGCAGCGACATCGCTCGCCCGCTGCACTCCAACTTTACCGACGAAGCCGAATGCGCCCCTGGCGAAGGCGGCAACACTCTGTTCCATAACTCCTTCGCGGTCGTGTTTGTGAAGACACGCTAACCGCATCGTCTCGCGGCTCTGATGTACACAAAACGGTCAAGGATGTACTCCTTGACCGTTTTTCTTATGCCATCCTTCCTGTTTGCTTCCTGCGCTGCGTCATACACAACGCGCGGCGCATCAGTCATCATGTGGATTTGTTGGCTCAGGAGGGTTATCAAATGTCCAAATCTATCATCATCATCGGGGCGGGCATTGCCGGACTGGCGGCCGGCTGCTATGGGCAGATGAACGGCTACCGCACACAGATTTTTGAATTGCACGATCTTCCCGGCGGCCTCTGCACGGCTTGGGAGCGCCGGGACTACATCTTCGACGGCTGCATCCACTATCTTTTTGGCACGGCGCCCGGTCAGCCCTTTGCCCGCGTGTGGGAAGAATTGGGCGCACTGCGTGATCGGCCGATCATTCATCACGCCGAGATGATGCGCATCCGGGACAGCCGCGGCAAGACCTTCATTGTCTATGCGGACCCTGACCGCCTGGAAGCGCACATGAAGGATCTGGCGCCGGCCGACGCCGGATTGATCGAAGATTTTGCGCAGGGCGTACGCCAGTTCGCTCATTTTGACATGGCCGCCATGCAAGAAAAGCCGCGTGGGCTGTTGAGCGCACGGGAGTGGGCGCACCTGGGACAGAAGATGCTGCCTTACGCGCTCCCGCTGGCGCGATGGGGCGCGATGTCGGCCAAAGGCTTTGCCGAGCGTTTCAGCGACCCCTTCCTCCGCCGCGCCATTCCGCAGATGTTCGCCTGGGAAGACTGCCCGGTCATGGCCGGACAATCCATGCTGGCCTACATGCACCAGGGCAACGCCGGCTTTCCGGCCGGCGCCTCATTGGCCTTTGCGCGCGCCATCGAGAAGCGCTACCTGGAGTTGGGCGGCGAGATTCACTACAAGGCCCAGGTGGAACGCATCCTGGTGGAGGATGACCGCGCCGTGGGCGTGCGCCTGTACAATGACGAAGAGCATCGCGCCGACTATGTCGTTTCCGCGGCCGATGGCAAGGGCACGGTCGTTGACATGCTGGATAATCGTTTCACCTCGCGCGAGCTGCAGGCGCGTTTCGACGGACGCCTGCCGGTGCACACGCAGCTGCAGGTTTCGCTCGGCGTCCGTCGCGACCTGAGCGCAGAGCCGCATTGGGTGATGTACTTGCTGGACCAGCCCGTCATGATTGCCGGTGAACTGCGCACGGCGATTGGCGTCAAGAACTACTGCTTCGATCCTTCCCTGGCGCCGGCCGGCAAATCGGTCGTGGAGGTGATGCTGGCGAGCGATTACCATTACTGGCAGCGCATCTACGGCCGCAAGCTGTATGACACAGAGCAAATCCAGGTCGCGGACCAGGTCATTGATTTTCTGGAGACGCTCTATCCTGGCATCAAGGCGCAGGTCGAAGTAACCGATGTGGCGACGCCGCTGAGTTATGAGCGCTACACTGGCAATTGGATGGGCGCGACTTGTGGTTGGCTGCTGACCACTGGCACCATGATGTGGATGATTCAGGGCGTGGACAAAACGCTGCCCGGTTTGAAGAATCTCTACCTGGCTGGGCACTGGGTTGAGCCTGGCGGCACGGTGCCGATTGCCGCCATGTCGGGGCGCAACGCAATCCAGCTCATCTGTCACGAGGACAAGCGGACCTTTACGGCAAGCGCCGCCGCGAGCGCGGGGTAATACTGCCGCGGTTATTTACTGAACAAGTTCAGGAGTCCCGAACCCGGTCCGGACTCCCGAACTTGTTCGGGTGTTGATTAATCCGTTGTCGGTGTCAGCACGATCACAGGAATGGGACGGCCGCCGGTGCGCGACTTGTAGGCGTGATAGCCAGGGTAGAGCTTGACCGCGGCGTTCCAGTAGGCCTCACGCTCGTCGTCCTGGGCTTCGCGAGCCACGTAGGATCGTTCCTGTCCGCGCAGCAAGACGCGAACCTGCGGATGGGCGCGCAGATTGAAATACCAGGCCGGATAGTGCGCCTGACCGAAGTTCGAGGCAAAGACCACCAGGCGGTCGCCATCTTCGAGGGCTACGAGCGGCGCCGTGCGCGGCTGACCGCTCTTGGCGCCCGTGGTCGTCAGCGCGATGATGGGCAAACCAGCCAGCAGACTCGTGAAGGACGTGCGTCCCCGCGTCCAGCGCAGGATCGGGCGGTCCAGGCGGTGCATCAGCCGGGCAAACAGCCAGGAACCTGGCCGCGACCAGGCCAGGGGAAAGAACAAGCGCCGCCAGCCGCTGGGCGAGCGCACGTTGGTGGGGCCTGTGGTCATTCTACCAGGGCCACGACTTCAATCTCGACGCGCCCGCCCGCTGGCAGCGCGCCTGCCTGGACGGTTGAGCGCGCGGGCGGGTTGGACGCAAAGAAGCGCGCGTACACGGCGTTGAAAGCCTTGAAGTCATTGATGTCGGCCAGGAAACAGGTGGTTTTGATCACGTTTTCCAGGCGACTGCCGGCAGCCTCCAAGATGGCAGCCAGGTTCTTGAGCGCCTGCTCGGTCTGCGCTTCCAGTCCATCCACCAGCTTACCGGTCGTTGGGTCCAGTCCCAACTGCCCGGCCGTGAAGACCAGGTTTCCCACTTTGATGCCTTGCGAGTAAGGGCCAAGCGCGGCCGGCGCGTGCGGGGTGGCGATGATTTCTTTGGGCATACAAATTCACTCCGTATCGAAAAGTCTAGGCAGACAGGGCTTCTTCCAACAATTGACGCGCCACCGCTTGATTCGCTTTGCCGCGCGTGGCCTTCATCACCTGGCCGATCAAGAAATTGAGCAGGTTGAGATTGCCGGCCTGGTATTTCGCAGCCTCGACCGGATTGGCGGCAATGACTTCACGCACGATCGCGGATAGGGCGTCGGCGTCGCTGACCTGCGCCAGGCCAGCCGCCTCGACAATCGCCGCGGCCGGCCGGCCGGTTTCTACCATCGTCGTCAGCACGCGCTGGCCGGTGTTGCGGTTGATCACGCCGCGGTCAATGAGGGCCAGCAGCGCGGCCAGGTCGCTGGGCGTCACCTTGAGCGCGCCGACATCTTGATTGGCGTTGTACATGGCGCTGAAAAGCGGGCCGGTAATCCAGTTGCAGACCTCGCGGCCAGCGCCGCCATAGGCCGCAGCGGCAGCCTCGAAGTAATCAGCCACGGCCTGATCCGCAACGAGAGTCGCCGCCTCGCTGACGTT
Source organism: Candidatus Amarolinea aalborgensis (assembly GCF_900491745.1). Taxonomy (NCBI): domain Bacteria; kingdom Bacillati; phylum Chloroflexota; class Caldilineae; order Caldilineales; family Candidatus Amarolineaceae; genus Candidatus Amarolinea; species Candidatus Amarolinea aalborgensis. The sequence continues at coordinate 25,156 of NZ_UETR01000024.1, read as the reverse complement.
GAGTCCATACTGCGTCACGAAGCGCGCCTGCTTCGCGTCGGGCAGTTCGGGCAGGGTCGCGCGCAGTCGCTCCACCAGGGCCTGCGCAATGCGCAGGGGCGGCAGGTCCGGCTCCGGAAAATAGCGATAATCATGGGCCGATTCCTTACTGCGCTGGACAAACGTGCGCCCCTCTGCCTCATTCCACCCCAGCGTCACTTGCTGAATCGTGCCGCCGCGCTCGATGGTCTCGATGTGGCGCTTGACTTCATACTCCACGGCGCCGCGCACCGCGCGGAAGGAGTTCAAGTTCTTGATCTCCACCTTGACGCCGTACTCGCCCTGGGCGGCCTGCTGCCACGTGCGCACCGAAACATTGGCCTCGCAGCGCATGGCGCCCTTCTCCATGTCGCCGCTGCTGGCGCCGATGTAACGCAGAATGGTGCGCAGCTTGGTCAGGTAGTCATAGGCCTCTTGCGCGCTGTTGAGATCCGCCTCGGTCACAATTTCCAGCAGCGGCACGCCCGACCGATTGTAATCGAGCAGGCTATACGCGACGCCATTCTGGCTCATGTGAATGGACTTGCCCGTGTCTTCTTCCAGGTGCGCGCGGCGCAGTCGTATCACCTTGGGCTGCCCATCATCGCCGGTGATCGTGAGCGTGCCCCCGACGCACAGCGGCAGTTCGTACTGGCTGATTTGATAGCCTTTGGGCAAATCTGGATAGTTGTAATTCTTGCGCGCAAAAACGGCCGTCGCGGCAATGTCCGCGTTGAGGGCCAGGCCAGTGCGAATGGTTTGCTCAACCGCGCGCTGGTTGATGACCGGCAGTACGCCAGGCATTCCCAGGCAAACTGGGCAAACGTGTGAATTGGGCGGCGCGCCAAAGATGTTCGCATCACAGCCGCAGAACATCTTGGAGGCCGTCTGCAATTGGGCGTGGACTTCCATGCCGATGACAACTTGATACTGGGTCATGGTCAACTCGTTGCAAAGTATGGCGCCACGAAGACAAGCTCCGGCGCGTACCGTGTTTGGTTGCCCGCATTATACCACTGCGCAAGGCAGAGTGAAAAAGCAGGAATTGGCCGAAGGTTTGATAGCTTGACACCAGGTGCATGTTAGGTTAAAGTTAGCCAGTCTAGACTGAACTCCGGCGTGCGCAGGCATCATAGCCCCCGGCGCACCCGTGAGCGGCCCGTCATAATCGTCCCCGGCGATGGCGTAGGCGCACAACCCAGCGTATAAGAGAGGTCCATACGCATGATTCAGCCGCAAACTATTGTTGTTCTGCAGGGAGACCAGACGGGGCAGGAATTGCTTGACCAAGCGTTGCGTGTGCTTGAACCGACCGTAACTGGCGTGCCCCTGGCATTTCAAACCTTCGATCTCAGCCTGGACCAGCGCCGACGCACGCGCAACCAGGTGGTGCTCGATGCTGCGGCGGCCATGCGCCGCACGGGACTGGCGATCAAAGCCGCGACTATCACGCCGGAAACGCCCGGTGATGTTGGCAGCCCCAACGCCATCCTGCGCCAGCAGATCAACGGCACGGTGATTATTCGCACAGGCCGACGTATTCCCGGCGTCGCCCCGGTCAGCGGGTTGTATGCGCCCATCTCCGTGGTGCGCATGGCCGTGGATGACGCCTACGGCGCCAAAGAATGGCGCGAGGTCAGCGCGGACGGCGATGAGATAGCGTTTCGCACCGAAAAGATCAGCCGCCGGGTCTGCCGGGCTGTGACCGAAATCGCCTTTCAACTGGCGCGCAAGAATCGCGCGACCGTCTTTGGCGGACCGAAATTCACCGTGAGCCCCGTGTATGAAGGCATGTTCAAGGAAGAAATGGACGCCGCCGCGCGCCGTTATGGCGACGTGCGTTACGATCCGCAGCTGATTGATGCCACATATGCCCTGCTGCTGACCACCAGCGGCGATCCGCTGGTCATTCCCACGCTGAATCGCGACGGCGACTGCATGTCTGACCTGGTACTGCAAATGTTCGGCTCCATTGCCGGCTCTGAGTCGCTGCTGTTGGCAGTGGACGCCAACTACGAGCCGCAAGTCGTCATGGCCGAAGCGCCGCATGGCACCGCGCCGTCCCTCTTTGGCAAGAATGTGGCGAATCCGATGGCGATGATCCTGGCGTCCGCCGCCCTCCTGCGCTATGTGCGCAGCGCAGCGGCCACAACTGCTGCGCGGGCGATCAGCGAGGCGACGCTCGAAGCGGTTTACGATGGCGTGCGCACGGCCGATCTACGCGGCACAGCCAGCACGTCTGATTTTACCAACGAAGTCATTCGACGCGTGCAAACCAAGCTGGCTGTTTGGTCAACGCTCGAATAGGCGCGCTGGGGACCACCGGACAGGATGTTATCTATGAATGAGGAAAACCCAAAGCCCGGCGATTTCGCTGAGAATGTCGCAGCGAGCGCTCCGCTCACGCGCTGGGATCGCAGTATGAAGCGCAATGTGGCGATCGGCATGCTCTTGGGCGGCCTGCTTTTACTCTACCTGAGTCGGGCCATTATTCCCACCGTGGTGTTGGCGGCCATCCTGGCCTACCTGATCCAGCCGCTGGTCAACCGATTCACCCGCTTGCGCCTGCCGCGCGGCCTGGTGACCGGCTTGGTCTACCTGTTTGTCATCCTCTTGCTGATTCTCATCCCGATCATCCTCATCCCGGTTCTGATTGACCAGATCGGCAACATCCAGATTCCGTGGGATGAGCTGTACACCCGGTTCCTGACCTGGGTGGCGAGCATCCCGCAGTCATACCCATCGTTGCGCTTGTTTGGCTTTCAGTTGGACTTGACGCCGTGGTACGAGCAGATCAGCAGCGGGGTCGCGCAATTCCAGATTGATCAACTGCTCAGCCCGGCGACGGTGATCAACTATGTCAGCCAGGCTTTACGCTCCGCGTCCACGGTGGTGGGGGTAGCCACAGGCGTGGCCTCCAACGTCGTGATCGGCATCTTCACCTCTCTGTTGGCTTTTCTGCTGACGCTGCTCTATTCGTTCTATATGGTCAAAGACGCGCCGCTGATGCGTGCGTGGGTCGAGGGGCTGTTCCCTACCTCCTATCAACCGGAGATGCAAGAACTGCTGCAGCGCGTGGGGCGCATCTGGGAATCGTTCTTTCGCGGCCAGCTGGTCCTTTGTCTGACCATCGGCGTGGTGACGACCCTGGCCTTGACCATCATCGGTATGCCGGGCGCGGTGCTGCTCGGACTGGTCGCCGGCCTCTTGGAAGTGATCCCGAATCTTGGCCCTATCATTTCCTTGATCCCCGCCCTGCTGGTGGCTCTCTTCCAGGGTTCCACATCGCTGCAGATTTCCAACCTGTCGTTTGGGCTGTTGACGATTGGCGTCTATACCCTGATTCAGCAGCTTGAGAATAACCTGCTGGTGCCTCGCATCATTGGCCAAAGCGTCAACCTGCACCCGTTGGTGATCCTCATCGGCGTCATCGTGGGCGCCAGCCAGGCCGGCGTTATGGGCGCATTCTTGGCGGCGCCGGTGCTCTCGACCCTGCGCGTGGTGGCCGGTTACATGCATGCCAAGCTGCTCGATTTGCCGCCCTTCTCCGCGCAAGAACAAGCGGGGGCGGCGGCGCAGCGATCCTGGCGCGAACGGCTGACGCAAGCCTGGCGTCGGTTTGCATCGCGGCCGACCCCGGCCAAGAAAACCACACCATCCGTCGCCGATGCGGCGACCCCGTCGTCCTCGGACGCGATGGATCAGACCTGAAACAAACGCACGCGCGGCAGGAGACCTCATGCCCATTCGTTTACCCTTCAATGGCACGTTTCCCATGAGCCAGCGGTTTGGCGGCAACCCGGCCTTCTATGGGCAGTTTTCGTACGACGGCGTGCCCTTGAAAGGCCATAACGGCCTCGATTATTCCATGCCCAATGGCACCGAGATTGTAGCAGTGGACGATGGCGATGTCATGGAAATCGGCTTCGAAGCCAATGGTTTTGGCAACTACGTCAAACTGCGGCACCGTTGGGGAGAGAGCCTGTACGCGCACCTGGAGAGCAAGAAGGTCAAAGAGGCGGACACCGTCAAATCAGGTGATGTCATCGGCGCCTCAGACAACACCGGCGCTTCCACGGGTCCGCATCTGCACTTTGGGATCCGCATCAACCCCTACTCGCGCAAGGATGGTTGGGGCGGGTTCAGCGACCCACAGCCGTACCTCACCGGCGCCCTCTCGCTGCCCGGCGAACAATCGGCGCAGGGATGCCTGAGCGTGGTGATGCCTGGCGATGCGCAGCCGCTGGGCTGGTATCGAACGGCCTGGGCCGATGAAAAACAGCAGCGTGAGCAGCTGGCGCGCCGCGCCGCTTCGCTGCAGCAGCAGTTCGATATGGAACGCGCAGACCTGCGCGAGCAGGCTGATCTGTGGCGCACCCAGGTCGCGCTCCTGGTCAAGGAATACACGGGCAGCCAACCCACGACCGATCCCATCATGGCCCTGCGCGAACTGGTCAAGCAGCTCAAAGCCAAAATTGACCCCACCGATCCCGCGAACTGGGACAGGCCATAGCCGCTATGCTTCTGCCTGGCCGCTTGCACAAACTGTGTTGCTGACGCAAAGCGTGTTTGGGATAATCAGCCCATTCTGTGGATAACTCTGGGGAAAACCTGGCGCGACGCCGTGGATTTTGTGGATAAGTAGCTCCTTTTCCCAACCTTATCCCAAACCCAACCACCCCTAGATAGGCGTCACGCGGGTGCGACGAACCACTACATCTAGTGTTTGACGGATTGTACGCTGGTTGCACCACGCGCCAACCGTCGGATTCTTCCCGTCCGTTATCCCGCTTGAATCCACAATCTGTCCAGATCGGCCCCAAGTGCTGAACCACAAGATGTAGTAGAGGCGGATGCAGGCATCCCCAAGCCCTTGTGGTCAAGATGGCGGTGAGGTTGGTTTATCCACAAATCCACAGCCCCTACTACTACAACTAATCTATCATCATCTATGAGACGAATGACGACCTAAGTTCTGCGCACGCATTCGATTGACCAAAACAGAGGCAAGAGGTATACTAACCAATGTACGGAAATGCCCAACCGGAGGAAGTCGAATTATGGACGAGGACCCCAAGCTCCTTGTTAGCATCCGACTCGAACAGGGTTAAGAAAACGGAGGAGTGTCACATGACGGACCAGACTTCGCAACCCGTGATCATCAATTCCCGAGATCTCGCCAGCTTACTCGAACCGCTGATCCGCAGAGTTGTGCGGGAAGAATTGGCGCAGGTGATTTCCCGACGGCCTGGCATCTTCTACCTTGCGCCAGACTCTCCGCTGCACGATGACATGGTTGAAATCCTGAATCGTAAGATACAGGGGGAGATCAGGTTGTATTCACAGACGGAGATTTGGGGTGAGTGACTACGGTGCGGTTTATGAAGAGCAGTTCTCCCGCAACCTGCGCCGATATGCCGCACTGCGAACCCAAGTCAAACGCCGTGTAGATCGAGTAGTAGCCAATAACGCGATTTTGGACGTAGCCTGCCGTCCGCTGCTTGAATCAGGTCAACAGAATTCACGGGGCTATTGACGGTTCTCGCTCACCTCTGGTGCATGGGCCGATTCGCACTTCACAAGACCACTCATGCTTCCGATCTCGCACACTCTCCAGTCACAGGAAGATTCTGATGCCTCGTATCTTCGACAACATCGAGCACCAACTTCTCAGCGCGCTCCAGCAGACGGTCGAGCTGGCCACGCACGCTGATTTCTGCGTCGGCTACTTCAATCTGCGCGGCTGGCGCAAGCTGGCGCCGCTGGTGGAACCGTGGCCGGGCGGCCAGGGTCATGCCTGTCGGTTGTTGGTGGGGATGCAGCGGCTGCCCGAAGACGAACTGCGCAGCACGCTGCGCCTGACCGACGGCGCCGAGGCAATGGACAACCAGACGGCCCTCCGCCTGAAGAAGAAGCTGGCCGAGGAGTTCCGCCGGCAGTTGGTCATCGGCGCGCCGACCAATCAGGATGAGGCCGCGCTGCGCCGGCTGGCAGCCCAAATTCGGGCCAGGAAGCTGACTGTCAAGCTGTTCTTGCGGCATCCCTTGCACGCCAAGCTCTACCTCTTGTATCGTCCCGACCCGATCAACCCAATCATCGGCTACCTGGGCAGCAGCAACCTGACGTTGGCGGGGCTGTCGAAGCAGGGCGAGCTGAACGTGGATGTGCTCGACCCGGATGCTGCTCTGAAGTTGAGTCGCTGGTTCGAGGACCGCTGGACCGACCGCTGGTGCCTGGATATCTCCGACGAACTGGCGGAGATTGTCGAGGAGAGCTGGGCTGCCGAGCGGCTGATCCCGCCGTATCACATCTACGTCAAGATGGCCTACCACCTGGCGCAGGAAGCGCGCGCCGGTCTCTCCGAGTTCCGCATCCCGGCCGACTTCGGCAGCCGCCTGTTCGATTTCCAGACCGCGGCGGTGAAGATCGCAGCGCATCATCTGAACAAGCGCGGGGGTGTGCTGATCGGCGACGTGGTCGGCCTGGGCAAGACGCTGATGGCGACGGCCGTGGCGCGCATTTTCGAGGACGACTACAGCCTGGAGACGCTGATCATCTGTCCGAAGAACCTGGTCAAGATGTGGGAGGGGTACCGCGAGCAGTACCGCCTGCGCGCCAGGGTGCTTTCGATCAGCCGGGTGTTGCAGGAGCTGCCCGATCTGCGCCGCTATCGGCTGGTGGTATTGGACGAGAGCCACAATCTCCGCAATCGCGAGGGCAAGCGCTACCGGGCCATTCAGGAGTACATCCAGAAGAACGAGAGCCGCTGCATCCTGCTGACGGCTACGCCTTACAACAAGACCTACCTGGACCTGGGCAGCCAGCTGCGCCTGTTCGTGCCTGAGGACAAGAACCTGGGCATCCGACCGGAGCGGCTGTTGGGCGAGATCGGCGAGACGGAGTTCATCCGCCGGCACCAGTGTTCGCCCCGCTCGCTGGCCGGCTTCGAGAAGAGCCTCTATCCCGACGATTGGCGTGAGCTGATGCGCCTCTACATGGTGCGGCGCACGCGCGGCTTCATCCAGCAGAACTACGCGCAGACCGACGCGGAGACGGGGCGCAAATACCTGACCTTCGAGGACGGCACGCGCTCCTACTTCCCCGTCCGCCAGCCCAGGACGGTCAGGTTCGCCATTGCGGACGATGATCCGAGCGATCAGTATGCCAGGCTCTACGCGCCCGTGGTGGTGGATACAATCAACAGTCTGCGCTTGCCGCGCTACGGGCTGGGCAACTACGCCGCCAGCCGGCCGAGCCAACCCCCAACGGCCGTCGAGAAGAAGTCGTTGGACGACCTCTCGCGCGCGGGGAAGCGCCTGATGGGATTCTGCCGCACGAACCTCTTCAAACGGCTGGAAAGCAGCGGGCACGTCTTCATCCAGTCGGTCGAGCGCCACATCCTGCGCAACTACATCTTCCTGCACGCCATCGAGCAGGGCCTGCCGCTCCCCATCGGCGCGCAGGACGCCGCGCTGTTGGACAGCCGCGTCCACGACGAAGATGAGGACATCGGCGACGTGATGGATGCCTTCGACTACGAGGGAGAGGCAGAAGGCGCCAGCTCTGACATCGAGACGGCCGAGCTGCGCACCGAGGCGCAGTTTCGCAGCCGCGCAGCCCAGGTCTACGCCGAGTACGCTACGCTCTACAAGCGCCGCTTCAAGTGGCTGCGCCCCGCTCTTTTCAACGCGCACCTGAAGCGTGACCTGGCGGCCGACGCGAGAGCCTTGTTGGATCTGATGCAGCGGTGCGCCGGCGCAGACTGGGCCCCGGCCCGCGACGCCAAGCTGAACGCCTTACACCGGTTGCTCACCGTAGACCATCCACGCGACAAGGTGCTGATCTTCACCCAGTTCGCCGACACGGTGCGCTACCTGGAGGCGCAACTACGCGGTCGCGGCGTGACCGCGCTGGCGGGCGTCACGGGCGACTCGCCGGATCCCACCGGCGCGGCCTGGCGTTTCAGCCCGGAGAGCAACGAGAAACGCCAGCAGGTGCGTCCCGCCGACGAGCTGCGGGTGGTGGTCGCTACGGATGTCTTGAGCGAAGGCCAGAATCTGCAGGACGCCGCCATCGTGGTCAACTACGATCTGCCGTGGGCGATCATCCGACTGATCCAGCGCGCGGGCCGCGTGGATCGTATCGGCCAGCGGGCCGAGGCGATCCGCTGCTACTCGTTCCTGCCGGCGGATGGCGTGGAGCGCATCATCCGGCTGCGCGCGCGTGTGCGGCAGCGCTTGACCGAAAATGCCGAAGTCGTTGGGACGGATGAGGCGTTCTTCGAGGATGACCGCAACGACCAGGCCATCGTAGACCTCTACAGCGAGCGGGCCGGCATCCTGGATGGCGATGACGAGGGGGAGGTGGACCTGGCCTCGTACGCGTACCAGATCTGGAAGAACGCGCTGGCCGCCGATCCCAGCCTGCAGCGGGTGGTCCCCGCGTTGCCGGCGGTGGCCTACTCGGCGAAGGCGGCCCTCACCCCCGGCCCCTCTCCCGTTGCGACGGGCGAGGGGAGTGGCGGGGTGCTGGTCTACATGCGCACAGGCGAGGGGAACGATGCGCTGGTGTGGGTGGATCGGAACGGACAGGGCGTTACGGAGTCGCAGTTCGCCATCTTGCAGGCGGCCGCCTGTGCGCCGGACGCGCCAGCCCTGCCGCGTGATGAAGCCCACCATGACCTGGTGAAACGCGGCGCCGAGCTGGTGCTCACGGAAGAGCGCTCGGTGGGCGGGCAGTTGGGGCGGCCATCCGGCGCGCGGTTTCGCACCTTCACGCGGCTCAAGGGGTATGCAGAGCGAATCAAGGGTACGTTCTTCGACAATCCGGAGCTGCTCAAGGCGGTTGACGACATCTACCGCTACCCGCTGCGCCAGGCGGCCGCGGACACGCTGAACCGCCAACTGCGCGCTGGCGTCAGCGATGAAGACCTGGCCGAGTTGGTTGTGGCGCTGCGTGAAGATGACCGCCTGTGCCTGGTCGAAGATGAACGCCAGGCTCAGGAGCCGCAGATCATCTGCTCGCTGGGGCTGATCGAGAATCAGCGACAAATGTAGGGAAAGCATCATGCCACTTGACACCGCTCGCGCTCGTCGTTACCTTAAGGACTTCGATCTCCGCACCCTCTTCATCGAAGAGCTGGGCTGGGATCAGCACCGGCAGGAATTGGTGATCCCCGCGGACGGCCAGGAATTCCGCTTGCAGGCCGTGGCGCACAAGCGCGGCCTGGCGGCGTTCCGCTGCGCGGCCGCGCCTGACGGCAAGATTCCATCCTACCCGACGCGCCGCAAGATCGAAACCCAGGTCGCAAAGTCGGTCAACCAGCACCTGATCATCTACACCGACGCGGACCAGACGCAGCAGGTGTGGCAGTGGGTGAAGCGCGAGGCGGGCCGGCCGACCGCGGCGCGTGAGCAGACCTTCGACCGCAACCGGACCGGCGAGGCCTTGATCCAGAAGCTGCAGGCGGTCGCCTTTAGCCTGGAGGAAGAGGAGAGCCTGACCCTGGTGGATGTGGCGGGGCGCGTCAAGGCAGGCTTCGACGTCGAGCGAGTCACCAGGCGCTTCTACGAGCGCTTCAAGACCGAGCACGCCGCCTTCCTCAAATTCTTGACCGGCATTCCTGACGAAGGCTTGCAGCGCTGGTACGCCTCGGTGATGATCAACCGCCTGATGTTTATCTACTTCATCCAGAAGAAGGGCTTCCTCGACGGCGATCCCAACTATCTGCGCACGCGGCTGACCGCCAGCCAGGCGACCGCGGCTGACCGCTATTACACGGACTTCCTCTGCCCGCTTTTCTTCGAGGGATTTGCCCGCCGGCCCGCAGAGCGCGCCGCCGCGACGCGGCGCCTGCTCGGTCAGGTCCCCTACCTGAACGGCGGCATCTTCGAGCGCCATCAGATCGAGACAGCTCACGGCCAGACTATTCGCGTGCCCGACGCCGCGTTCGCACGGCTCTTCGACTTCTTCGACGCGTACCAATGGCGTCTGGACGAGCGCCCCCTGGCCGCGGACAACGAGATCAACCCTGACGTGCTGGGCTACATCTTCGAGAAGTACATTAACCAGAAGCAGATGGGCGCCTACTACACCAAGGAGGACATCACCGGCTACATCAGCCAGAACACGATCATCCCCTATCTGCTGGACGCGGCGCAGCGCGAGTGCCGCATCGCCTTCGTAGGAGAGCAGACGGTCTGGCGGCTGCTGGCCGCCGACCCCGACCGCTATATTTACCCTGCCCTGCGCCATGGCGCGGAACTGACGCTGCCGCCAGAGATTGCCGATGGCCTGGACACGACGCGACCCGACCTGTTGGAACGGCGCCAGGGGTGGAACCGCCCCGCGCCAGCCGCGTACGCGCTGCCGACCGAGATCTGGCGCGAAATCGTGGCGCGGCGTCAGCGCTATGCCGAGGTCAGGGCCAGGCTGGCGGGCGGCGAAACCTGCCAGGTCAACGATCTGATCACCCTCAACCTGGACATCCGCCAGTTTGCCCAGGACCTGATCGCCGAGTGCGAAGGGCCGGAGCTGCTGCGCGCGTTCTGGCGCGCCATCGAGTCGGTCACGATCCTCGATCCAACGGTGGGGTCGGGCGCATTTCTGTTCGCCGCGCTCAACGTGCTGGAGCCGCTGTACGAGGGGTGCCTGCAGCGCATGCAGGCGTTCGTGGATGACCTGGATCGTTCCGGTGAGCCGCACCGGCCGGAGAAGTTCAGCGACTTCCGCAAAGTCCTGACCCGCGTCGCGCAGCACCCCAATCGCCGCTACTTCATCCTGAAATCCATCGTCGTCAACAACCTGTACGGCGTGGACATCATGGAAGAGGCGGTGGAGATCTGCAAGCTGCGGCTGTTCCTGAAGCTGGTGGCGCAGGTGGCGGTCGTTGAAGACATCGAGCCGCTGCCCGATATTGACTTCAACGTGCGCGCGGGCAACACCCTCGTGGGGTACGTGAGCCGTGATGACGTGCAGCGCGCCCTGACCTTCGCCGGCCAGCAGGGTCGGCTCCTGTTTGCCGAAGAGGCCGGCATCCTGCAGCGCTTCGAGGCGCGGGCCGCGGACGTGGAGCGGCTGTTCGGTCTGTTCCGCCAGCAGCAGACCGAGCTGGGCGGCCAGGTGACGGCCGCGGATAAGGCGGAGCTGCGTCGCCGGCTAGACGCGCTGGATGATGAGCTGAACCGGGCGCTGGCGCGCGAGTACGGTGTGGATACGGCGAAGGCCAAGGCGTACAAGGATTGGCTGGCCTCTCACCGGCCGCTGCATTGGTTTGTGGAGTTCTACGGCATCATGCGGCGTGGTGGGTTTGATGTGGTGATCGGAAATCCGCCGTACGTAGAGTACAAGGATGTCCGGAGTACATACGAGATTCGCAACTTCGTTACAGACACATGCAGTAACCTCTTCGCATTTGTTACCGAAAGGTGTAGCATCTTAGGCCAGCAAGGAACCAGAGTGGGGATTATCCTGCCATTGAGTGCCTTCAGCACTGACAGAATGATCCCGCTCATCACTCTTCTCAAACGCAACTCAGCACGACTTTTCATTTCCTACTTCGGCTGGAGGCCGGGAAAGCTCTTCGACGGCGTAAACCTTCAGCTGTCTATTCTGCTCCAAGTCATTGGTGGCTCACTCGAAGGCGCTGAAACGACCCGCTACTTGCTCTGGGATTCCAATTCTCGTTCTGAACTCTTCTCTAAGGTTGCGTATGCTCGCGTAGACGACGCCCGACTACCTGGCAGTATTCCAAAATTAGGAATGATGGAGGCCGCGTCGATTCTGAAGAAGCTTCGGCTCTATGGTAAAGAAATGGGTGGTTGCTTTACCCGCAGTTCACAGAACAAGGTATTCTATCGGCGCGGGGGGTTGTATTGGAAGGTCTTTGTTGACTTTGAAACCGGCTCCAGCGAAGAGAAGATAATCCACCTACTACCCGACATTGACAGATATGCAATCATCGCAGCCCTTAGCAGTGGTCTTTGGTGGTGGTACTTCACGATCACTTCCGATTGTCGCCACCTTGGCAACAGAGATATCGAAACATTCCCTTACGATCCTCGCAAGATGAACTATGATCAGTTGAGGTTGCTTTCGCAATTGGGAAGGAGGTACGTAGAGCATTTGCGTCTAAATGCTGAACAGGCTGTTCGGGTTTACAAAGGCACGAAGACCGTGGAATGCATGTCATTCAGGGTCAATCAGGCCAAGCCCATCATTGACGAGATCGACCGAGTCCTCGCCCGCCACTACGGCTTCACCGACGAGGAGTTGGACTTCATCATCAACTACGACATCAAGTACCGGATGGGGGATGAGTTGGAAGGCGATGTATGAGAACGAGTGAATGGGAGCCGACAGATGAACGAATGCTGAAAGTCATGGTACAATTCGGTTGAACGGACGAGAATGGAGGCATTGTTATGCGACCAGAAAAACTCACTCATCCGCCTCTTATCGAGGCGATCCTCGAAGTGCGCTGGCAGCTCCAGCAGCAAGCTCCAGGCGTCGCCGTTGATCCCAAGTACAAGTTGCTGGTCGGCCGCCTTTACGACAGGTTGAGCCGCGATTATCCGTTCTACGAGCCTTTGCCAACTGCATCCATGCCCGACGAAATGCTCGGCTACGTCGTTCAGCATCGCTTTCGCACGGCTGAAGGCGCCTGGCCGCTCGTCCAGGTCGGGCCGGGACTCGTCACGCTGAATGATACGCGAGACTATTCCTGGAAGGCTTTTGAGGCCAAGAGCAGACAATTGGTGGATGCGCTTTACAGCGCCTATCCTGACGCGGACACCACGCTGCAAGTCGGCAGCCTGCAACTTCGCTACATTGACGCAATCCCGTTTGACTTCGCAACGGCGGATGTCTTCCAATTTCTCGCAGAAAACCTGAAAATCACGCTGGCATTCTCGCCAGCCCTATTCACCGATGTTCCTGTAAAGCCGGCGCCCAAAGGTCTCAACGCCATGGTCGAGTTTTCAACTGCCAACCCATCCGGCACGTTGCGCATAAGACTAGCGCGTGGGAAGCATCAAGGCGCGGATGCGTTGATCCTCGAAATGGTCCTGATCTCCGACGACTCCGATGCGCCGGACATGCCCGCAGGCTTCGTGGCCTGGCTGAATGCCGCGCACAACGTCATTCATGATACATTTTTCAAGATGATCGAGGGGCATCTGGAGGAGCAGTTCCTATGAGCCTCGGGTTGTCACGATCCACAACCACTTGGGACGTCGCACCGGTGAGCTTACCACAACCTGTGATACGCGAGACGCCAGCCCGCTACAACGTTCGCAGCAAGACGCCCCTGGATTTCATGCCAGTGCGTGCATGCGACACGGCCTCTACCGATGTGCGTTTTTGGCTAGGTGAAATTGGCGATCCGTTGTGGGACGCAAGAAGCGTACTGAGCGGCTTGTCAGACTACGAGGCGGTCTACCGTCCGCGGCTGATAGATCGTCCACAGACAACCCCAAAGTATGGGTCATTCGGGGGGCGTCTGATCTCATTGGCCGAGGCGTGCAGGTTGGCCGATGAAGCCTTGTTCACAGCCGAAAGGGAGCGACAAGCGGCGCGCGAACGCGATGCGCTCGATTGGAGTGATCTGGAGGATGAAACATGATTTATGATTTCCCAGATTCTCAGGCTTCCATCCGACAGGGTGATATTTTCCGGTGCATCCCACGCATTGATCTCAACCCGTCGGCGTTACCCGTGCTGTCTGATCCTGCGCTACGCCAAGTCGAAGTGCTGGACTGGCTCACAGTCTGCCGCAAAGCCGAGACCATCAGGGCGTTGGCGACAATCCGGCCAGTCTGCGCCATCGTCATCACGCAGGATTGCGATGTCGCGCGGGCGCGAGATATCGCCTTGTGCGAGATTGATCATTTCGAGACCGTCTACCCCAGCGCCAAAGGGGCTGCCCATCCCAAAAAGACAATGTCGCTCATTACCCAACATGCTCGCAATAACCTTAAGTGGTTTTACTTGCCGCCCGAACCGCGTATTGATTTCACAATGCCGATGGCTGCAGACTTCCAGTCGGTACTGCGCGTCCCCAGGGCCTATCTCGAACAGAATATCATTGGCTTGCGGATGGCTCGCCTAAACGACCTTGCGGACGAGCACTTTCGCGAGCGCCTGGCAGAATACTTCCGACGTTACCCTTACGATGAATGGTATCCGTTGGACAAAGCTGAGCTCGAGGAATACCGGCGCAGCAAACCAGAGCCGATCCAGCCGTATCCCTGGCAGGTGTGAGGCGGATAGGATCATAACTCATGCAGGTAAGTATGTTTCGTTGTCAAGTGTGTGGCGCGACCGAGGCTCGTTCCGAAGTGGTGAGCGAAGTCTTTCTGATTGACGGACTGCCGGTGTTGGTCGAGGGCATTCCTGCGCTTGTTTGTGCACGCTGCGGTGATGCCACTTTCAGCCGCGCCACGACCGAGAGGGTTCGGCGCCTGGTTCACGGTGAAACGCCGCCCGTTAGATCGGTGCGCGCCGATGTTTTTGCCTGAGTTACAGCGTCTATGTTGATTCTACAATCTGGCGATTCTTCCTACCCCGTGGCGCTTAAGGCCTTCCTCGGCGCAGATGCCCCTGTTGCCATCTCCACTCTGGGCGACCTGGCCTTGCTCGACCGCCGACCGCTGGCGATCTTCTGCTCAGCGCGCTGCCCCGGCAGCCTCATCGTGCAGGCGTCCGATCTGGCCCACGTGCTGCGTGACCGCGGCGCGGCGGTCAGCGGCGGCTTCCACACGCCGGTGGAGCGGGCGTGCCTGGAAATCCTGCTGGCCGGCGCCGGGCCGCTCATCGTCTGTCCGGCGCGGGGGATGTACAAGACCATTCCCGCTGAGCTCCGCAGGCCATTGGCGGACGGCCGGCTGCTCCTGCTCTCGCCGTTCAAAGAGACCGAGCGACGGGTCACGGCGGAATTGGCGGAGGCTCGGAACCGGTTGGTGGCGGCGCTGGCGGAGCGCGTGCTCTTTGTGCATGCGGCGCGGGGAAGCAGGACAGAGGCGCTGGCGCGCGAAGTGATCGGGTGGGGTAAGCCGGTGTATTCGTTGGCGCATGAGGCCAACGCGAATTTGGTCACCTATGGCGCGATCCCGACGACAGAGGAACAGATGCTTTTCCGCGAGAGATGCTCATGAAATCTGATTTGCACGATGCGTTTCGCACCCTGCCAGCTTCGGGAGACTGGAGCTTCGAGAGACTCATCGCGGACTTGTTGAGCAATCTCACAGGGAGACGGTTCTTCGTCGCCAGGTCTGGCCGGCAAGCTGGACATGATGCGGTTTCGGATGCCACCACAGGAAGCCAGGCGAGCATAGAATGCAAACGATACCTGCAAGACACCAAGTTGGATGAACGGGAACTCCTAGGTGAATTGGTGCAAGCGTGTCAAACTGTCCCTGACCTCGATCTGTGGGTGCTCGTCGCAAGCCGAGACGTCCATGCTCAGTTACTGAACATGCTGATTACTGAGGGGCGCAGCAAGGGGATCGAGATATTGGCAATTTCGGCGGGGGATGGTGTTCCCAGTTCCCTTGAAGTACTCTGTGCCGCGGGGACTGAAATCGTCCTGGACTATCTTGGTGTCAAAGACAACGAAGCCCACCGCACGAATCTGGAGGAACAACTCCAGGCGATCAGCAATGCGTCTGGATTCTCGGAAACCTTGGGTAGACTCCGTTCGGAGTTCTCGCCTGCGCACATCGGCTACGATCACTGGCGCATGGCCCAGAATCAGTCTTTCGGCGACTGCTGCCGTTCAGACGCTGGAAGTCGGGCTGCTTTCGGCCAGACGCTTGATGTTGAAGATGACAAGGTCAGGCTGATCGAAAGAAAGCAGGCCTGGGAGCAACTGGATGCCTGGCTAAAGGACTGGGGACAGACGCGCGACTTCTTCGTACTTACGGGCGAAGAGGGCGACGGCAAGACGTGGGCGGCCGCATCATGGCTGACGAAGAACATCAGAACCTCGGCATCATTCCCTCCTGTGATCTTTGTTTCGTCCAGCAGGGCAGCATCATCTGAGCCATATGAACTTCTGCGAAACGCTATCAAGAACACGACCCCGTTACGAGATGAGGAGTACTGGGGCAAACGCCTCGGGCATTGGATGCAGCGATCACCGGGAGATACGCCGTCCTTGATCCTCGTGTTGGATGGGATCAATGAGCGATACGGCTCTGCTTGGTGGCGCGATCTGTTGCAGCAACTGGCAACAGAGCCGTGGTACAGCCGGGTAGCTTTGTTCATAACCTGCAGGACCATCTACTGGCAACAGTACTTCGCCTCCTTGCCCAGTTTGCCAGTCCGCCGGTATGAGCTGACCCCATATAATGATGAGGAGTTGGCCGAAGCCCTTAAGCAGCACGGTTTGCGCACAACTGACCTTCCATCGGCTGTTCTGCCTCTTGTGCAGAAACCTCGATATCTCGATCTGGTTGTAAAGCATCGTCTACGGATGGCTGACAGTGGCGACATCACCGTTGCGCGCCTCGTTTACGAAGATTGGCGCGATCGTTACGAGCGGAAAAACCAGACTCCACTCAGTGACGCGGATTTCCAGAGTCTTATCCGAGAGATAGCACGCAAGCATCTTGGTGGAACCAGTTCGATGTTGCCGGGTGAGTTGAGCGAGCTGCTCCTTCTCACTGAAGACCGGCAGACTGTTTATCGGGAACTGACGACTGGTGGAGTCCTGCGATTGGAGCAAGGGCGACTAAGGGTTCAAGAACGACTTCTGCATCATGGTCTGGGGCTGCTGTTAGCTGACCAGGTCGAAGCTGCGTGCAAGGCCCAAGAGTCGGAGCCCGCCGAAGCAGTGGCGCGTTGGCTAGAGCCTCATGCTGGTCTCGATATCAAAGCGGCGATCTGTGAGGTTGCGGTACTACATGCGCTTCACATTCCCGATTATCCCGTGGCTGGCCAAGTGGCACTGTTGGGCGCATGGGTCAGCAGTCAAAACCCTACTCCAGATATCGAGCAGGCATTCCCTGCCTATCTGCCCCTGAATCCACAGACCTACATTGAACTGGCTGAATTTGTCTGGAGCGAGGCCACTGAGAATCGTTGGGCTCAAGAGCTTATCATGCACGCGCTTCTTCGGTGGCGGAAATCTCCAAATGTCAGTGCGACATTGGCGCCAGCTTTTGAGCGTTGGCTGGGATTCGTTCATCGGTGCGGTTACCCAGGACAACGCGGCCCAGAAGGCAAAAACACCGATAGGGTACGTGCGGAAATCGTAGATCGGTTGGGTCAGAGCACAATCACTGGAACCGTCAGCCTCGCCAGTCATTCCATGACACTGGTCGAGGATGATGGACTACTGAGTCTGGGACGAGCTGCGCTGGCGGTCATCTCGCACGAGGCACGGGGCCGCTACGTGCATGCCATAGTTGCGGGGTGCCTGGCCGAAGCCATCATGGGGTTTCCTGAGAAGTACGATCTATTCGCCTGGGTCTTACGGACTTCGCCTGAGTCAGTCTGGACTGAGATAGAGCGGGAGGTGAGCAGCCTCATCACACAGGGATCGCTGCCGGCGCTCCAGGCCGCGCGGCGGCTGCTCAGCTATGAGGGAAGCGCCGCAGCCGCGACACTGGCTGCAAGCTTGCCGGAAGACTTGTTTCCTCGATATTCATTGGATGAACTTTACGAACATGATCCGTGTGCTTCGGGGTTCACTTGGCGACGCGAAGACCGCGCCCGATGCGCACAAAGAACCGATCTGGAGCCACAATGGCTTGCCAGACAGCTCAAGCCCTGTTGCATTGACCCAAATCTCGAAGTACCGCCTGATCTGGGGGAGCGGCTTGCACCGTTGGCTGAGGGGATCCCCGTCGAGTCACTGTGGATCAGCTTGGTCATGACCTCCGAACAGCATCTTCTCGAAGAGATTGAACCTGCCCTATCGGCATATGCGCCTGAGGCTATTGCCGGTCTCATTCGGCGTGTGGCACAGCAAATAGGCTCCAGAGAAGGGTTACCGCTGCGTCAGGCAGCGATCAACCTGCGCGACTATGCCCCACTCCTCACGCCGAATGAGGTCGAGGCGTTGTCGGCAACCTGGCAGCAACTGGTTGCGAAAAGCAGTGCCTGGACCGATGATGAGCTTCTTGCCGAATCGTTCCTTTTCACCACTTTGTTGCACCACATGTCGCCCCAAGAGCAGCTCACTCGCTTGTTGGGGCGCCCTCAAAACGCGCATGATCTGCTGCAGTTCGAGTGCATCTTTCGGCCTGTCGCTGACTGGAATGAATTGCTGAGCGCGATTGAGGGCGCCAGTGACGCCACCACCTTGCGGCGTCTGCTCTGGTTTGCGGCGTGCAGCGCCCAACACGCGTCAGGGCATTTTGCTGTGAGCCTGTGCCGGTTCCTGACACATGCAGACAGCTTCATGAGGTCGTTGGTGCTGAGGGTTCTGTATGGGGCTAAGCAAGCCGAAGCTACAACGCAGATCATCAAGAGTCTCTGGGCATGGGATAGTGGTCACCATCCGGAGGAGAACCATTGGGGGAGTTTGATACTGTGCGAACAGGGGCAAGAGTTGTCCTGGGCGGAGCTTCGATGTCGGGTACACCCAAATTGGCTGGGCTATGCTCTTGAGCGTCGCGGAGCCCAACCCGCTGAAATCCGTCAATACGGGAAGGATCTCCATCACGTTTGGGAGAGACTGTGCTCTGATGTTCCTGAGATACCGCCCGATTTTCCCGGTGTGGAGTTGGATAGCAGTGATATTCACGATGCCAGCGAGGTCACACGTTTGTCGTTGAGTCAAAGTCAGTTTACGAGGTCGGTTACCTTCGTGGGTCGAACTGCCTACTGGGGCGGCAGGTTAAACGGAGACTACAGCCAACTGGAGCAGTTCAACAGCCCGGACTACGGAGATCGTCAACGAACACTCATGGTCGCCATGGAGAAGGTCATCGAGGAACAAAGGCAGGCTGGTAACGAGCTTTTCGCGCGATACTTCCGAGCTAATGGCCTTGCTGAGGTCATATCTGATTGCCCTGACGAGATCCACGACATGGTCGCCGCGGCTCTCGCCGAGACGACGCAGGCTGACAAGCTTGTGTGGCGCGCACGCAGCCTCTATGAAGGGTTATGTTCCAGACTGTTGGTCCAACAGCCGGAACTTGGGGTCCAGCTCCACCGGAAGCTGGAAAGCACCGCCAGAGGTATCCGCTATCAGAAGGCTGGTACCAGGATCACGTGGACAGACTATGGGCTATTTGCGGCCACGCCCTCGCCGGCAGTAGAAGAGGAATGGGAGCGGCGCCTAGCAGAATGCACCAGCGACCGCGCGCTTCTGGAGGTGGTGCTGGCTGCACAAGCAGGAACAGCCATAGAGTGGCTCAGACTGCGCATTATGCATGATCTGCAGCCGCAGCCGCAATGGAAGTGCGCACGGGCCTTGATGTTATTGGCGTTTCTTGACGACGCACAAGCCGAGACCCTACTTCGCAACTTTATAGCATCCAATGCCTCGCCGTGGCTTGCAGACATTGCGGACGATTGCCTTCATCTGTGGAAGCGGAACAGTTGGGCAAAACATTGGTTCCGGCTGTTCCTCAAGGAACAGACCGAGACAAAAGCCTGGGCCGTCTTCCGCTTGTTCCTTGAGTGTGTTGACAGCCGTTTCTATCACTGGGTTGATGCAGTCCTCAAAGATACGGCGAATCTTGATGGCGCGCACCCACGCATGTCGTATCTGCGGCAGCAATGGGGTGAGATCGAGAAGAGCTCCGAGAAAAACGAAAAGGAGCTTGTGAAGACCTACCTCACTGAGAAGATTCTTGACAATAGCGCCTGGCCTTGGATGGAGAAGGTAGGGGACCACTGATATCGCGGGATCAAGAAACGCTATAGGCGGGGGTTTGCCTCTGCCAGGGGAGCCCTGAGGGCAAGACAAAGGCGGGAACACGACCATGACCAATGAAGAGCTACTTGAACTGATCGCCACGGTCCAGCGCTTCCAGAGCGAGCTCAACGATGTCGAAGTGAAGTCGGCCCAGCGCGGCACGCCCCAGCGCCTCTACGAGTCGCTTTCGGCCTTCGCCAACCGCACGGGCGGCGGGGTGATCCTGCTCGGGCTGGACGAGAACCGCGCCTTCGAGGTGGCTGGCGTGGGAGACGCGCACCGGATCATGGAAGAAGTCAGCGGCCTGGCGGCCGAGAACATGGAACCAGCCCTGCGCCCCGAATTCACACTGGTCGAGATTCAAGGCAAGTCGGTGCTGGCGATCGAGATCTTCGAGGTGGCTCCGGAGCAAAGGCCGTGCTTCTACAAGACCGCCGGCTTGCAGAGCGGCTCCTACATTCGGGTCGGCAACACCAACCGGCAGATGAGCGGCTACGAGATTTTCAGCTACCTGACTGCCCGCGCTCAGCCGACCTTCGATGAGGAGCCGGTCGCTGAGGCCACGCTTGCTGACCTGGATCGCGAGCGGTTGGAGGAATACGTGCGGCAGTTGCGCCGCGCCCGGCTGGATGCGCCCTACCTCAACCGACCGTTCGAGGATGTGCTCAGGCAGTTGCGCATCGTCCGCGACGTGGATGGCGTCTTGCGTCCCACCCTGGCCGGCCTGCTGATGTTCGGCGCGTATCCCCAAACCTTCGAGCCGCAGTTGGTCATCACCTTCCTGCACTACTACGGCGCCGATGAGGCGGAGAAAACCCCGCGCGGCGAACGGTTCCTGGACAACCGCAAGTTCGAAGGGCCGATCCCCGACATGGTCGAGGCCGCGGTCAACTACGTGATGGCCAGCATCCGCAAGAGCAGCCTGATCGAGGGGCTCCTGCGTCGCGACATCCCTGAATACCCCGAAGAAGCGGTGCGGGAAGCGGTCGTCAACGCGGTCGCGCACCGCGACTACAGCCCCTACGTGCGCGGCAGCTACATCCAACTGCGGCTCTTCGCTGACCGGCTGGAAGTGCAAAGCCCTGGCGGCCTCTATGGCAACGTCACCGAAGAAACCCTGGAAGAGGAGCAGTCGACGCGCAACCGCGTCTTGATGCGCCTGATGGAGGATGCGCACCTGGTCGAGAACCGCGGCAGCGGCATCCGCGCCATGATTGATGCCATGCGCCGGCTCAACCTGGAGCCGCCGCGTTTCCAGGATCGCCGCGCATCGTTCCTGGTAACCTTCCGCAGCCACACGCTCATGGGCCCTGAAGCCATCGCCTGGCTGAACCGTTTCGCCGGCCGGCTACTGGCCGACCGGCAGCGCTTGGCCCTGGTCTACCTGCGCTACAACGAGCAGCTCACCAACAGCGACTACCAGCGGCTCAACCACGTGGACTCGGTCACGGCGAGTCGGGAACTGCGTGGCCTCGTGCAATCAGGCCTGGTCGAGCAGCACAGCACGCGGCGTTGGGCGTATTACACGCTGAGTTCGGCGGCGAAGACGGAGACCGGGCCAATGCCGCTCTCCGACGAGGAACGGATCATCGCTTACTTGAGGGAGCACGGTAGCATCAATAATGCCGAATGTCGCGATCTGCTCGGCGCAGATGCGCGGCGGGTCAACTATGTCCTGCAGAGGATGCTGGCTGAGGGCGTGCTGCAGCGGCAGGGTGAGCGCCGCTGGGCACGGTACACGTCGACATCATAACCCTGCCTGTTCCTATCAACAATATATCAGCAATCGCGTTGATAGATCGTTGATAGACACTCGGCTTGCTGATATGAGCGGGGAGAGGGTGACATGACCGATACTCGCCATCAGGTTGCTGACGTTCTATTCACTACTGCAATTCTGGGCGTTGGGCTGCTCTCCGGCAACCCGATTCTTGCCAGCGTAGTGGCCGGCATCGGCGTCAACCTTGCTTCTGATCTGACGCGCGCGGGATGGGGCTGCGCAACCACGACTTGCGGCAGGCGATGCTGCGCGCCTTTCCCCAAGCGATCATGCACCTTGAGCAAGCCTGGTTGCAGATGCTGCATGGGAGATGACGGTCAACCGCGCCTCTCTTGCCAGATTCCCATTCGACGCCGCGCACGCCGGCGCGGCCTGCATCCAGGCTAATTGTCGGTCTTCTCGATCATGGATTCCTTGCCGCGCACACGGGCATTGGCTTCGTGCCACAGCAACGCGGCCAGCGGCGCCAGGCCGCTGACGAAGGTCACCAGGGGCGCGCCCCAGGGGCGCAGACTGCGCTGCAGCCAGGTGGCCCCGGGCAGCCAGCCCAAACTGTACAGCACATACGCGGCCAGGCCGCACACGGCCGCCCACGCCAGCAGCCGCACGATGTCATCGGGCGTACGGCCATCCTGGTTGCCCTGCGTCAAATAGATCAACCCGCCGGCCGCGACGACGCCCAACAGCCCCAAGAAGAAGCTGAACAGGTCAACCCGGCCGCGTGGCCCCATTCCGTTCGAACCTGGCGTTCTGGTGGGCGCGGGCGTTTCGGTCGGCGTGGGGGCCGGCGTCCACGTGGGCGTGGGCGTCGGCGTATCGGTGGGCGTCGCCGTGGGCGTCGGCACCACGGTGGCGATCAAGGCCGGCGAATCGCCCTGGATCGTGACCAGGAGGGTGGTGGATTCTTTGGCATTGCCCGCACTGACGGTGATGCGCAGCTCGCCTGTCCGTTCCAGTTTCACACTGGCGCGCGCGACGCCGTTGACCGTGGTTACTTCCTGGCGCGGCAGTTCCAGCGCCTCGTTGGCATAGACCAGGCGGAAGGTCGCCGGGGTGCCATCCGGCACGGCGTTGCCATTGCGGTCGCGGATGATGCCGGTTGCCAACTGCAGCGTGTCGCCCACTTTGATCGGGATCGGCTCTGACGCCGGGCTGCCGGCGGCATCGCTGCCGGCCTGCGCAGAGGACTGGGCAATCGGGATGACCTGGCTCGGGTCCGGCTCCAACCGCACCTGCAAATCATAGTTCGTGCCAGGCACGCTGACTGGCGATGCGCCCGGCGGCGTAAACTCCCGGAAGAGCGCGCGCACGGCCGCTTCCAGGAAGGGCTCTGTGCTGGAAAAGACGCCGTAATACGCGGTGAGCTTGCTCGTCTCGGTCGTGTCCAGGTAATAGGGCGCGTTGAGCGCCAGGACGATCATCTTCTTGTCGCGCAGACTATCGGAACGCTGGCGCAGGAAGGCTTTGACCATGTCCGACGCGGGAACTTCGGTAGGCGCCACATCGAGCATGGCAAAAATCAGGTAGGATGCGCTGCGCACCGAACCTTCGATCACGGCCGCGTCGGCCGCGGTCGCCTTGCCGTCGAGCACGGCTTTCAACTTATCGAAACCGAAACTCGTCACATTGGCCGCCTGCACCTGGCCGGTGGCCTGCGGACCGTAAAGGCGCAGGATGATTTTTTGCAGCGCATCTACCGGCACCGGCGCATAGGGCAGGCATTCCGCGCAGTCGCGCACGACACGGCTGTCGGTGAATACAACCAGTTTTTCGTCGGTCAAGGGGGAGGTGGGGACACGGTCGGCCAATTCCTGGGGGCCTGGATAGAGCAGGGTGATCGTCTCCTTGGCGATTTGCGCGACCGTCGCCCGATCGAGACCGACCTGTCCCGCCGCGGCGGCGGCATCTACCAACACATTTTCGGCGGAGAACTGGTGATACAGCTTGAGCTTTGCGCTGATAATGCGACTCACGGCGGCGTCGGCGCGGGCGCGGAAGTCGGTGTCGCTGTCGTATTTCTCACGGAAGAAGAGAATGGTGTCCTTGATGTTGGCCAACTGGTCGCGGTAATCGTTGGACAAGGCAAAATTGGTCAGCGTGAGCAGGTCATTGCCCGCGGTAAACGCGTCGAGCGCAATCTGGCGCTGCGGGAATTTCAGCAGCTGCGCATCGTAGTAGCGACGCACGGCCGGCACACCCAGGCTGTCGCTGACCAGCAGGCCGCCTGCGCTGCGCCAGGGTTTGAACTCTGGCAGGTTCATGATGGTTTGCAGTTGCGGCGCCAGGCTGATGGGCGGCGTCAACTGGCGTGTGTTGTCCTGAAACCCACGGTAGCGGATGTGCGACGACATGAGCGCCTCCGTGGGCGTGATCGTCTGGCGCGCATCCAGCCGCGTGGCGGCGGCAAACGGCGGCAGTTCTACCTGCTGCAGCGCGGCCAGCGGCTTCTGCACGGTCGCCACTTCGTCTTCCGGGCGACGGTCGCTGCTGCCCTGGCCGGGAAAGTGCTTCGCGACGGTGATCACGCGGTAGCGGCTGCCGCGGTGGACGCCCTGGATGTAGGCCTGGCCCATGCGTCCCACCCAATAAGGATCGCCGCCAAACACGCGCACCCCCAGGTCGCCTTCGCGGCCGCTGCGCGGATTGTCCAACACGTCGAGCGACGGCCCAAGCAGGAAATTGACCCCGACGGTCGCCAGTTCGCGCCCAACGATCTGACCAACCGCTTCCGCGTTGGTGGGGCGCCAGGTCGCGCCGATGGCCATGGCATCGGGCAAAGGGGTAAAGCCGCTGCGCAGCCACGTGTAGGGAAAGTCATTGCCTTCATGGGTCACGCCAATGAAAAGGGGAACATGAACCGCGTTGTCGTCCAACTCCGCCGGTTTGGGTGGGCGCACCGTGGCCGTGATCACCGGCGTCGCCGTCGCGTCCGGCGGCGGCAGCGGCTGATTGAAGGCGATCGCCTGCAGCTGGTTAGTCAGATTGACCATGGCCGACGGTGTTGCGCCGGCCTGGCCCAGGTTTTCGGCCGTCAGCAAGACGCCGCCCACGTAGTAGTCTCGAATCAACTCCGCAATCTGCGAATCCCAGCCGCTATCCGCGCCTTGAAAGCTCACCAAGAACAGCTGGCCGACCTTCTGGCCGGCGGTCATGCGTTTGAGCAGCTTCTGCACATCGGTCTCGGCTGGCGCAGGCGCGGACTTCGGCGAGGCTCCGATGATCTCAGCCGAATCGCTCAGTCGAGCCGCCAACGCCAAGCCCGGTCTGAGCAGAGAGGCGAGGATTGTCAATAATAGGAGCAGATGGAAGCCTGTTGGCCGGCGAGCCTGGTTGCGCCGCTGCATAGTCACCTCATGGAGAAGGTACACATCGGCCTTAGTATACCTGTCCTCCCATCAGCCGTCAACCGGCCAGCCGTTCATGTCGTTGTTCCAAATGTGGCTTGGTTTTTGAGTGCAGAGGTAACTATTCAGGCGGTGCGCCGTGGCAAG